>CALWUZ010000001.1 GCA_944384845.1 uncultured Clostridia bacterium
GCGTCCCGGTCACGCCGACTATACGGCGTATATGAAATATCACGGCTTTGAGGCTTACAGGGGTGGCGGTCACTTCAGCGGCAGGATTACCGCCGGAATTACGGCGGCGGGCGCGGTGGCGATTTCAGCGCTCAGGGCTAAAGGGATATATATCGGAACACATATATCGCGGCTTGCGGGTATTTCCGACCGCGGCTTTGAAAATTATGAAAGCGATATTGCCGCCCTGTCAGAAATGCAGTTTGCCGTGCTTGACGGCGCCGCGGCGGAGAAAATGAAAGAGGAAATTACCGACGCTAAAAACGATGGGGACAGCGTAGGCGGAGTGCTTGAGACCGCCGTAACCGGACTTCCGGCGGGTGTAGGCGAGCCGTGGTTTGATACGGTGGAGAGCCTGCTTTCCCACGCGCTCTTTTCGGTGCCGGCGGTAAAGGGAGTTGAGTTCGGCGGGGGCTTCTCGCTCTGCGATATGCGCGGAAGTGAGGCGAACGACGCATTTGCGGCTGAGAACGGCGCCGTAAAAACCCTTACAAATAATAACGGCGGCATAAACGGCGGCATTACAAACGGTATGCCGATTATATTCCGGTGCGCGGTGAAGCCGACCGCCACGATTCATAAGGAACAGCATACGGTAGATTTTATAAAAAAGGAAAATGTGCTTTTTACCGCGGGCGGAAGGCACGACCCCTGCATAGTCCACAGAGCGCGCGTGGTGATAGACAGTATCGCCGCAATCACCATGTGCGACATTCTATGCGGAAGATTCGGAACGGACTGGTTGGCGGAATAATGGAATACGGCTGTATAGGAGAAAAGCTTTCGCACAGCTTTTCAAAGATAATTCATGCTCAGCTTGCAGAATATGACTATGAGCTTTGCGAAATACCGCGGGATAAGCTCGACGGATTTATGAAAGCAGCTGATTTTAAGGCGATAAATGTCACAATCCCCTATAAGCAGGAAGTTATTCCCTATCTTGACAGGATAAGCGAAACCGCGGAAAGAATAGGAGCGGTAAACACCGTTGTAAATAATAACGGCAGGCTTTACGGCTATAATACCGATTTTTCGGGAATGAAGGCGCTTATCGAAAGGCAGGGAGTATCTTTAAGCGGCAAAAAGGTGCTTGTTCTCGGCAGCGGCGGCACCTCGAAAACCGCCGCCGCGGTTGCGGAGAGTCTCGGAGCGGCTGAGGTAGTAAGGGTTTCAAGAAGCGGCAGGGACGGTGCGCTAACCTACGCCTGTGCGGCGGAAAGCTGCCGCGATGCCGAGGCGCTGATAAACACGACCCCGTGCGGTATGTATCCGAATATCGGTACGGCAGCGGCGGACATAGAGCTTTTTCCGAAGCTTAAATCGGTTACCGACGCGGTTTACAACCCGCTGTGCTCCGAGCTTGTAATAAGAGCGCGGGAAAAGGGAATAAACGCCGCCGGCGGGCTTTATATGCTGGTGGCGCAGGCGGCGTTCGCTTCGGAAAAATTTACGGGAACCAAAATTCCGTCTTCTCAAACCGAGCGCGTTTATAAAAGCATATTGCTTGATAAAAAAAATATTGTGCTAATAGGAATGCCGGGATGCGGCAAGACCACGATCGGGAGAAAAGCCGCGAAGGCGCTTGGCAAGAGCTTTATCGATACTGATGAGGAAATCGTCAGAGAGACAGGTATGAAAATTCCGGAAATATTTGAAAAATGCGGTGAAAAAGGCTTCCGCGAAATAGAAGCTGATATAGTGAAGAAGGTATCCGCGCGGCAGTCTGCTGTGATAGCCACCGGCGGAGGCGCGGTTTTAAATCAGCGCAATGTGCAGCTCTTAAAGGAAAACGGTTTTATTATTTTTATCGACCGCCCTGTAGACGAGCTGGTCACGACCGACGACCGCCCGCTTTCCTCAAACCGTGACATGCTTTACAGGCGGTACAGGGAGAGATACGGGCTTTACAACACGTCGGCTCAGGCGGTGATTAAAGCGGTCAGAGAGCTTGATAAAAATATAAAGGCGGTAACAGAGGTTTTTTTGAATGAAAATTTCAGTGATTAACGGACCTAATATAAATATGCTTGGAATAAGGGAGCCCGGAATTTACGGAAGCGGCAGCTTTGAAGAGCTTTGCTCCTATATAGAAAGGCACGCTGAGGAAAAGGGAATAGAGGTAAAGCTTTTCCAGTCCAACCATGAGGGCGCGCTTGTCGATGAGATTCAGGCGGCGTACGGCGCGTCCGACGGCATAGTTATAAATCCCGGCGCCTATACCCATACGAGCATAGCCCTGCTTGACGCCGTAAAGGCGGTGTCGCTCCCTACGGTTGAAGTGCATATTTCAGACGTTTCCTCAAGGGAGAAATTCAGGCAGGTAAGCTTTATCAGGGCGGCATGCGTGAAAACGATATGCGGTCACGGCATAAAGGGATATATTGAAGCGATAGACTTTCTTATTGAAAATTACGGAGATAAAAAATGATAGTCACAGTCGGCAAAAGCAGAACGTCGGGTACCGTGCAGGCCCCGCCATCAAAAAGCATGGCGCACAGGTATCTTATCTGCGGGGCGCTTTCCTCCGGCAGCGAAATAAGCAGCATCGCCCTTTCGGAGGATATTAAGGCGACTCTCAGTTGTCTTTCGGCGCTGGGCGCTGAAACCGAAGTGTCGGGAAGCATTGTGCATACCGGCGGGCTTAAGCCGGGCGCGGAAATACGTTCAGATAAGCTTTTCTGCGGTGAGAGCGGCAGTACGCTGCGGTTTATGCTGCCGCTGTGCCTGCTTTTTGACAGACGGATAACCCTTTTCGGGACCGAACGGCTTTTTGCGCGTTCGCTTTCGGTATATGAGGAAATGTGCCGCGCTCAGGGGATTGAGTTTATCAAGGGCGGCAGCAGCGTTACGGTAAACGGCAGGCTTTCACCCGGAAAATATTCCGTGCGGGGGGATATTTCAAGCCAGTTTATAAGCGGTCTTATGTTTGCGCTGCCTCTGCTTGAAAAGGACAGCAGCATTGAGCTCACCGGCACTGTTGAGAGCGGACCGTACCTTGCTATGACCATAAAAGCGCTTGCAGACTTCGGTGTGAGGGTAAGCCGCGCAGACGAGCATACAATTTTTATAAAGGGCGCCCAGACCTGCAAACCGCGCAGGCTTTCGGTTGAGGGGGATTATTCCAATGCGGCTTTTTTCAGCGCGCTGAACCTTACGGGCGGCAGCGTCTCGGTTTCCGGTCTTAATGAGCAGACCTGTCAGGGCGATGCGGTTTATCCCGAGCTTTTTGAAAAGATAGCCCGAGGCTGTCCGGAAATAGATATTTCGGACTGTCCGGATCTGGGACCGGTCCTTATGGCTGCCGCGGCGGCAAACAACGGCGCGGTGCTTACGGGCACGCGGAGGCTTAAAATCAAG
>CALWUZ010000002.1 GCA_944384845.1 uncultured Clostridia bacterium
GCTCTTTGAGCACCTTTTCAAATAAATCCCTGTTTTCTGCGCGGTCGATAGCGTCGCAGTCGGTGCCGATTATCTTAACGCCGCGGTCGTGCAGACTGTCTGAAAGATTGATAGCGGTCTGACCGCCCAAAGACGCTATTACACCTATCGGGTTTTCAAGGTGGATAATGTTCATAACGTCCTCGGTGCAGAGCGGCTCGAAATACAGCTTGTCAGAGCAGGTGTAGTCGGTCGATACGGTTTCGGGGTTGTTGTTTATGATTATAGCCTCAAAACCGGATTTCTTGATTGTGGTTACGGCGTGCACCGTTGAATAGTCAAACTCCACGC
This sequence comes from uncultured Clostridia bacterium, assembly GCA_944384845.1. Lineage (GTDB taxonomy): Bacteria > Bacillota > Clostridia > Oscillospirales > Acutalibacteraceae > UBA737. The sequence goes on from CALWUZ010000002.1 coordinate 331, forward strand.
CCTGACCTATTCTGATAGGACCTGAGCCTAAAACGATTATCTTCTTTTTATCGGATACCACCGATTCGTTTTCTTCCTCGTAGGTTGAGTAGAAATAGGGGATATAGCTTTCAAACTCGGAAGCGCAGGAGTCTATCATCTTGTAGACCGGGAACATATTTTTCTCACAGCGTATATTGTAAATGTCCTTGCCGGTCATACCCCAGAGCATTCCTATAAAATCGTCCGAAAAGCCGGATTTTTTCGCGGCGCGCAGCATATCAAAGTTTCCCGCGTTTTCCTTAAGCGCCTTTTCGGTGCGGACTATATTTTTTATCTTTTCAAGGAACAGCATATCTATTTTGGTGCGGTCGTAAATAAGCCCCAGATCGGTGCCGCGGCGCAGCAGCTCGGTAATGGCGTAAATACGGTCGTCGGTGCCGTCGGCAATGTAGCTTAACAGCTCCTCGTCGGCAAAGGAGTCAAACTTCTTCATATAAAGGTGACAGACGCCTATCTCCAGCGACCTCGCCGCCTTTAAAAGGCTTTCCTCTATGGTCCTGCCTATGCTCATAACCTCACCCGTGGCTTTCATCTGGGTTGAAAGCCTGTTATTCGCAGATGAAAACTTATCGAACGGAAAGCGCGGCATCTTGGTGACTACGTAATCCAGCGCCGGCTCAAAGGATGCCGGCGTGTTGGCAAGCATTATCTCGTCAAGGCGCATTCCGACTGAGATTTTGGCGGAAACCCTCGCTATCGGATAGCCGCTGGCCTTAGAGGCAAGCGCCGAAGAGCGCGAAACGCGCGGGTTCACCTCAATGACATAGTAATCGAAGGAAAGCGGATCAAGCGCGAACTGCACATTGCAGCCGCCCTCTATTTTAAGTGCGCGGATTATCTTAAGGGCACTGTCGCGCAGCATATGGTATTCCTTGTTGGTAAGCGTCTGCGAAGGGCAGACTACTATCGAATCTCCGGTATGTATACCGACGGGATCTATGTTTTCCATATTGCAGACCGTAATCGCAGTATCGTTCGCGTCCCTCATCACCTCGTATTCGATTTCCTTATAGCCCTTTATGCTTTTTTCCACCAGTACCTGATGAACCGGAGACAGCTCCAGCGCGCCGCGCAGAATCTCGGCGCATTCCTCCTCATTGTCGGCAAAACCGCCGCCTGTTCCTCCCAGCGTAAAGGCGGGACGCAGCACCACCGGATAGCCCATTTCCTCCGCTGCCTTTAAGCCGTCCTCAATGCTCCCGGCTATTATTGACTGTAAAACCGGCTCGCCTATCTCCTCGCAAAGCTCCTTGAAAAGCTCCCTGTCCTCAGCACGCTCAATGCTGCGGCTGCTGGTTCCGAGAAGCTCCACACTGCATTCGCGCAGCACGCCCTTTTTCTCAAGCTGCATAGCAAGGTTAAGCCCCGTCTGACCGCCGATGCCGGGAACTATCGCGTCAGGGCGCTCATAGCGTATGACCTTGGCTAAATATTCAAGCGTTAAGGGCTCCATATACACCTTGTCCGCCACAGAGGTATCGGTCATAATCGTGGCAGGGTTAGAGTTGCAGAGCACCACCTCATAGCCCTCCTCCTTAAGCGCCAGGCAGGCCTGGGTGCCGGCATAGTCAAACTCCGCCGCCTGACCTATCACAATAGGACCGGAGCCTATGACAAGTATCTTTTTAAGATCGGTTCTTTTAGGCATTTATTTCCCCTCCATCAAAGCGATAAAACGGTCGAACAGATAAGCGCTGTCCTGCGGTCCGGGCGCGCTTTCAGGGTGATACTGAACGCTGAAAATACGGTCCTGTTCGTCCTTTACGCCCTCTATCGTTCCATCAAGTATGTTTTTGTGGGTAACGACCAGCCCCGTGCCCGCAAGACTCTGCTCCGAGACCGCGTAGCTGTGGTTCTGAGAGGTTATCTCTATTTTTCCGGTTTCAAGATTTTTTACCGGATGGTTGCCGCCGCGGTGCCCAAACTTGAGCTTGTAGGTGTCCGCTCCCAGCGCAAGCGATATAAGCTGATGTCCCAGGCAGATACCGAAAATCGGATATTTCCCGCGCAGCTTTTTCACCAGCTCTATAACCGGAGTAACGTCCTCAGGATTTCCGGGACCGTTTGATAAAAAAACTCCGTCAGGCTTGCATTTAACTACCTCTTCGGCGGGGGTGGAAAAGGGCATCACCGTGACGTTGCAGCCCCGCGCGTTGAGGCTTCTTATTATATTATGCTTTATTCCGCAGTCGATCGCTACGACGTTGTACCTTGCGTTGGCGGTTCTTGAGTACCATCTTTTTTTGCAGCTTACCCTTGCCACCGCGTCATGCGGGACGGGGGTTTTGTTTATTGTATCTATCGCCGCGCTGACCGGCGTTTCGCCAAAGGTGATTATTCCGCGGCGGCTGCCGAGATCCCGCACGCTTCTCGCAAGCCTGCGGGTATCTATCCCCTCAATTCCCGGTATTTTATATTCCTCCATTACTTCCGAGAGGGTCTTGGTATACCTGAAGTTTGAGGGCAGGTCGTTGTATTCCCTTACAATAAGACCGCCTATCGTGGGCGTTTTAGTCTCGTAATCCTCGTCGGCTACGCCGTAGTTACCTATCAGCGGATAGGTCATAATCACCGCCTGATCGGTGTAGGACGGATCGGAAATTATTTCCTGATAGCCAACCATCGAGGTGTTGAAAACCAATTCGCATACCCGCTCACAGTCAAATCCGAAGCCGTAGCCGTAATACTCGGCGCCGTCCTCGGTCACAAGCTTTTTTATTATCTTGCTTCCCATACCGTTTTACCTCCGCATACCGTGATAAGATTTCTGCCGCTGACTCGCATACCCTCAAACGGGGTACTGCGCCCTTTTGAAAGAAATTCGTCGGGATTTATTGCATATTCAGCTCCGAGATCATAAACGCACACATCACCGGCCGCTTTTATTCCGAACCGCTTTCTCGGATTAACCGACATCAGCTCAACAAGCCTTTCAAGCGTAATTATTCCCTTTTTGACAAGGAAGGTATACATCACCGGAAAGGCGGTTTCTAGCCCGACTACTCCCATAAGGCTTTTTGCAAGCCCTCCCGACTTTTCCTCAGCCGAGTGAGGAGCATGGTCGGTGGCAATCATATCTATTGTGCCGTCCCTTATGCCCTCTATAAGCGCAAGCCTGTCCCGCTCCGAGCGTATCGGAGGATTCATTTTAAACCGCCCGTCCTCCTTAAGGTCCTTATCGCTGAAGACAAGATAGTGCGGCGCTGTCTCGCAGGTGACGTCGGTTCCCCCGGCCTTGGCGCGTCTTATCAGCTCCACGCTTTCCGCAGCGGAAACATGGCATACATGGTATTTGCAGCCGGTTTCCCTTGCCAGCCGCAGATCGCGCTCAATGGGTTTCCATTCGCTTTCGCTGCAAATTCCCTTATGACCGTGAAGCCTGGCGTATTCCCCGTCGTGTATGTATCCGCCCGAGAGGAGCGAATTATCCTCGCAGTGGGCGGCTATTATTTTTCCGAGCCCCGCGGCTTCGGTCATCGCCTTCCGCATAACTCCGACACTCTGAACGCCTCTGCCGTCGTCCGAAAAGGCGGCGCAGTATGGAGCTAAAGCTTCAAAATCCACTGTTTCGTCTCCCGCCTCGTTTTTTGTTATCGCGGCGTAGGGGTGGACTTTTACAACGGCGCTTTGTTTTATTATATCGGTCTCTGCCTCAAGATTTTCAGGACAGTCCGGCACCGGCTTTAAATTAGGCATCGCGCAGACGTCGGTATAGCCGCCGCGCGCCGCCGCCGCGGAGCCGGATTTTATCGTTTCCTTATAAAAAAAACCCGGTTCTCTGAAATGTACGTGTACATCGCAAAAAGCCGGTAAAACAAAAATATTATTAAAATCGGAAATCCGGCCGGCGAGTGCGCCGGCTGAAACGGTATCGGTATTAAGAAAATAATCCTCTTTTATAAAAGCTCCGTTTTTATATACGTTTACGTTTTTAAGGCACAATTTCATTTGCTACGCTCCATATCGGTAATAAAAAACCCGCTTCCAGGCGGGTTACGGACGCAACAAACACAGACTGCTTCCCAGTCCGCTTTACAATCTTGCCGGCGTCACGGCGCCCCGCTTAAAGACCTTGTTTTTATTATTCTACCACAGCGCCGCTTTAAAGTCAACCAAAAGAAGAAAACATTTTTGTTTTGCCTCCGCAATAAATTTGTCGTGGAGAGCGTATAAAGCGCAGCAGGTCAAAATCATAATTTCAGCCGATAATATTATATTTAATACAGTGTAAAAATTCCGCCCCGATCAAAAATTACGGCAAATGAAAATGTTGATACAGCCAAACCAAAAAATTAAAACCGTATGAACCTATTTTTCATACGGTTTTAAGTGGTGGAGATAAGCGGGATCGAACCGCTGACCTCTTGAATGCCATTCAAGCGCTCTCCCAGCTGAGCTATACCCCCACATACAATTTTTATTTTTTTAATGCTGCTCGGCACATGCCGGATACCGAACAAAAATATCATACCATATAATTTAAAAAATATCAAGCTTTTTTTCTTAAAAGCGCTTTTTTATTTGTTATTTCAGAAGGACACAAAAATCATTTAAACCCCGACCGCTTAAATTGCGAAAGGCTGTCGGAAGAATTTTGGGCACGCGGAATTTATCCGCGTGCCCGTTAATTCTTTTAACCGCCGGAAAGAGCTTACTCTTCCTCCGGAGCGTAAAGCTTGACAAGTCTCTCAAGATGCGCGCGGCGAGCCTTTGCAGTCTCGGCGGCCTTGTCAAAGAGCTGCTCGGCGCGCTCGGGGAACGAGCGGGTAAGTGAGGAGTAACGCGCCTCGCCCATAATAAAGTCCTTGTAGTCGGCGGAAGCCGGCTTGCTGTCGATAATAAAGGGATTCTTGCCCTGTGCCTTAAGCGCCGGGTTGTAACGGAACATATCCCAGTATCCGCAGTCAACCGCCTTCTTCATTTCCTTCTGGCAGTTGACCATTCCGCCCTTAATTGAATGCATCTCGCAGGGAGCGTATCCGATTATAAGTGACGGACCGTTGTATGCCTCAGCCTCCTTGAGCGCCTTAAGGGTCTGATTCATATCTGCGCCCATAGCTATCTGGGCTACATATATATATCCGTAAGACATGGCGATTTCGGCAAGACTCTTCTTGGCTATAGCCTTGCCTGCAGCCGCGAACTGCGCGACCTGACCGATGTTAGAGGCTTTTGAAGCCTGACCGCCGGTATTGGAGTAAACCTCGGTATCAAAGACCATGATATTAACATCGTTGCCCTGAGCCAATACATGATCCACGCCGCCGAAGCCGATGTCGTAGGCCCAGCCGTCTCCGCCGAAAATCCAGACGGATTTCTTGTTAAGGAACTCGCTGTGTTCAAGAATATCCCTGCAGAGAGCGCAGTCGGCACCCGCCTTTTCAATGGCGGCGGTCAGCGCCTCAGACGCGGCGGCATTCTTTGCTCCGTCGTCCAGAGAGGCAAGGTATTCCTCGCCCGCCGCCTTAACCTCGGCGCTTGCCTTGCCGGAGCCGACGATTTCTCTGACCTCGTCTATCAGGCGGTCACGGATAGCCTTCTGACCCAAATACATACCGTAACCATGCTCAGCGTTGTCCTCAAACAGAGAGTTTGCCCATGCGGGTCCATGACCCTTAGCGTCAGTAGTGTAAGGCGAGGTCGCCGCAGGACCGCCCCAGATCGAGGAGCAGCCGGTGGCGTTGGAGATATACATCCTGTCACCGAAAAGCTGAGTAATAAGACGTGCATAAGAGGTCTCTGCGCAGCCGGCGCAGGAGCCGGAAAATTCAAGCAGCGGCTTTTTGAACTGCGAGGAGATAACGTTGGCGTCGGTAGCAACGTCCTTCTTCTCCGCTACCTTGGCAACGCAGTAATCAAAGGAATCCTGCTCAGCAAGCTGCGATTCCTGCGGAACCATTTTAAGCGAGTTGGTCGGACATACTCCGACGCAGACGCCGCAGCCCATACAGTCGAGCGGAGAAACGGTTAAAGCATAAATGTAATCGGTCTTAAGGAACGGCTTCGGAGCTTTCTTAAGCGTGGCGGGCGCTGCCGCGGCCTCCTCAGCGGTAAGAACGAAAGGACGAATGGTTGCGTGCGGGCAGACAAACGAACATCTGTTGCACTTGGCGCAGGTATCGGGATTCCATTCCGGAACCATAACCGCGACTCCGCGCTTCTCATAAGCCGAGGCGCCCTGCTCAAAGGTACCGTCGGCGTGGTCCATAAATACCGATACCGGAAGCGCGTCGCCGTTCATAAGACCTACCGGCTTCATAATATCGTCAACCATCTTGACCAGCTTTTCGGGTCCCTCTTCCTTAACCGGCTCGGTACTGTCAGTCGCGTTTGCCCAGTCGGCAGGAACATCTATCTTTACGTAAGCGGAAGCGCCGGCGTCGATAGCTTTCTCGTTCATTTCCACAATCTCTTTGCCCTTCTTCATGAACTTCTGCGCTTTTTCCTTCATATAGGAAATGGCATCAGCCTCGGGAAGAACCTTGGAGAGCGAGAAGAAGGCGGACTGAAGCACGGTGTTGGTACGCTTGCCGAGACCGATTTCCGCAGCTATATCAATAGCGTTAACGGTGTAAAGCTGAATATTGTTCTTGGCAATATAGCGCTTAGCCTCAGCAGGCATATGCTTGTTAAGCTCATCAGCGTCCCACTGGCAGTTGATAAGGAACACGCCGCCCGGCTTTACGTCGTTTACCATCTTGTAGCCCTTGATAACATAGGACGGATTGTGGCAGGCGACAAAGTCGGCTTTATTTATATAATATGGGCTCTTTATAGGCTTGTCACCGAAACGCAGGTGCGAAATGGTGATGCCGCCAGTTTTCTTCGAGTCATACTGAAAATAAGCCTGAACATACTTGTCGGTATGATCGCCGATGATTTTGATGGAATCCTTGTTGGCGCCGACGGTGCCGTCGCCGCCCAGACCCCAGAACTTGCACTCGATAGTACCCTCGGCGGCGGTGTTCGGAGCCGGCTCCTCGGGCAGGGAAAGCTCAGTAACATCGTCGGTGATGCCGATGGTGAAGTTGTGCTTCGGAGCGTCCTTGTCAAGCTCCTTGTAGACAGCGAAAATGCTTGAGGGCGGGATATCCTTCGAGCCTAAGCCGTAGCGGCCGCCGACAAGGGCATCAACACTTCTGCCTTGAGCGGC
>CALWUZ010000003.1 GCA_944384845.1 uncultured Clostridia bacterium
ACAGGCTATCAGGCGTTAAAAAACGCCATGCTTCGTCGTGGCGATACGCTGGTAATCAAATCTCTTGATCGTTTAAGTCGAAACAAAGCGGATATTAAAAATGAATTGCAGTTTTTCAAAGATAATGGTATTCGTTTAAAAGTCATTGATTTACCCACAACCATGATGGAATTGCCGCAAGGACAGGAATGGGTTTTTGAAATGGTAAACAATATTCTGATTGAAGTATTGGGAACTATCGCAGAACAGGAACGCGAAACCATACGCAAGCGGCAAGCGGAAGGGATAGAAGCGGCAAAGGCAAAAGGCAAAGCATTAGGACGCCCCGCCTTGAAATTCCCCGACAACTGGAATGAAGTTTATGCTTCTTGGAAGTCGGGAGCTATCACCGCTAAAACCGCAATGGAACAAACGCAGACTAAAAGAACCAGCTTTTATAAGCTGGTAAAACTCAAAGAAACACAACCCGATTAGGGACACCATTCACATGGGACACCTTTTCGATATTTTGATAGATTGGATTGAAAGCGGGACACCAACAGGGGCACCATAACGCCAAAACAGCACAAAAAAGAGACACCCGCCGATAAACGGCGAATGTCTCGAAAATACATTATCTATGCGTTTTTTCGATTATTTGAAATATCTGTTGAGCAGACCCTCGAACGCCTTGCCGTGACGGGCCTCGTCGCGCGCCATTTCATGGACGGTGTCATGGATAGCGTCAAGATTCAGCTCCTTGGCAAGCTTCGCAAGCTCGAACTTGCCCATAGTAGCGCCGTTTTCAGCGTCAACGCGCATCTCAAGATTTTTCTTGGTGCTGTCGGTCACGACCTCGCCGAGCATCTCGGCAAATTTAGCGGCATGCTCAGCCTCTTCATAGGCAGCCTTTTCCCAGTAAAGACCGATTTCGGGATAGCCCTCGCGGTGCGCTACTCTTGCCATAGCAAGGTACATTCCCACCTCTGAGCACTCGCCGTTGAAGTTCTCGCGGAGACCGTCGATTATTCTCTGGTCAACGCCCTTCGCAACGCCTACGACATGCTCGGCAGCCCATGTCCTTTCAGCCGACTGCTCGGCAAACTTTGAGCCCGGCGCATGGCAGATTGGGCACTCCTCGGGAGCGGATTCGCCCTCGTAAACATAACCGCAGACAAGACATACATATTTTTTCATTTTTAATTCCTCCGTTAATTTATTTCTTTTTCTTTTGCATTACATTCGGCGCAGACACCGTAAACGATATAAACCGAGGTATCGGGAATGAAGCCGCTTTCAAGCGCGGCGGCCGCCAGAAAATCGTTTTTTAACGGCGCATCCGCAATTCTTCCGCATTTCCTACAGTGAAGATGCGCATGTGGAGAGCTGTTTCCGTCAAAGTGCTCGTAACCGTCACCGACCGAAATCGAAAGAATTTCTCCGGATTTACTGAGCTGATCAAGATTCCGGTAAACTGTTCCGAGGCTTATGTTCGGTATAACTTCACGAACCCGCTCATACACCCAGCCTGCCGTGGGGTGAATGTCGGTCGAACGTAATACATTGATGATTGCTTCGCGCTGCCGCGAGTAGTTTTTCATTGAATCACCTAAACTAATAATGATTACTATTTTATTATACCCGTTTTTTACGGAAAGTCAAGAACTTTTTTTAATTTTCTTGACATTTTTTTCACAACAGCTTATTATTAAACTGAAAAACGGTTAAAAGAGTGATCGTATGAGCAAAAATATAATTTCAAATTCGGTTATAAAACGGCTGCCGAGGTATTATCGGTTTTTGGGTGAGCTTAAGGCTTCGGGAATGACAAGAATATCCTCGCGCGAGCTTTCAGAGCGCATGGGGCTTACCGCCAGTCAGATAAGGCAGGATCTCAACTGTTTCGGCGGCTTCGGTCAGCAGGGCTACGGCTACAATATAGAGCTGCTGCAGTCCGAAATAGGCCGCATTTTAGGGCTTGACACACCAAAGACTGCCATACTCATAGGCATAGGCAATTTAGGCCGCGCCGTTACAATGCATATAAATTTTGAATCGAAGGGCTTTCGGCTTATAGGGCTTTTTGACAGTAAGGAGTCGCTTGTAGGGCAGGTCATAAAGGATCTTCCCATCAGGAGCACGTCAACGCTTGATGAATTCTGCCGTGAAAATCTTCCGGAAACCGCAATACTCTGTATTCCGAAAAAGGCGGCGGAAGCGGTTACGGATCAGCTTGTAGCTCTCGGAATCAAAGGATTCTGGAATTTCAGCCATTACGATATATCACTTAAATATCCCGGCGTAAAAGTTGAAAACGTTCATTTCGGCGACAGCCTGATGACGCTTTCCTACCGTCTGCACAATGACTGACAATAATATATAAGGGGCTGTCCTATTGCGGCAGCCCCTTTAAATTATCTTGTTTTTGACGCTTTGTATTTTTTATTTATAAGAGCTATAACCTCATCATAATCTTCCTTAGGGAGATTACGGAGGATTTTAAGAATATTTTCCTCCTTGCGGTTAGGCACAAACGGAGCGGGCGCGAACGAAGGCGTGTTTTCAGCCAGCACAGACGGCTGTCGGAGCGTATTGGAGATTTCAGTTTTTTCCGCTGAAAAATTCAGCTCCTTGTTTTGCTTTCCCTCCTGACCGTAAAGCAGAATCTCCGGCTTAACGCCCAGAATTTCCGACAGGGCGCGCAGCCTTTCCGCACTGATATTGCCCTTTCTCTCCATTTGCGAATAAGTACTGTATTTCATTCCCATTCTTTCTGCTGCCTCGGTCTGGGTAAGGTTTGCCATTTTTCTGTATAATGCGATTCTCTGATTTATTGTGTCGCTCATTAAGTTTTCCTCCCGAATATATTTTTTACTTGACTTGACACGCGGTAATTGTTATAATCTTATAGACAAAAAACGCTGGAGTGGCTCAGTTGGTAGAGCAGCTGATTCGTAATCAGCAGGTCGTGGGTTCGAGTCCCATCTTCAGCTCCACTGCCCCCGCATATGTTAAGCATGTACGGGGGATTTTTCATAATAATGCGATTTTTAATGCTTCTTGTAAATATTGTATTGCTTATGTCGAATAATGTCAAGCAATTAAATGTAAATTGTGTATGTCTATTTAACATAGCATAAATGCCGAAAAAATATTATCCCTGTCCTCCCGCTCCGCACCGTTCTACCCGGCTGATTGAAAGCATATTTTAAAACAGTACGGGAGTGATAATGTGGTTTTCAGAAAACGAGCGGCACTGATTTTGGCAATAGTTCTGCTGACGGCGGCGGCAGGCTCCGCAATAATGCGCGAATACGGCAGTGTATCCGTTTGGTCGCCTGTTAAGGAACGTCCGACCGTGATTTTAGACGCAGGTCACGGCGGATTTGACGGAGGAGCCGTCGCTCCCGACGGGACAATCGAAAAGGATATAAATCTGAAAATAGCCGTAACACTAAGGGATTTTTTAAGGGTGGGCGGATTTGAGGTTATAATGACGCGGGAAAGCGATGTTTCCACCGATGACGCGGAGGGTGAGAAAATTGCCTCAAGAAAAAAGAGCGATATGCGCAACCGGCTTGAGCTGATAAATAAATATCCCGACGCGGTGTTTGTAAGCATACATCTTAATAAATTCACCACCTCGGCGGCGAGCGGAAGTCAGATATTTTACGGTCCGAAGCGGGAGGAATCAAAGCTTTTAAGCGATTATATCCAAAGCGCGGTCGTAAGGCTTTTGCAGCCGCAGAACCAACGCGTCAGCAAGCAGGCGACAAAAAGCACATATCTTTTATACAACGCCGAAATACCCGCGGTCATCGTTGAATGCGGCTTTTTAAGCAATACCGCGGAGCTTGAGCGGCTTAAGGATGAGGAATATCAGAAAAAAATGGCGTTCTCGATTTTTTGCGGAATACAGGACTACTATTCAGCGTAAAGCTACGGAGGAAAAGCAAATGGCAGGAAAAAGCAAAACAGTCTACGTATGCAGTGAATGCGGATATGAAAGCCCGAAATGGATGGGTAAATGCAGCGAATGCGGCGCATGGAACACAATGGAGGAAGACCTGCGTATCACAGGCAGGGCGCCTGCTCCCGCGCCGCGGGCGGTTAGAAGCTTTGCCGCCACTCCCCTTTCACAGATTGACGCCGGCGACGAGCACAGGTTTGTAACCGGAATCTCGGAGCTTGACCGTGTGCTCGGCGGCGGAATCGTAAAAGGCTCGGTGGTGCTGCTTTCGGGCGATCCGGGCATAGGAAAATCTACTATTCTGCTTCAGGTCTGCCAAGTGCTTCAGGACAAGCTCGACATACTGTATGTATCCGGCGAGGAATCGGCTATACAGATAAAGCTTCGCGCCAAGCGCATCGGGCTTGAAAGCAGCCGCGTTTCGATAATGACCGAAACCGATGTGCAGTCGGTATGCGAATATATAAGCTCCTCTAAACCGGAGCTTGTAATAGTGGACTCAATTCAGACCATGCAGCACAGCGATCTTCCATCCTCTCCGGGAAGCATAACCCAGGTAAGGGAGTCTACAAATCTGCTGCTGAGAACCGGCAAAAGCCTTGATATCCCGGTATTTATAGTAGGTCATGTAAACAAGGGCGGAGATATAGCCGGTCCCAAGGTGTTGGAGCATATAGTAGACACCGTGCTTTATTTCGAGGGGGAGCGCAACCAGTCTTACAGAATACTCCGCGCCATAAAAAACCGTTTCGGCTCGACAAATGAAATAGGAGTTTTTGAAATGACCGAAACCGGTCTTACAGAGGTGGAAAACCCGTCCGCCATGATGCTTTCAGGCAGAATGAGCGACGTGTCCGGCGGATGTATCACCTGCATAATAGAGGGTACACGCCCTATTTTAGCCGAGGTTCAGGGGCTTGTCGCCGCAACCGGCTTCGGAAACGCCAGAAGAACAGCCACCGGCTTTGATTATAACCGGCTTAACCTTTTGCTTGCGGTTCTCGAAAAACGCCTCGGTCTGTATTTTTCAAATCTTGACACATATCTGAATATAGTAGGCGGAATAAGAATAGACGAACCGGCGGCAGATCTTGCGGTTGCTATGTCGCTGGTATCTGGTCTGCGTGACATTCCTATTCCCGATGATCTCGTCGCATTCGGCGAAATAGGTCTTTCGGGCGAGCTGCGCTCGGTTCCGCGCGCGCAGGCGCGCATCAGCGAGGCGGCGCGTATGGGATTCAAGAAATGCGTTCTGCCGAAGTCCTGCCTTAAACAAATAAGCTCCGTCAATGATTCAATTGAGCTTATCGGTGTCCGCCGGCTCAGCGACGCGGTCGCCGTTATCAGATAATCTGTCTATAAAATAAGGGCAGGTCCCCGAAACCGAATTTACAGCGGTGCATTTGTCAAGCAGACAGTACCCGTCGCTTTGATACCTGCAGTTTTCAGCGCATTGAATTATACCCAAAACAATTTCTCCGTTCATCCGCCCGTTTGCGGGCGGCAATCTTTTTATTAGTATAGTAAAGCGGCAGGATTTTATACGTCAAAACCGCTTTTAAGCAAAAGAGTTAAATACCGGTTGTTTTTGACGGTTTTTATGCTATAATTATTTTGTAAAAGAAAGGAGTCATACTATGTATCCGTTATTGTTAAAGCCTCCCGTCAAGGATTATATATGGGGCGGCGCCAAGCTTAAAACCGAATACAACTTTGAAACGGACAAGGATATTGCCGCCGAGGCATGGGTGCTTTCCTGCCATAAGGACGGTCCCGATATTGTCATGAACGGCGAGCTTGCCGGAAAAACCCTGCCGGAGGCTATAAAAATATGGGGGGACAAGGCGCTCGGCGAAAGAGCCGCGGCTTTCCCATATTTTCCGCTGCTGATAAAGCTGATCGACGCAAAGGACCGTCTGTCGGTTCAGGTGCATCCGGACAATGAGTATGCACTTAAGAACGAGGGCGAGTTCGGCAAAACCGAAATGTGGTATGTGGTGGACTGCGAAGAGGGCGCGCAGCTCATCTACGGATTCAGCAGAGATGTCTCAAGGGAAGAATTTGAGCAAAGGATAAAAGACAATACCTTGTCCGAAATCTGCAATTACGTGCCTGTTCATAAGGGCGATGTGTTTTTTATTTCCGCAGGAACGCTCCACGCAATAGGCGCGGGAATACTGATAGCCGAGGTTCAGCAGAACTCCAATACCACATACCGCGTTTCCGATTACGGACGGCTCGGAGCAGACGGCAAGCCGCGTCCGCTGCATATTGAAAAGGCGCTTGAGGTTACCGAAAGAACGAAGCCAGCCGTTCCTTACGGGGCTGTCGGAAATGAAGAGCCAACTAGCTTCGGAAGCGTAAGGAGGCTTGCCTCGTGTGAATATTTCACCGCAAGCCTTATTAGTCTTGACGGCGAGGCGCAGCTTGAAGAAACCGGAAGCTTTGTCTCCCTCGTGCTTCTTGATGGCGCAGCGGAGCTTAAATACAGCGGCGGAGCTTTAAGCCTAAAAAAAGGCGGCAGCGTATTTATCCCCGCCGGGCTGCGGTTCTCCGTTTCCGGAAAAGCAGAAATCTTATTCAGCAGGGTCTGAATAAATTCAGATGAAAACATTTTAAAGTACAGCGTAAAGAGACTGACTCAAAGCTTAAATGAGTCGGTCTCTTTCTGTCACAAATATTTTACATTCTTGCAGGATATACCTATTGTTTATTCGACAAAAATATTGTATAATATTTTATATATGAATATAGGGAGCGCGGCAATTTGGAGCATATTGCGTATCTCGACAACAGCTCGACCACAAAGCCGTCAGGGCTGGCTGTCGAATACATAAACAGGGCGCTGGAATACGATTGGGGAAATCCCTCGTCTCTGCACGGAATAGGCATTCAGGCTGAGACCGCCATGTACGAAGCGCGGGAAACCGTAGCAAAATCCATAGGCGCAGAGCCCGGCGAAATAATTTTTACTGGCAGCGGAACAGAAGCCAACAACACGGCGCTTCTGACGCTGCTGAAATCAAAAAAGCGCGGCGGACGCATTATTACGACTGCGGTTGAGCATCCGTCAGTACTCGAAACGGCAAAAAGGCTTTCGGAGGAGGGCTTTGAGGTTATAAAGCTCAAGCCGGAAAATAACGGAGTAGTTGCGCTTGAATCTCTTAAAGCTGCGCTTACACCGAATACGGTGCTTGTAAGCATGATGCTTGTAAACAACGAGACCGGCGCCGTGATGCCCGTAAAAGAATCGGCGGAGCTTGTCAGAAAAACCGTTCCGGCTGCCCTTTTTCACTGCGATGCGGTTCAGGGCTACGGCAAGCTTGAAATAAACGCGCAAAAACTCGGAGTATCGCTCCTGACGGCAAGCGCGCACAAAATTCACGGTCCCAAGGGCATAGGCTTTTTATACTGCAAAAAGGGTGTGCGCCTGAACCCGCTTATAACCGGCGGAGGGCAGGAGCGCGGGCTTCGCTCCGGAACCGAGCCGCTTCCTCTGATAATGGGCTTCGCAGGAGCGGTGAAAGAGCTTGAAAAGCCAAAGGACGGTCTTATAAGACAGCAGGAGCTTTTCGATTACACAAAAAAGCTGATGCTTCAAACCGAGGGCGTCGTAATAAACTCGCCCGACGGCTGTCTTCCCTATATTTTAAACATTTCGCTTCCGGGCTACCGTTCTGAAGTACTGCTTCATTTTCTTGAAAGCCGCGGCGTTTACGTATCAAGCGGCAGCGCCTGCGCGAAAGGACATGGCAGCTATGTTCTCACTGAAATGGGGCTTGACAGAAGACTTGCTGACAGCTCGCTCAGAATTAGCTTTAGCCGATATAACGGCAAAGAGGACGCCGACAGGCTTTATGCCGCCCTTCTTGACGCGAAAAAACAAATCAGAAAGGCAAACTGATGAAAGAAATAATTCTTATAAAAAATGGTGAGCTGGCTTTAAAGGGGCTTAACCGAAGTAATTTTGAAAACACGCTTATAAAAAATATAAAGTGCCGCCTCAGCGGCCTCGGAGAGACCGAGATAAAAAAATCCCAGTCAACAATTTACATCGAGCCTGAATCCGAAGATTACGATTTTGAAGAGGCACTGAAGCGCGTCGGTCAGATTTTCGGAATCGCCGCTTTCAGCCGCGCCTGTGTATGTGAAAAATCGATGAAGGACATACTTTCACGTTCGGTTGAATATCTTAGTACAGTAGCGGAAAATATTAAAACCTTCAAGGTCGAAGCAAAGCGTGCCGACAAGCGTTTTCCTCTGACCTCCCCTGAAATATGCAGCCAAACCGGCGCGGCGCTGCTTAAAAGCTATCCTCATCTGACGGTAGACGTGCACAATCCGGACTGCGTTGTATATGTCGAGATACGGGATTTCGCCGCATATATAAGAGCAGGTCAGCTTAAAGGTGCCGGCGGGCTTCCGGTAGGAACCGCGGGAAAAGCCTCGGTGCTCATATCCGGAGGGATTGACAGTCCTGTCGCCGCGTGGACTATGGCGAAGCGCGGTCTTAAGCTTAACGCCATACATTTTGCCAGCCCGCCCTACACCAGCCCCCGCGCCGAGCTGAAGGTACGGTCACTGCTTAAAAAGGTGGCAGCGTACAGCGGAACGATAAGCCTTGCGGTAGTGCCATTTACCGAGATTCAGGATGAAATCGGCAGAAAATGTCCCGAGGACTATTTCACCCTTATTATGCGGCGCATGATGATGAGAATCTCCGAGCGTATAGCGCGCGCTTCAGGCAGTCTTGCGCTGATAACGGGCGAAAGCCTCGGTCAGGTTGCAAGTCAAACCCTGCCGGCACTTGTCACTACGGACAGCGTAGTCGCAATGCCGGTGCTCCGTCCCCTTATAGGTATGGACAAGGAAGAAATAATATCGCTTTCCCGCAGAATCGACACCTTTGAAACCTCCGTTCTTCCATATGAGGACTGCTGTACCGTGTTTACTCCCAGACATCCCAAAACCCGGCCTACGCTTGATTCCTGCGCCAACGCCGAAAAAGAGCTTGACATTGATACGCTTATTGAAAACGCGGTGAACAAAACGGAGTATTCCTACATTGATTAAATTATAAAGCAGGTCATGCAGAAAATGAGAAGCGATATTTATCAAGCGGCGGCTGACGCCGTGCGGCTTTTAAAAAAGAACAGCTTGACGGTTGCAACCGCAGAATCCTGCACCGGCGGACTTGTCGCGGCGTATATAACCGCCGTTCCCGGCGCGTCGGAGATATTTGAGCAAGGAATCGTCTCCTACTCCCGCCGGATTAAAAACAAGGCTCTTGGCGTAAGTCTTAAAACTCTTGAGACACACGGCGCGGTGAGCCGTGAAACCGCCCTCGAAATGGCGGCGGGTGCAAGACTTAAAGCCGGCGCGGACATTGGCATCTCCGTTACGGGGGCAGCCGGTCCCGACCCCTCAGAGGGACACCCTCCGGGACTTGTCTACATAGCTGCCGACACTTCGGCAGGCGGACGCGTAAAAAAGCTTAATATCAGCTATCAAAGCCGGGAGCAAGTCAGAGAAACGGCCGCGGCAGAGGCACTGAGGCTTTTGATTAAAACTACAGAGGAAGTTAAAAAATGAATCACGCAAAGGAAAACGGCAGAATAAAACAGTTTTTTTTCCGGCTTTATCTATCATATATTCCCAACAGCCGGGATAACGTAAAACAAATTATTATCAAGCTTTTCTTCCTTATCTCGCTTATAACCTTTATTGTTTCAGCTGCGTATCTTACCAATTACTTTTTATCGGCAAGCCGCCAGGAAAGCATTATCGAGGACAGCAGGGTATTATGGCACTCGGAAAATTCGGGCGCCTCCCCCGCCCCGTCGCTTTCGATAAACGAGCTTATGCTTGCGGAAAACAGCGATTTCAAGGGCTGGATTACAATTCCCAACACTAAAATCGACAACCCGATATATCAGACCACGGATAACCAGTATTATCTTAACCATAATCAGAAAAAGCAGAGAAGCGCTTACGGCGCCCTGTTTTTTGATTGCGAAAACGCGATTGACGAGGATGAGACCGACAAAAATCTCGTAATATACGGTCATAATATGAACAACGGCTCAATGTTCGCCAATCTTACAAAATACAAATCTTTAAGCTTTTACAAGCAGAATCCCACGATTGAATTTTCCACCCTTTACAAAAAGAGCACCTACAAAATCTATTCGGTTTTCGTGCTAAACGCCTCAAAAGAGGATGACAACGATTACATTTACAATATTTCTCGCAATAATTTTCTCAGCGACGAGGACTTTAATTTATGGGCTGACGAGGCATATGAACGAAGCCTTATCAACACCGGTGTCGACGTTGTGAACGGAGACAACATAATAACCCTGGTAACCTGCGTATACGATTTTGACGACGCGCGGCTGGTGGTTATGGCGCGTGAGACCCGCGAGGGCGAGGATCCGGAGGTAGACACCTCCGCCGCGGTCACCAATCCCTCGCCGCGGTATCCAAAGCGCTGGTATGACGACCGCGGAATTGATTATCCGTTTGACTGATAAGAAAGGGGAGCGTTTATGTTTCAGAATATAAAGGTCGATATAATTTACTATAAAACAAATACCGATTTTGAGCTTGAGTTCAATTTATGCGGATGCTGCCGTATGAGACTGCTTACCGACAAAGCGCCGGACAAGAAAACACTTGTGCACGACCTTGCCCGCGCGGTATCGCGCAGCCGCGTTATTCTTATCGCCGGAAGTCTCTTCGGCGAGGACGGAATAATCGAAATCATCGCCCGCGCAATCAGCAAAACGCTTACCGAGGTTGACAGCAGGCTTTACGGCATATCAGACGGCAGCAGCATAAAAATAATAAACGGCGCGACCCCTTTGGTTACCCCAGAAGGCTATTTCGGCGGCTGTATAATAGAAAGCGGTCCGCAGGCAATGATTCTTTTAACAGACAACAAAGCCGTACGCAAAACCGTAATGAACACTCTTATTCACCCTTATATCGAAGAGCTCTGCGCGCTTGAGCTTAAGGAAAAGGCGCAGGCGGCACAGTCTGCCGCCAGTAGCGCCGAAATACCTGCGGCTCCAGCCGATGATGTCATTGAGACCGACTCTGCCGTTACAGCTGTAAACGGTCCCTCTGCAGCTCCGTCTTCAGAGAAAAGCGAAGAGAATTATCAAGAGACTGCTGAAAGCGATGAAGCTTTAAAAGAACAGAACCCGGCTCAAAGCGGCGCCGATTCCGCTGAACCGGCTGATTTTCCGGCGTTTTACGGCGAAGAAAACGCCGGAAATCCAGGCATTGCCGAGCCTTCAAAGCCGCTTGACTTTTTTGCCTCAAAGCAGGACGGCGTCACACTCTCCGGCGGTATGCGCTATGAAAGCACAGGCTCCGGAAGCTCTTTTGCAGATGAAGAGGAAACTGATTCGTATTTAAGTACAGAAAAAGCTAAAAATCCGCGCGGGAACCGTTTTAAAGAACCGGAAAGCTACAGTGATGAAAGAGACGCTTATTATCAGTATGACAGCGGCTATCCGGAAGAAAGCAGAACCGGAAAATCCGGCAATAAAGCTATGCTAATAATCTCAATTCTGCTGCTTATTATTTTAGCGGTACTGTGCTACTGCATTTTCTATGTACCCGCAAGTGAAGGTATGTCCCCCGCCGAATATCTTCAGGAGACCTTCGGCGTTCTTTTGGGGTAACCGGTCTGATTGCCGGCCTCAGCGTTTTTACATATTTCCCAGCCGTACCGCGTTTCTGCGGTACGGCTTATCTTCTGTGTCCTTAAACGGTTTTAAGTTCATTTTCTATTATCAGTAAGCGGTTGTATTTTGCCACGCGGTCTGTTCGGCAGGGAGCTCCTGTTTTAATCTGCCCGGCGTTGACCGCCACCGCGAGATCGGCAATACTGGTATCCTCGGTTTCGCCCGAACGGTGCGATATAACTGAAGTATATCCGTGCTTCTTTGCGAGCTCTATAACATCGAGCGTCTCGCTGAGCGTGCCTATCTGATTAAGCTTTACAAGTATCGAATTTGCAGCTTCCTCTTTAATTCCCCTTTCGAGGCGTGAGGTGTTGGTTACAAAAAGATCGTCGCCGACCAGCTGGAGCCTGCCGCCGAGAGTCTTTGTAAGCTTCCTCCAGCCCTCCCAGTCTTCTTCGGCAACGCCGTCCTCAATGGAAATAACCGGATATTTTTCACAAAGCTTTCCATAATAATCAATAAGCTCGTCCGCTGTCATTTTCTTATTTCTTTTCGGAAGAATATACGAGCCGTCAGCGTACCATTCACTTGACGCGGCGTCAAGCGCTATTTTTGTATTTTCTGTTGTATAGCCCGCCTTTTTTATCGCTTCCGTTATAAGCTCTATCGCGGACTCGTCAGACTCCAGATCGGGTGCGAAGCCTCCCTCGTCGCCTACTCCGCAGGACTTTCCCCGCTCCTTCAGAATAGCACCCAGGGCGTGATAAATTTCACTGCACTGCCTTAAGCCATCGGAAAAACAGCAGGCACCGACCGGCACTATCATAAATTCCTGTATATCAATATTGTTTGCCGCGTGAGCGCCGCCGTTTAAAATATTCATCATAGGTCTCGGAAGCTCATAACCGTTTATTCCGCCTATATATCTGTAAAGCGGCATATTATACGAAGCGGCGGCGGCCTTTGCAAGCGCTAAGGAAACCGCCAGAATCGCGTTGGCGCCGAGCCTTTTTTTGTTTTCCGTTCCGTCAAGGCTGATCATACGGTCGTCTGCGGCGCGCTGGTCAACCGTGTCAAGCTCTGCGAGTGCCGGCGCTATTTCATTGTCAATCGCGGCGGCAGCCTTTAAAACGCCTTTTCCGAGATAGCGGGATTTATCACCGTCTCTCATTTCATGAGCCTCATATATACCGGTGGATGCGCCGGATGGGGAAAGCGCAAAGCCCTCGCTTCCGTCGCTCAGGATCACTTTGGCTCCGACAGTCGGATTGCCTCTTGAGTCCATAAGCTCATAGCCTTTTATTCCGGCTATTTTTTTCTTGTCCATAAAGTTTATCCTCCCGAAAACATATTATTTAATTTTAAATATATTATTTCTGTATATTTTCGGTTTATTTATTAAATTGACTATTTTAATTATTAAGTATTTATGATATAATTTATTATGTATTTTTATATCAAAAAGGATTTTTAAAAATATGCAGAATAACGAAACAGAAAAAAATGTAAATATAATCTGCGGAAGAAATCCCGTGTTTGAAGCCGTGCGCTCCGGCCGCGAAATAGACCGCCTGCTTGTAGCCCACGGAATATCCGGCGGCACGGTATCGGCGATTATCGCAAAATGCCGCGAGAAAGGCGTGCTCATAAAAGAAGTTAGCCCTCAGAAGCTTGATTATTACTGCGGCGGCGCCAATCATCAGGGCGTAGCGGTAATATTCGCTTCTCAGCGTTACGCCGAGACAGGGGATATTTTCGCCGCTGCGGAAAATAAAAACGAAAAGCCGTTTATCATTATATGCGACGGAATTGAAGACCCACACAATTTAGGCGCAATCATCAGAACCGCCGAAGCCTGCGGAGCGCACGGAATCATTATCCCGAAGCGCCGAAGCGCGTCGCTGAATGCCACGGTCGCAAAGGCGGCAAGCGGCGCTCTTGAGTATATGCCGGTAGCAAGAGTTACAAATATCGCCTCCGCCATAGATGAGCTTAAAGGTCGGGGTGTATGGGTCTTTGGTGCCGATATGAACGGCAGCGACTATACGCAAACCGATTTTAACGTCCCCTGCGCCATAGTAATCGGCAGCGAAGGACGCGGTATAGGAACGCTCACGGCAAAAAAGTGCGACGCCGTTATAAGTCTTCCTATGTACGGCAGAATCAACTCGCTGAACGCCTCTGTAGCTGCAGGCGTACTGATGTACGAGGTAGTCCGCAGAAGGAGGTTAGCGTGAAAAATCACGTTAAACACAATATAGGAACGATGTTTCGCCCGCCTTTTATTTAACATAAAAGGCAGCCGCAAAACATACCGGTTTAATCTCCATCAGCCGCTGTTGGAGATTTCATAACCTAGTTGTGCTGACGCTTTAGCGGCGGAATGGAGATTAAAATGAACTTTTTCTCAAATAAAGAGAATGACGAACTATTTTCACTTATAGACAAAGACGATGAAGAGCTTTATATTCCCCCTCAGCCGCCCGAGCGCCGTCACGGCTTCGTCGCGCTTACTCCGGAGGAAATCGTCTCCTTTTCGGACGCCGGCGGAAATCATACCGATACGAGCGCGCTCGAATCGCTGAAAAAGCGGATGATAAACGCAAGAGCCGAAACAAAAGAAGCTGATAACGAGGTGCGGAAACCCGCTGAAGCCGAAGCCGCTCCTGAGTCTGAAAAGACGGAAGATAAAAGCGCGGGCTTTAACCTCAGTGATTTTTCCGACCTTTTTGAAAAAGACGAGCATGAAAAAAGCACAGAGCCGGCTGCAGCCGACCATACAAAAGCCTCTGACACAAGCCGGCGCGAGCATAAAAAAACACTGCTTGAAAAATGCCGCCCTTTTATTTTGGACGATGAGGGCAAAGACTCGGCGATGAAAACCACCCCGGCATATAAACTGGAAAGCGTTGCGGAAATTCTGCAGAATGAAAGCCAAAAAGCCATTGATAAGCTTTCGGAAAAATACAATATTTCATTTGACGATTTAGGCAAAAGCAATCCGGCAGCTAAACCGAAAGCAGAGACGGCGGACAGCAGAAGCCCTTCGGAGGAATACGGAGAAAGCGCTGAACGGGAGGTTTTCGAGGATATTTTTTCCTCCGAAGCAAAGATGCCGAAAGCTGAGCCTGCCGCCTCTCACATCATATCAGACATTGACAATACCGCGCAAAAGCCGCTCAGGAACTCCGGAAAGGATATATCCGGCACTGCAACAATCAGGTTTACTCCAGTATCCGACAGCGACAGCACCTCAAGAATCAGCGTAAGCTCACAGACAAGACCGCTTGATCTTACTGACGAGTTTACCCAGCTGTCAGACGAGGAAAGCGAGCCTGACGACAGCGAGGTAAAGCTTGAACAAACCGAATTTGAGGAATATATTCCAAAAGAAGAATTTGAAAAAGAAAAGGACGCCAGACATTTTCTGAGAAAGCTTTCCCTAAAAAAGCGCAGCTGCTTTTTAAAAGCCGTATTTTCGGTTTTTCTTACGCTTATTCTCGGAGCCTCAAGGCTTCCCTTTATGTCAGAGACGATTCTTGCCCATACAAGGACCGCCGGAATAATAGGCGCCGCGATTTTGGGAATAATTATACTTATAAACGCAGATATGTTTCTGAGCGCTGCAAAAATAATCAGCCGCCGCTCCTCGCCGGATATCTGTGCGGCAACTGCGTCACTTTCGGTTATGATATACGCCGCCGCTGCGGCATTTAACAATACATCGGCGATGGATATGCTGATTCTGTGCGGCTGTATTCTTTCGGTACGCGCGTTATGCCGATTTTTTTCAAGCTCAGGCTTGTTGCTCGGCTTCCGTCAAATTTCAGGCTCCGCTTCCAAACGCGCGGTTAAGCTGATAAGCGATCAGGCGGTAACCTACGCCATGGCGAAAAACTCAATAGAAGGCGATGTGCTTGCCGCCGCTCCCTGCAGAACCGCTCATATTGACGGTTATATGAAATATTCCACCTTCAGAATTATTTTAGCAGGAAAGCTGCCGGTAATCACGCTGCTGTCCGTACTGCTGTCTGTCACGGTTGGCTTTGCCTGCGCCTCTTATTTTGACGGCGTCATATACGGCTTTTACAGTGCAGCGGCGATTCAGTGCTTCGCGGCGGCGCCGAGCATATTTTTTATCGATTCTCTCCCCCTTTACTCCGCGGCAAAAAGACTCAGCAGATCGGGCGCTATGATTGCGGGAAAGGTGGGAGCCGAGCAAATTGAAAACGCCAACGCTGTGGTTTTCAGCTCCGAGGATATTTTTCCGTCCGGAACCGTAATTCTTCATCAGCTCAGGATGCTGTCTGACAACAGCATAGACGACACGATAATACGCGCCGCCTCGCTTACTGATGCGCTTGACAGCCCGCTTGCCCCTATTTTCAAAAAAATTGCGGGAACGGACAAAAACATTGTCCTTCCTAATTCAGACACCGTAAAATATGAGGACAGAATGGGAATTTCGGGCTGGGTAGACAATAAGCTGCTGTTTATCGGCAACCGCACGCTTATGGAGGCTCACGGAATAGAGGTGCCGGGCATCGAGACAGACCGCAAAATCCTGCGGCAGGGCTTTTTCCCCGTATATGTCGCCTCCGAAGACAAGGCCTGCGCGCTGCTTTCGGTGCAGTATATTGTGCGCCCCGAAATCGCGCGCGAGCTCAGAAAGGTCTCCGCCCTCGGAGTGACAATGCTTATAAACAGCTCAGACCCGAATATGACAGAGGAAATGATCTGTGATTATATGGGGCTTTACGACGATTCGGTAAAGGTTATGAGCGCAGCCGGCTGTCATATGTACAAAAATGCAGTGACATTTACCCCGCGCTGTCAGGCGCCCGCAGCGTATAAGGGCAATCCAATAGGTCTTGCCGCAATTATAAGCTGCGCAAGCGGCGTCAAAAAGTCGAATATTCTGCTCACCGTTCTGTATACGCTCACCTCGGTGCTCGGCGCGATACTCTTCACCTATATTTCCTTCAGCGGCTCCGGCTCGCCTGTGAGCGACGCGGCGGTGCTTATATACCTTATTGCCTGCACCGCATTATCATATATACTTTACTTAACTCAAAAACCGTAAAACGGGAGGAATTAAAATGGCGGAAAAGAAAAAATTCTACATTACGACAGCTATTGCGTATACCTCGCGCAAGCCCCATATCGGCAATGCGTATGACATAGTCCTTGCGGATATGATCGCCCGCTATAAGCGTATGATGGGCTTTGACGTATATCTTATGACCGGATCGGACGAGCACGGTCAGAAAATTGAGGAATACGCCAAGGCGGCGAACATAACTCCCAAGGAATATGTAGACAAAGTCTCCGGGGAGATTCGTGCGGTATGGGACAGCCTCAACACCGGCTACGATAAATTCATACGCACGACCGACGGCTACCATGAAAAGGTTATTCAAAAAATATTTAAAAAGCTTTATGAGCAGGGCGATATTTACAAAGGCTGTTACGAGGGGAAATACTGCGTTCCATGCGAATCATTCTTCACCGCCTCTCAGCTTGCAGACGGAAAATGCCCGGACTGCGGTCGCGAGGTAGTTGACGCTAAGGAGGAAGCGTATTTTCTGAAGCTCAGCAAATATCAGGACAGACTGCTTGAATATTACGAGCAGAATCCGGATTTCATCAAGCCTGAATCCCGCAAGAACGAAATGATCAACAACTTTTTAAAGCCGGGTCTTTCCGATCTGTGCGTTTCCCGCTCATCGTTCAAGTGGGGTATTCCGGTGCCTTTTGACGATAATCATGTAATTTATGTCTGGCTGGACGCTCTTTCAAACTACATTACCGGAATAGGCTACGACCCTGACGGCAGCAGTGAGCAGTTCAAAAAGCTTTGGCCCGCCGACCTGCATGTTATCGGAAAGGATATTGTCCGTTTCCATACGATATACTGGCCTATTATACTGATGGCGCTCGGTCTTCCCCTTCCCAAGCAGGTTTTAGGGCATCCGTGGCTACTTGTAGGCGAGGATAAAATGTCCAAATCACGCGGCAATGTTATTTATGCAGATGAAATGGCCGGGCGCTTCGGCGCCGACGCGGTAAGGTATTACCTGCTTTCGGAAATGCCGTTTACACAGGACGGCACCATAACCTACGAAAGCTTTATCGCAAAATACAACGCCGATCTCGCAAACACGCTGGGAAATCTTGTCAACCGCTCTGTCACTATGGCAGGCAAATACTTCGGCGGCAGAGTAAAGTACGGCAAAATTTCGTCGGAATTTGATAAAGAGCTTATCGCCTCGGCTGAAAACACCGTCGCCGAATATTATAAATACATGGATATATATCATAACGCAGACGCCTGCGGCGCGGTTATGAATTTTGCAAAACGCTGCAACAAGTATATCGACGAAACCGCCCCCTGGGTGCTCGCTAAAGATGAGAACCGCAGGGCGGAGCTTGAAAACGTCATTTATAACCTGCTTGAGAGCATACGCATTATCAGCGCAATGCTTTCGCCGGTTATTCCCGACAGCGCGAAAGCCATAAGCCAACAGCTTTGCTGCGGCGATACGACCCTTAGCTTCGGAGCAGTCTCAGAATATTCGGTAGGCTCTCCGACTCCGCTTTTCGCAAGGCTTGATGCCGAAAAGGTTTTAGCTGAAATGGAAAAGAAAACGGGAAAGCCGGAAGAAGCACCTAAAGCGCAGAAAAACATTATTTCCATAGCCCAAATCGGGATAGAGGATTTTGCAAAAATTGAGCTTAAAGCCGCAAAAATCCTCAAATGCGAGACCGTACCAAAATCTAATAAGCTGCTGAAGCTTACATTGGACGACGGCAGCGGCGATGAACGCACCGTAGCCTCCGGAATCGCCAAATACTACACCCCCGAAGAGCTTGTGGGGCATACGGTAGCCGTTGTTTCCAATCTTAAGCCCGCGACGCTTTGCGGCATTGTGTCAAACGGTATGATATTAGCGGCGGACTGTGCCGAGGACGACGTAAGGGTGCTGTTTATAGACAATATTCCCGCGGGCAGTAAAATAAGATGATAGAATTTTTATATGAATGCCCGATTTCCGAGCCGCTTATTTTTGACAGCCACGCTCACTATGACGACCCGAAATTCGACGGTATAAGAGACGAGCTTTTAGACGAGCTTCCGCGCCGCGGCGTGTGCGGAATAATAAACTGCGGCTGCGATACGGTTTCTTCGGAAAAAGCACTTAAGCTGGCTGAAAAATACGATTATATTTACGCCGCCGCAGGTATCCATCCGGAAAATATCGGCGGGGGAACAGTAAACGGGATAGAACAGCTGTCATACCGCGCAAAATGCGTCGCGATAGGGGAAATAGGGCTTGATTATTACTGGAGGTCAGACAACAAGGAGGAGCAGAAGCACCTTT
>CALWUZ010000004.1 GCA_944384845.1 uncultured Clostridia bacterium
GTTGAATCCCTTAAAGGAACAAAGGTGGATCGGGCGTGTATCGGCTCCTGCACAAATTCCTCGCTTTACGATATGCTTAAGGTCGCGGCGCTGTTAAAGGGCAGAACCGTCTCTCCTTCGGTCAGCCTTTCCATTTCGCCCGGCTCAAAGCAGGTGCTTTCCATGCTTGCCGACTGCGGCGCCCTCAGCGATATACTCGCCGCCGGCGCGCGCGTGCTTGAATGTGCCTGCGGACCCTGCATCGGAATGGGCTTTTCACCCAATTCCGCGGGCGTTTCCCTGCGTACCTTTAACCGCAACTTCATAGGCAGAAGCGGCACCGCCGACGCTATGGTTTACCTTGTTTCGCCCGAAACGGCGGTTGCCGCGGCGCTTACCGGCGAAATCACAGACCCGAGGCTGTTAGGCTCGATGCCTGTGGTCGTTATGCCGGATAAATTCAAGATTGACGACAGCGCTGTTATCCCTCCAGCAAGTCCGGAGGAAGCAAAGACGCTTGAGGTTCTGCGCGGTCCTAATATTAAGCCGTTCCCGAAGTCGGAGCCGCAGGAAAATACCCTTTCCGCTGAGCTTGTGCTCAAGGTGGGGGACAATATAACCACAGACCACATTATGCCGGCGGGCGCGAAAATTCTCCCGTACCGCTCAAATATACCGCATCTTTCGCAGTACTGCTTCGCAGTCTGCGACGAAACCTTCCCCGAGCGCGCAAAGGCGCTGGGTCACAGCATAATCGTCGGCGGAAGCAACTACGGTCAGGGCTCATCGCGCGAGCACGCGGCGCTTGTCCCGATGTATTTAGGCGTAAGGGCGGTTATTGCCAAGAGCTTCGCGCGCATTCATGTCGCCAACCTTATAAACGCGGGAATAATGCCGCTCACCTTTAAAAATCCGGACGATTATGACCGGCTCAATCAGTCGGATAAGCTCACGCTTACCGATATATTCAGCGGTATGGACAAGGGCGAGATAACCTTAAGCGACGATACCACCGGCGAAAGCTTTACGCTTTGCTGTGCCTTTACCGAAAGGCAGAAAGCCATATTAAAAGCAGGCGGACTGCTTGCATATACAAAGGAAGGATGATTATAATGGAACAGTACATCAACGCGGCTGTGGAGCAGTTCCGCAGCATTCTGACCGAGCAGATCGAGCGTGAGCGCAGAATGGAGCAGGATAAGAGGTATACCGATTATTCCAAGCTTGATAAGATAATTATCGGCGTCTGCGGCGGCGACGGAATAGGTCCGATTATTTCGGCAGAATCCGAAAGGCTTCTTAAATTTATTTTAAAGGATGAAATCGCGGCGGGAAAAATTGAGCTCCGCACTATTGAGGGTCTTACTATCGAGAACCGTATTGCCCACAACAAGGCGATACCCGATGATGTTTTGGCTGAGATAAAGGCGTGCAACGTTATTCTCAAAGCGCCGACAACCACCCTTAAGGGCGGCACGCTTGAAAGCGCCAACGTAGCTATGCGCCGCGAGCTTGACCTTTACGCAAACGTCCGCCCCGTATCGGTTCCGGAGCTTGGAATCGACTGGACCTTTTTCCGTGAAAACACCGAGGGCGAGTACGTTTTGGGCAGCCGCGGCGTAGAGATACCGGACACCCTCGCGTTTGATTTCAAGGTAACCACAAACGAGGGTACAAGGCGCATTGCGAGAGCCGCGTTTGAGTATGCTAAAAACAACGGCAAAACCAAGGTCGCTATCGTAACCAAAGCGAATATTATGAAAAAAACCGACGGTAAATTCTCAGACCTCTGCCACGAGGTGGCGAAGGATTATCCCGGAATCGAGGCTGAGGACTGGTATATCGACATTATGACCGCCAACCTTGTAAACGAGCGCACCAGAAGCAATTTCCAGGTGTTTGTCCTGCCGAATCTTTACGGCGATATAATTACCGACGAGGCGGCGCAGATTCAGGGCGGCGTCGGCACGGCGGGCAGCGCCAACATAGGCGACGTTTACGCAATGTTTGAGGCGATACACGGCTCCGCTCCGAGAATGATCGAGACCGGCCGCGGCGCTTACGCCAACCCGACCAGCATGTTCAAGGCGAGCGAAATGCTGCTGCGCCATATAGGCTTTGTCGATAAAGCCAATAAATTAAGCGAGGCTCTGCATATCTGCACCGAGACCGAAAAGAAGTATGTCATCACCGGCCGCGACGACGGCGCGACCTGCTCACAGTTCGGCGATTATCTTATGCAGACGATTGAAAGGCTGTAAGACTCAAAAAGCAAAGCAGGCAGACATATTATGTCTGCCTGCTGAACGTATCGAAAAAGTCGACACGCTCTTGGACGGGGATGCCGCTCGCTCGGAAATCAAAGATTTCCGGACTGCACTCTATCCCCGCCAATACCACCCCTGTGTTCTTGAAAACCCGCTTAATAAGCGGGTTTTCGCTTATAAGGAGTTTTTCTGACGCACCTGTCAGCGGAAAAACAAAATGCGGCTGAAAGCCGCAAAAAAATCTGATTTCAGGTTTATCGACAGTCTGAGCCGGTGCCTTTTATCAGCCTGAAATCAGCTTTTGACGAAGAGCAGCAAGATCAAGGTTGTCAATTTCACCGTCCTGCACGAGATCGGCTGCCGAAAACTTTTCTGTGCCGTCTGCAGTCAATTTTTTAAGTCGTATAATATCTTTTATATCTATAATAAGGTCATAATTTATGTCACCGGTTTCAATATATTCCACATTAAATCCTTTTATTGTCGCGTATTTTTCGGCGTACGAGCCTTTAACACAGTATAATATAGTATCGGAATTATATGTGAATACATCTCCCATAAGAAGTATGGCGCTTTCCGGCAGGATCACTTTTGTTAAATTTGTATTATCTTCAAAAGCATACCTGCCGATATATATTACTCCTTCCGGGATTACAACGCTTTCAAGGCTTGAGCAGCCGTTAAATGCCAAATCACCAATAGATGTTACACTTTCCGGAATATCAATGCTTTTAAGGCTTAAGCAATATCCAAATGCCAGAGCGCCAATAGATGTTACAGTTTTCGGAATATCAATGCTTTCAAGCTTTGAGCAATCGTTAAATGCAGAACCGCTAATGGATGTTACACCTTCCGGAATATTTATGCTTTCAAGCTTTGAGCAACCGTTAAATGCAGAACCACCAATAGATTTTACACCTTCCGGAATATCAATGCTTACAAGGCTTGTACAATAGCTAAATGCTCTATCACCAATAGATGTTACCGGATAACCTCCTAAATAATCCGGCACGGTTACATCTGCGGAATCACCTCTATATCCTTTCAAAGCTGCGCCGCCGTCAGATATTTCGTATTCAAAATCACCTTCGGTAAGCGCGTTTGCGCATATCTGCGAAAACGGCAGAAATGTTGAAGCGAGTAATAGACTTAAAGTAAATAAAATCAGTTTTTTCATACGGCACCGTCCCTATCAATTTATAAATATATGCTTGTACGGTTTTATTATATTCTTAAAGACCGGGAAAGTCAATATATGCAAGCCGCAGCAGCTTTCGGCGGCAGACGGAGAATTTCCGCATATTGTAAAATAATCTTCCCTTAAAGGATCATAATACTTTAAGCCGCATTTAGAAGCTATAAAGCCTGTTTCAGTGAATAACTCCTCCTTTTTCCGCTAACAATAGCAGAAAAGGGAGGAATTTTTTATGCGACCGAGTAATAAGGAATATTCCGAAATGGCCAAGCGGCAGTCGCCGCCGTCTACAAAAATCAAGGATTTTGCGTTAGCGTATCTTATAGGCGGTGCTATCTGTGTTCTGGGTCAGCTTTTAAGGGAATTATATACGGCGCTGGGCTTCGACGATAAGGTGGTAAGAATGGCAGTGCCGTCGACGCTGATATTTGCGGCGGCTCTGCTTACGGGGCTGAAGCTTTTCGACAAAATAGCAAAGCACGCAGGAGCCGGCACGCTTGTGCCTATAACCGGCTTTGCCAACGCGGTCGTATCGCCGGCGATTGAGTTTAAAAGCGAGGGACAGGTCTTAGGTCTCGGCGCTAAAATGTTTACCATAGCTGGACCTGTGCTGGTTTTCGGCATCGGCGCATCGGCGGTGTACGGACTGATTTTGTGGATAATAGGACTGTTTTAACGCAGGCGCAGCGTGAAAAATCACGCTGAACACAATATAGGGACGGCGTTTCGCTCACCTTTTATTTATATAAAAGGCAGACGCGGAACATGCCGGTTTAATCTCCGTCAGCCGCTGTCGGAGATTTCATAACCTGTTTGTGCTGATACTTCAGCGGCAGAATGGAGATAAATATATGAAAAAGACCGGAAGCCGCACGATTATTTTTGAAAACAAGCCGGGAATAATCAGCTATGGCTCTATTGTGGGAAAGAAAGAACACGAGGGGCCTCTTTCCGAAGAATTTGACAGCTACACGACCGACAGCTTTTTCGGCGAGCAGACCTTTGAAAAGGCGGAAAGCAAGCTACAGAAAACCGCCGTTCAGATAGCTCTTGACAAGGCGGGGCTTAAGGAAGCGGACATAGATAATATTTTTGCGGGAGATCTTTTAAATCAGTGCATAGGAAGCTCCTTCGGGCTGCGCGAGTTCGGCATACCCTTTATCGGTCTGTACGGAGCGTGCTCTACTATGGCGCT
>CALWUZ010000005.1 GCA_944384845.1 uncultured Clostridia bacterium
AAAGGAAAAACCCCGGAAACCGCGTAGTTCCGGGGTTTTTGACCACTTTTGATAAAGTTTAGCGCTTGCTGAACTGCGGAGCGCGACGGGCAGCCTTGAGGCCGTACTTCTTTCTTTCTTTCATACGCGGATCACGCGTAAGGAAGCCGGCTTTTTTAAGCTCCGGACGAAGCTCCGCGTCAGACTGAAGAAGGGCGCGGGCAATGCCGTGGCGGATAGCACCCGCCTGACCGGTAACGCCGCCGCCCGCAACGCGGCAGACAACGTCAAACTTATCGGCGGTGCCTGTGAGCGCCAGCGGCTGACGAACTATAAGCTTTAATGTCTCAAGACCGAAATAATCGTCCATATCGCGGTCGTTAACAGTAATTTTTCCGGTGCCGGCATAAAGGCGGACACGTGCAACAGAGCTTTTTCTTCTGCCTGTTCCGTAAAAATAAGGCTTTGCTTCAAACATTTTGTCTCGCTCCCTTCTTAAAATTCAAGCTTTTCGGGCTTCTGGGCAGTCTGAGCATACTCAGAGCCGCTGTAAACATGAAGCCTTGTAAGAGCCTTGCGCCCGATAGTGGTATCCGGCACCATTCCTTTAACGGCAAGCTCCATAGCCAGTTCCGGACGCGTCTTCATAAGCGAGGCGTACTTTACTTCCTTAAGACCGCCGATATAACCAGTATGACGGCGGTAATACTTCTTTTCCAGCTTCTTTCCGGTTAAAACTGCTTTTTCAGCGTTGATCACCACAACATGGTCGCCGCAGTCGACATGCGGAGTAAATTCCGGCTTCAGCTTTCCGCGAAGAATATCCGCAACCCTGACGGCGGTACGACCGAGCGGTCTGCCGGCGGCATCGATTATATACCATTTACGCTGAATTTCAGCAGGTTTTGCCATAAATGTTGACATAACTCAAAACCTCCAAAAATTTATGTTTAATACACAGCTAAAATATAATAGCACATACTTCTTCCTTTGTCAACAGCTTTTTTCTAAAATTTTAATTTAAAGTTTTATTGCTTCGTTTTTCTCTTTTTTTCTTTTGTTTTCTCTTATTTTCTGATTTATCATTTCATGAAAATCAAATGATAAATTTGAGGTTACAAAACTGTAATATTCTTTTTCAGTATTTTTTTATTGACAAACGATAAAAAATAGAGTAATATTCAATCAAAGAAACAAAGGAGGAAAAAATATGTCCGCTTCCAGAAAATCCGTTCAGCTTACTTTGCTGCTCACAGATTTTATTATTCTTGCCGTCGCCGCAGCGGCGGTCGGCCTCCCCTGGCTTACGGAATGGTATATAACCTCTATGAAACGGCCGGAGGATTTACGCACCGTAATACTCACCGTATGCTACGCCTGCCTGCCCGCCGCTGCCGCCGCCCTTTATTCTCTCCGCAGACTTTTGAAAAACATTATAAAAGGAGAAACCTTTGTAAAAAGCAATGTCAGGCATTTGCGCCTGCTCTCCTGGTACTGCGCCGCGGTAAGCCTTATCACTCTTGCCGCAGGCTATTTCTATCTTCCGTTTTACATTATCGGCACCGCCGCCGGATTTTTTATGCTGATATTAAGGGTGCTTAAAAACGTGTTCCGCTCCGCCATTGAAATAAAGGCGGAAAACGAGCTGACAATATAGGTGGCGCCATGGCTATAATAGTTAATCTTGACGTTATGATGGCAAAAAGAAAAATATCCTCCGGCGAGCTGGCGGAAAAAATCGGAATAACCCAGGCAAATCTTTCAATACTTAAAACCAATAAAGCCCGCGCTATCCGCTTTTCCACCCTTGAAAGCATTTGCAGAGTGCTTGACTGCCAGCCCGGAGATATTCTTGAATACAAGGAGGAAGAATAATGTGCGACTCTGAACCGAACACCGCCGCCGTTGCCGAAGAGCAGCCGGCGCCCGGGCTTACCCCGCCCTTCCTAAAGGAGACGGCGGAATGGAAAACGCGCGACACAGTTTTCGCGGTAATTACATTCGTCTGCTCGGTATTATTTGTATCGTTTTCTCTGTTCGGCGGCTTTGCTGCCGGCTTTACCGTTTCCTATGCGCTTCTTTTCCTTCTGACTGCGCTGTACATGAAGGGCTCGTTAAAGCATCTCAGTCCCTTCCCGCTTTTCTGCGGTGCGGCGTCGGTTCTGCTTTCGGGCGTGTATTCCGTTTTTGACGACCCGTTTACAAATCTGATCCTGTTTGCGGCAATAGCCGGATTATACGGGATTTTCACCGGCTGTACCTACGGTGAGGCAAAATATAATAACGCCGCCGTCCAAGCCGTAAAAACCGTTGTTGTATCACCGTTCAGGCATATCACCGAGCCCTTCCGCTCCTTCGGCAGATATTCCTCCTTCACAGGAAAAGGCACTAATAAGCAGATAATTATGGGCATAGTCATATCGGTGCCGGTGCTTATAGTGGTTATACCTCTGCTGATAAGCTCAGACGCCGTGTTTGAAAGCCTTATGTCCTCTGTTTTTTCAAGATTCGGAGAGACGGCGGTAAAAGTATTTCTCGGAGCCGTTTTGTCGGTATTCGTCTTTTCCCTGCTCTTTGCGCTTAAGAAAGGTCTGGAAAAAAACGAGGATGTCACCGCCGCGCGTGCAGAAGGCTATAAAAACCTGCCTCCCGCTACCGCCGTTACGCTTTTCACTGTGCTTTCCGCATTTTATCTGATATATCTGTTCTCGCAGCTGGCATATTTCTTCAGCGCCTTTTCGGGACTGCTGCCCGAAGGCTATTCTTTTACCGCCGCCGAGTATGCAAGACGGGGATTTTTTGAGCTGTGCGGCGTATGCGGAATAAATTTGGGCATTACCTCCCTTATTACATGGCTTGTAAAAAAGAATGACGACGGCTCTTTTCCGATTTCGGTGCGCATTGCGGCGCTGTTCATCTGTATTTTCTCCGTTATCTTTACTTCTACGGCGCTTTCAAAAATGTTCCTCTATATCGGATTTTACGGACTCACCCGGCTCCGCCTGCTGACCAGTATTTTTATGCTCGCGCTCATACTGATTTTCATCGGCGCGACAATACGGCTTTTCTCGGTTAAATTTCCGCTTTCAAAATATATAGTCACGGTATTGACCTGTAT
>CALWUZ010000006.1 GCA_944384845.1 uncultured Clostridia bacterium
GGACGCGCAGAGCGGCATTGCGGTGACTCAGGCAATTTCACTTTCGCAAAATTACATTCTGATAGAAAAAATTATAGCGGGATATTCCTTGCTTACGCAAAAACCGGATGACTGGGATACAAATTACAGTGCGTACTTCACACGGAGCGGCGAGGCTGGCTCGGCGGATATGAGCTACGCCGCGAATACTTCTTCGCTGTGGACGGCAAATACATATTATTCCTATACTCCGGATCAGGAGTTCAGAATTCAGAGATCCGCTGAGCCGGACGGAAGTGCGTACAGTTTCAGGGCGCTTTATTCCTCCGTCATCCTGCCGTCGGGAATCGTGACAAGCGGAAATTCACAAATGTATGCAAACGGATGGCAAACAGAGAATATAGTCGGAATAATGCCGCAGTCAAGACATGCCTCATATGTATTTTTAAACAAATACAGCGATAAATGGATGTCGCTGGTATATTCAAAAACAGAGCATCTGCTTGACGGTAAGGACGACCCGCGTTATAAATTTGACGATGTGGCGGGAGCCGGTGATATAAATATCGGCGACAGTATAACAATGTTTGCATACGGCAACCGTATTCCGTCCGGAACGGTAATATATATATACGGGGTGAGAGACCATGTTGGTTGACGATAACGGCGTGATACGTGAAATGACGCATACGGAAATGACTGAGACGGAAGACATACCGATGCATCCCACGCTTGAGGAACGGCTGAACGCGGTGGAATCTGCTATGCTTGATCTGCTGACAGGAGGAAAAGGAAATGTTTGAGTTTCTGAATTTACAGTATATTATGGGAAAAATCAGCCGGGAAGAGCTTATGGCATTGACCGGCAGAATAATTACCTCGGAACAGTATGATAAAATCGTTTCAGGAGATTATTAAATATAGGCATATGCGGCAGTGCCTGTAAACAGAAAATGCGTATGGCGCCTGAAGGATCGGATTGTTGACAAGATAATCGTTAAATGATATAATTCTAACAGCGATTTCCTCAATATGGACAAGGGAGAATCACCGTTTTGAATTGTAAAAATTTATTTATCAGGCAGTCATTTTTTGATAATTTAGAAGACTATGATAATTTATTAAAAAAGACGGCAATGCTGTCATTATATAGGATTATACAATTTCGGCTTCCCCGAATGAGGAGCAGGTGGAAAGCTATAATCAACAGATAAATCACCGTATTATGCAGGGGGTCAATACCCAGGTAAGCAAATTATGCGGTGATTCCTGATTTTGCGGGAAAACGCATAGCCTCCGGCGGAGAAAATAACCGATAATTCTGTGCGGACATTTGACGGAAGGGTTCGGGATCTGAGGTTTATAATTATAAGCTTTATATGGAAATTTATTTTCCCCGTTTTGCATGTCATACATTTATTGACACGACAAAGTATAAATGATATAATTTTTTGTGGCTTAACGTGCGCGCCGACTATTTTGAAATTTGGTGATGTAAAAAATGAAGATACCGTTTTCTCCTCCGGATATAAGTGATTCGGAAATACTCGGTGTCGGGGAAGTTTTACGGTCCGGATGGATAACTACAGGACCGTGCGCAAAAAAATTTGAAAATAGAATCGCAGATTTCTGTGAAACGAAAAAAGCAGTAGCGCTCAATTCCGCAACTGCTGCGCTTGAGCTGATACTCAGAATCTTAGGGATCGGACCGGGAGACGAGGTCATCACATCGGCTTATACATATACCGCTTCCGCAAGTCCGGTGCTTCACTGCGGTGCAAAGCTCATTCTTGCAGATACTGCGGCGGACTCCTATGAAATGGATTACGGTGACATTGCAGATCTGATAACGGCAAAGACCAAAGCGACAATACCGGTTGATCTCGGCGGCATCTGCTGTGATTACGATAAAATTTTTAAAATTGTCAATTCCAAAAAAGCGCTTTTCCGGCCTGCCAATAAAATCCAGGAGGCAATAGGACGGATTGCCGTAGTCGCTGACAGCGCTCATGCTTTCGGCGCGGTAAGAAAAGGGAAAAAAGCCGGCAATATCGCTGATTTTTCCTGCTTTTCATTTCATGCGGTAAAAAATCTGACTACGGCGGAAGGCGGTGCGGCGGTATGGCGCGGAATCAGCGGCATTGATGATGAGGATATATACCGCGAGTTTCAGCTTCTGTCGCTGCACGGGCAGTCAAAGGACGCGCTCTCAAAGACCGCCGTCGGCTCGTGGGAATATGATATTGTTTATCCGGCGTATAAATGTAATATGACCGATATTATGGCAGCGCTCGGATTAAGACAGCTTGAACGTTATCCTAAAATGCTTGCCCGCCGGCGTGAGATAATAAAGCGCTATGACGAGGCGTTCCGCCCGCTCGGAATCCTGACTGCGGAGCATTACGGAGAGGATTTTGCCTCAAGCGGACATCTTTACCTGACCCGGATACCCGGGATAACATCAGAGCAGAGAAATGAGATAATCTGCAGGATAGGGGAAAAGGGTATAGCGGCAAATGTTCATTATAAGCCCCTGCCGATGATGACGGCGTATAAAAGCCTTGGCTTTGATATTAAGGATTATCCTAACGCTTACGCTCAGTTTGCCTGCGAGATAACCCTGCCGCTGCATACCAAGCTTACGGACGGGCAGGTATCTTATATATGTGAAATTTACGCGGATACTGTCAGAGATTATATTGCTGACAAAAAACAGAGGAGGTGAAAGGTATGATCACCGGCGGAAAAACTGTAATAAAGGGTATCACAAAAGACAACTCGGTCGATATTTATAATTGGGTAAACAGGGAAGAACTGCGTGATCTTACCGGTACCTTATATCCGGTTTCCGAATATGAGCATGAAGAATGGATAAAACGCCAGACAACGTCTTCTGATCGAAAGCTGTTTGTTATATATGACAAGGAAAATGACAGACCCATCGGAAGTATTGGTCTTAAGAATATAGATACCGTCAGCCGCAATGCAGAGCTGTTCATCTGTATAGGAGACAGCAGTGCACCTAAAGGCTGCGGCAGCGACGCGGTGAGCGCTTTTGTGAAATACTGCTTTTTGCATCTTAACTTTCATAAAATATATTTACACGTATTTGAATCAAATCCCCGCGCCATACGCTGCTATGAAAAGGCCGGCTTCAAAAAGGAGGGGGAGCTTAAGGAGCATCATTTCCAGAACGGAGCATATGAAACTGTGATTGTAATGGGGATTATAGCTTCTGTCTGACTTATATGAAATTCACGATTCAGGAGAATATATGTATATAAAAATCAAATTGGTAATCGATTTTATAATAGCTCTGATTGCAATGCCGTTTGCAGGATTGGTGATTCTTATATCCGCTGTGTGCATAAAGCTTGATGACGGCGGACCGGTATTCTATATGGCTGACCGCACCGGCAGATTCGGAAAGCCGTTTAAAATGCTGAAATTAAGAACAATGCGGGTGAACGCGCCGGATATACGTCTCGACGATGATTCTACATATAATTCCGAAAATGACCCGCGCGTGACTGCGTTCGGCAGAATAGCGAGAAAAATAAGTATTGACGAGCTGCCGCAGCTTATAAATGTCCTTAAAGGGGATATGGCTATAATAGGTCCCCGTCCGGATTCCGTGTCTTATATCGGCAAATACACAGATGAAGAAAGACAGATTCTGAATGTGCGCCCCGGTATCACGGGATATAATCAGGCTATCAACAGAAACGCCTCCGGAACAAAGGAAAAATTGCGGAACGATATTTATTATGTAAGGCATATGTCGTTTTTGTTTGATATAAAAATACTTATTATGACTGTAAAAACTGTTTTCTCACATAAAAATATTTACCGGCAGGCGGAACAGCCGGCAGAGCCTCTGTATCAGGAGGCGGAGATGTCGGGTTCCGGAGAAAAAGAGGTGCCGGCAAAAATAAGGTGAGCCAATGAAAAAAATTATGATTCTGGGCGCGGGGGTGCTTCAGCTTCCGGCTATTATTTGTGCCCGTGAAATGGGACTTACGGTGATAGCCGTTGATATGGATCCGGCGGCTGTCGGTTTCAGTTATGCAGACATTTGTGTTCCCGTAAGCACAATAGATATTCCGCGGGT
The DNA here is from genome assembly GCA_944384845.1 of uncultured Clostridia bacterium. Taxonomy (GTDB): domain Bacteria; phylum Bacillota; class Clostridia; order Oscillospirales; family Acutalibacteraceae; genus UBA737. The sequence continues at coordinate 4,091 of CALWUZ010000006.1, forward strand.
GGTTGAAGCGGCTGAAAAGCACCGTATTGATGCGGTAATAACTCTTGCCAGTGATATGCCAATGCGTGCTGTCGCGGCGGTTGCCGAAAGGCTCGGTCTGCCCGGAATAGATACCGAAACGGCAATAAAGGCGACCGACAAGATACAGATGCGCCGGTGCCTTAAGGAGCATAATGTTCCTGTTCCGGATTTTTATGAGGCCGATTCCTATGAATCATTTGAACACGCGATTTGTAATTTCAGCAGTGAATTTATCGTAAAACCGGCTGACAATTCGGGAAGCAAGGGAGTTTATCTCGTAAAAAACTGCTTTGATAAAGCCGAAGCGGATAATGCTTATTATTTCAGCAAAAAATATTCACGCAGCGGAAAGATAATAGTTGAAGAATATATGAAGGGCTTTGAGGTAAGTGTAGAAGCGTTCAGTATAGGAAAAAAGGTAAATGTTCTCCAGATAACCGACAAGCTTACAACCGGAGCGCCGCATTTTGTTGAAATGGGGCATTCGCAGCCCACACAGCTGCCTTACAACCGGGTCGCGCAAATTAAAAAGATAACCGAGGACGCCGTTACCGCGATAGGCATAAAGGACTGTCCCTCCCATACGGAAATAATGATAACCGACGAAGGACCTAAAATAGTCGAGTTAGGCGCGCGGCTTGGCGGAGACTGCATAACGACCCATCTTGTGCCCCTCTCCACCGGTATAGATATGGTGAAGGGACTCATAAAGACTGCCCTCGGGGAGACACCGG
>CALWUZ010000007.1 GCA_944384845.1 uncultured Clostridia bacterium
GAAATTTCCTCAATATTATCAACTCCGGAGCGGTTTTCAATCTTTGCAATAAGCTCGATCTCCTTCGCGCCTATCTCATTGAGAAAATTCTTGATATCAAGAAGATCCTGCCTGCAGGAAACAAAGGAGCAGGCGATAAAATCCACGCCCTCTTTTATTCCGAACGCAATATCCTGCTTGTCCTGCTCGCTTAAATACTTCTGCTTAAGCGTCTTATCGGGAAAGCTCATGCTTTTACGGTCGGAAAGAACGCCGCCCACAAGCACCCTGCAGTTGACGTCGGTTTCGGTGGTGCCGACGACCTCAAACGCCATAAGACCGTTGTTAAGAAGAATTTTATCTCCTTTATCAAGGTCATAAGGCAGACCTTTATAGTTTATCGACACCTTTTTTTCGTCGCCCTCCACCTCGTCGGCGGTAAATGTAAAGCTGTCACCCTCGTTTAAAGTGATTTTTCCGTTCTTAAAGGTTTTAATCCTGTACTCCGGTCCCTTTGTATCAAGCATTATCGCTATTGGAAGCCCCAGCTTTTTTCTGACCTTTTTTACAAGCTCGATACGCTTCTTATGATCCTCATAGGTATTGTGCGAAAAATTAAGGCGAGCAACGTTCATTCCCGCCCGGCACATGGCGGTTATGGTTTCCTCATCAGAGCAGGCAGGTCCCAGTGTGCAGACGATTTTTGTTTTTCTCATTGATTATCACCCGTTATTTCATTGAATTTTTTTGAAATTTCCTGTTCCTCTTCCTTCATAACCTCAAGCGTTTCTTCAAGCAGCCTGTCAAGCTCCCAGCCGAGCAGCTCGGCGCTCCTGGCTATAATTTCCCTTGAACAGCCGGCGGCAAAGCGCTTGTCCTTGAATTTTTTCTTAAGGCTTTTAAGCTCCATATCGCTGACGCTTTTTGAAGGACGCATAAGCGCCGCCGCGCCGATAAGTCCGGTAAGCTCGTCGGCGGCGAAAAGCACCTTTTCCATTTCATGCTCCGGTTTTATGTCAACCATAATCCCATAACCATGGCTGCATACCGAATGAATCAGATCATCGCCGGCGTCTATCTCCATTAAAAGCTCGGGAGCCTTTATGCAGTGCTGTTCCGGATATTTTTCAAAATCTATGTCGTGAAGCAGACCGACAAGTCCCCAGTATTCCGCCTCGCCCCCGTATCCGAGCTTTTCGGCAAAACGCTTCATAACGCACTCGACCGTAACAGCATGCTGAAGGTGAAATCTGTCCTGATTATACTTGAGCAGCAAGCCCGCCGCGTCGTCCCTTGATATATTAGTGTGCATTTCCGAACTTCTCCCCCATTATAATTGATGTTTATATTTTAACACACTTCCGCACGAATAACAAGGGCTGTATATAAAAAAGCAGCCGAAAAATACGGCTGCGAAAATCTGTAAAAAGAAATTATGACTCCATCTGCTTGCCTAAAAACGACGCGGCAACCGTAGCGAGCTTTATATCGCTGTCGCTTGCGGACTTGCCCTGCGTAGAGGTAAGGACAACTGCTCCGCTGACGTCCCCCTCCGACATTATCGGCGCGGCAACGGCGATTTTCTGATCTATTCCCTCAATCGCCGGAACCGCTTTATCACTCGGATATACCTCGACTCTTCTGCCCTCCATAATATCCTCTACAGTCTGGGTGACGCGGCGCTCAAGCACTTCTTTTTTGGAAATTCCCGAAGCCGCTATACAGTGGTCGCGGTCGCAGATAAGCACGGCAAGGTCGGTGGCCGCGGTAAGCGCGTCGGCATACTGAGAGGCAAACGCCGAAAGCTCACCTATGGGCGAATATTTTTTGAATATAACCTCTCCTCCGGAATTAGTATATATTTCAAGAGGGTCGCCCTCGCGGATGCGCATGGTGCGGCGTATTTCCTTGGGGATTACCACTCTGCCGAGATCATCTATTCTTCTTACAATTCCTGTTGCTTTCATATATAAATCTCCTTTTAATTTCAAATCGTGTTGTTATTATCTGTAAGCGGAGGAGATTTATACTGCTTAAAAAATTATATTATAATAAAAACAATTTTGTATAATCGCAAGTCAAACTTCTTAAACGTTTTCAGGAGGTGCGCCTTTTATAAATAACCGCTATTCTACCGTCAATACTACCTTTCCGACATTTTCACCGCGGTAAAGTATATCCTGAGCCGCCTCGGCCTCGGTTATGGGAAGCACCTTGTATATAGTAGGCTTTACCTCTCCGCTTTCAACCTTCGGCCACACTTCCTTTACAAGGCTTGCCAGAATCTGCGCCTTGACCTTAGGAGTTCTTGAACGGAGTGTGCTTCCGATAATCCTCACGTTTCTGACATAGATGTTCTTAAGGTCGATTTCGGTTTTCTGTCCTGCAAGCGCCGCTATCATAATCCAGCGCGCGCCGTGGGTTAAATAATGTATACATTTTCCCATTATCTCGCCGCCTAAGCAGTCTATCGCAACATCTACGCCGTGACCGTTTTCAAGCTCCTCCTTAAGCACCTGAGAAATATCCTCCTTTGTTGTAACCACAACTCTGTCAGCATTAAGATGCTTTATTGAAGCGGCGACTTCTTCGGTCAAAACCGTGGTGATAACCCGCGCGCCAAAAGCTTTAGCCATAGGAATGACAACGCTCGCGAGACCGCTCGCACCAGCGTTCATCAAAAGAGTGTCGCCGGCCTTCAGTCCGCCCTCCATAAAGAGGTTAAGGTACGCAGTCGCAAAGGCTTCGGGCATTGCCGCCGCCTCTGTCACAGAGCAGTTTTTCGGCACCGGCATAAGCATATCATATTTTACATTGGCGTATTGGGCATAACCGCCGCCGCCTAAAAGTGCGCATACCTTATCGCCCGTTTTCCAGTTGGATTTCTGCTTTGCCCCCTCCGCGATTTCGACTATTGTTCCCGCGATTTCAAGTCCCATCCATTCGGGGCAGCCCGCGGGCGGAGGATAATCCCCCTCTCTCTGCATCAGATCGGCGCGGTTAAGAGCCGCCGCCTCGATTTTTACAAGACAGTCGTCATTGCCTAAAACCGGGTCGGGTACATCGTCCCATCTTAAAGATCTGTCATCGTTTACTAAAATTGCTTTCATTGCTGTTCTCCCTTATCCATTATTAAAAGCTCCGTTATTATTCCGTCTCTTATCGCCGCGAAATCTTCTTTGCGAAGACCCGTCGCATTTAATACCTTGGAATTATCTATTTTACGGTCAAAAAGTCTGTCATAGAGCAATATCCATATTTTATTTGGGTCCTCATAATTTTTAATATAGGTTTGCGTGTCTATCCATTCAAATTCGGCTCCTAAAAGCTCCGTATAAATTTCAGCCGCCTCACCCCAAGTCAAATTCTGCGCGGAAGAGATTGTATAGGCTTCTCCGAGGGTTTCTTCCTTAAAAAGCAAATTGGCTATAAGCTTGCCTGAATTTCCCGCCCAGTCAAGACCCGCCGTAAGGTTTTTGGCCTCATACGGCAGATAAATTTTCTCTCCCGCCTTTGCTTTTTTTATAATCTCCCTGCCCGAACAGGTAACGAGATCGAACCGCCTTTCCGAAAAAGAAATTACCGGACGCACCACGGTCCAATTTTTGGTGCCGGACTCGTTTTTTAAAAACTTTTCTGCTCTTGCCTTTGATAAAGCATATGTTTCCTTTGCTAAAAACTCCTTATCGTCGGTAACGTCAAGCAGCATCGGCGCGGTTTCGGTGATCGGGTGCTGTAAATCGGCATAGACGCGGTAAGATGACAGAAAAATCAAATGACCGGTATTAGCGGAAAGCAATTTATGTACGGGTTTATAGCTTTCGGCATCGGGATAATGAATGAAATTTACTATACCGTCATAGCGCTTCTCGCCAAACAGCTTCTTTAATACTGCTTCGGTCGCGTATTCTCTGTAAAAGCAAAGCCTTTTATTATGGGAAATTTTCTTTTCGGGACAAATAACGTCAACCCTGCAGCCGAGCTTTAACAACTCAAAGGCTGTGTATGTACCTAAGGTGCCGCCGCCACCTATAAGCAATACGGATTTATCTGAATACATACTTCATTCACTCCTCACAGCATTTCAGAACCGTTTTAAAAAGCTCCAGCTCGTAATCATAGGTGTATGGATTTTTCTTTTCGCCCCTGACATATTCTCC
>CALWUZ010000008.1 GCA_944384845.1 uncultured Clostridia bacterium
GTTTGCGAGGCTATTGAGAGCGGAAAATACAATGTGGTTATCCTTAATTTCGCCAACTGCGATATGGTAGGCCACACCGGCGTTTTTGAAGCCGCAGTAAAAGCGGTTGAAACGGTTGACTGCTGCGTAGGCAGAGTTGCGGACAGCACACTTAAGATGGGCGGCGTGATGCTGCTCACAGCCGACCACGGCAACGCCGACCGCATGGTTGATACCGACGGCTCGCCATTTACAGCTCACACTACAAATCCCGTTCCTTTCGCGGTTATAGGCAGTGAATGCAGGCTCCGCGAGGGCGGAAGACTTTGCGATATTTCCCCCACCATAGTAAAGCTTCTCGGGCTTGATAAGCCGGAGGAAATGACAGGGGAATCTATAATAATTTAATTTGCACTCAGAAAAAACCGCTGTTTCCTGACTGATGGAAACAGCGGTTTAAGTTTTTTCCTGAAAAGCCAGTTAAACACTTTGCTTATGAATATACATTCTCAGCCTTTCCTCTTCCCCGTCCGCTTTAACCTCACAAAGAAAAGTCCAGCCGTATTTTTCATAAAACGACGTATGCTCTGTAACCAAATATAGCGTATCGGTACCCATAGCGTGCATATCGGCGCAGGCATACTCAAGCAAGCTTCCTGCAATGCCTCTGCGGCGGTATTCCTGCTCAACATACAAAGCGCAGATATTCGGCGCTAAATCCTTCCGTTCGTGAAAATCATTTTCTATAACTCCTACGCCTCCGGCAATTATGCCGTTATCCACAGCAAGATACCACTGAGGAACACCTCCCCTGCCTGCAAGACATTCTTCCATGCTCTTACGATATTCCTCAGCCGGAACACCCCATTTGAACGAAAACCACTCAGCCGCCTTCCGCACCGCTTCGCCGTGTTCCCTTATTTTTATAATTTCCAAAATATCACTTCTTTCACTCCGTTTGCTTTCAGTACATTCAGGTTATCCGCTGTACGCCCGTTATATCCACTGTTTTTGTCGCGACCGCTTCCCTGAAAGCCCTGTCATGCTCGGCAAAAATCATTGTGGGCTTAAATTCAGTTAATAGCCTTTCAATCTGGATACGGGAATAAATATCTATATAATTGAGCGGCTCGTCCCACAAATAAATATGCGCGCGCTCACACAGACTTTTTGCTATCAGCACCTTTTTCTTCTGCCCTGCCGAGAAGCTTTCCATATCTTTCTCGAACTGTATGCGCTCAAAATCCAGCTTTCTTAAAACCGCTTTAAAAAGGCTTTCGTCCAAGCGGTTAGCCTCGGCATAATCGGAAAGTCTGCCGCTGAGATTTGAGGTATCCTGCGGCACATAGGAAACAACAAGACCGGATGCCTGTGTAAGCGTTCCGCTGTGCTTTACCGGCTCGCCGTTTACCAGCTTAAGCAGACTGCTTTTGCCGCAGCCGTTTCTGCCGTTCAGGGCAATCCTTTCACCTTGCCGCATCGTAAAGGATACCGGCCGGCAAACCTCTTTTCCGTCATATATTACCGCGGCACCCGAAAAGGAAACAAGAGTATCGGCATGATAGAAAAGCGGCGAAATTTTGAGGCTTTCAGCCTTTTCCGAATTTTTAAGCAGCTCCGCTTTTTGCTCCGCTGCACGCTCTCGGCGCGCTTCAATCGCCTTGGCGCGTTTCATCATCTTTGCCGATTTATGCCCGATAAAGCCCCTGTCGACCGAGCCGTCGCCGTATTTTGACGCCTCGGTTCTGTCAGACCAGCCGCCGGCTCTTTTAGCCGCCGCTCTAAAGCGGTCTACCTCTTTAAGCAGCTTTTCATTCTGAGTCCTTTCAAATTCCTGCTGACGCTCAAAATTTATCTGCCAGGATGAGAAATTTCCGCTCTGCACCTCAATATCCGATCTGTTAAAGGAAAGTATATGGTCAACGCACTCATCAAGAAAGCGGCGGTCATGCGATACTAAAATAAACCCTTTTTTCTTTTTAAGATATGACGAAACCGTTTCTCTTCCCTTTGCGTCCAGATGATTCGTAGGCTCGTCAATCAGCGGGAAATGTCCGTCGTTCAAAAAAAGTGCGGCAAGCAGCGCTTTGGTCTGCTCTCCTCCCGAAAGAGTTTGAAAAGACCGCCAAAGCAGCCCGGCGTCCGTATCAAGCAAGGAAAGCTCGCGCATAAATTCCCATTCCTGCGCATTAGGACAGATTTCCTGCAGTATATCCGCCGTCAGCCTGCTTTTATCAGCTACAGGATACGGAAAATAATCAAATGTCACAGACGACCTGATTTCACCGCCGTATTCATATTTCCCGAGCAGAAGCTTAAGAAAGGTAGTTTTGCCTCTGCCATTTCTGCCGATGAAGCCGAGCTTCCAGTCGGTATCTATCTGAAAGCTTACGTTTTCAAAAATATTGTCATAGTTTGAGGGATATGAGAACGTAAGCCTTTCCACTTTAATCAAAGACACATCAGTCGCCCCCCTTTTTTTAAAAAAATAAAAGCCGCAGGAAAGTCACTTTCCCCGCAGCTCGCGACAGCATAACCGCGGCGTTAAAAAACGCCGCCGAAAAACCGTATGTGAGTAGACCGGACTGTACTTTCCCGCATAAGACGCAGCGATACCGCAGGCTAACGGCGCCGCCGCATATAAAAATTATCTGCAGGAAAAGCTGATCATCCTTCCACTCCGTTCTCATTTAATTTATTTTATTATATCATTTATTTCCCCAATAATCAAGAGTTAATCGCAAAATCCCGGATTATTTTACGGCCGCTGCTTTCCTTTCGGGAACCGCCTCAGGCAATCCGCACACACAGCTTTGCAGCAGACTTATACGCTCGTCTGCCGGCATATTAAGTATTTCTACAAATTTATCATGCGAATCAAGCAGAGAAAGCAGCCTGCCTGTATCAAAGCGCTCGGTGCTCTGCTCCCATACCGAGACATAATCGCTGTCCATAAGACGGTAAAGCTCCTTGTTGCTGTCGGTTATGTCAAGCGAGAAAAAATCCTTCGCTGTAATAAGACTGCGGTTTCTTGAGTCAGCGCAGTGAAGATAAGGTCCGGTTATTATGCGTTCATCTACCTTGTATGTATCGTTGAAGATAGGCTTATCGGTGATACGTATTTCCACATCAGCGCCGTATTCCTCAATCATAACCACCCGTCAAACGGGTGGTTTGCACAAGGGCTAAAAGCCCATAATGCCGACCCGCGTCTCAAGGCGCGGGCTTTCTCTTTGTTCAAGCCTTAGAGTCTTTGCCTCTTTGGCTACCCC
>CALWUZ010000009.1 GCA_944384845.1 uncultured Clostridia bacterium
AAGCAGAGGCCCAAACAGGTCCCGGATAACAAGGCGGAAGAAGTCAGACAGTCGAATGGTACGGTGTCCTGGATTTTTCCATAGCGAAAATCAGGCGTACGAGTTTTTTGGCGGAATGAGAGAGTGCGACATTGTAATGCTTGCCCTCCGCCCGTTTCTTGGCAAGATAAGCGGCAAAGTTGGAGTCCCAGAGGCAGACATATTTGGTCGCGTTGTAAAGGGCATAGCGCAAGTATGCGTTTATGCTTTTGAAGCTTAAAAAGCCTGCGTCTTCAAATATGTATCGGAAAATGGAGGATTTCAGCTTTATTCAGCAGATAGTTTCTTCTAAAACCGGGGAAGTGCTCGGTCTTGCGGCCATTAATTATAAAAAAGCGACATGCGGGATCTTATCGGGCTGTCAATGCTTTCAGTCAATGAAAGCTTTTTGATTTTGAATGAGGAAAATGTAAAGGTGCTGCAGGTTCGGGAAGAATTTCAGCCGCGCGATATATCTTTTTCATCGGTAATACGCGGCTATAACGGCAGCGAATACTATTCGGTAAATGACGAGCGGATTGAGCTTTACGGGGGCAATGAAAATAATCTTCCCTATAAAACCCTGCTCTGCGGCAGATATGAGTATAACGTATGGGATACCTATGGAGACAGAATAAGCATTACGGCAATAATAATATGCGTGTGTGCGGTAATTCTTTTTTATCTTATTTCGGTTTCTTTTTTTCAGAACAAAGCCATACACAATGTATGGAAAATTTTAAAGTATAAGGACAAGGTAGAACTGAACAAAATTTTAATGGAGGACGCCGGTTCCATCGAGGGAATGGTTTCCAAACAGATAATTTATGCGAATCAGCTCAAAAAGCAGAACGATGACAATCTTCTGGCAATGAAAAATAAAATTCTGACAGAGCTTTTCAACGCCCGGACACCGCTTGATATTCAGGCGGTTCAGCGTCAGTTTGAACGGGTCGGTATACCTACGGAAAACAGATTTTTTACTGTTATTGTATTTGATGTTTCGGACCTTGCGGACTTAGCTGAAGGAAGTCATGATGCGGAACAGGAGTATGAGCTGCTCAGGTTTGTGGTAAAGAATATATTTACGGATTACGGCGAATGCAGCGCAGTCAGATTAAAGGAAAAAATAGTCTGTTTGTTTTCTTCAAAGGAGAAATTTGAAATATCGTCTGTCTGTGAGTATTCAAGGATGATAATAAAGGTCGTAAGAGAAGAGCTTTCACATAAAATGCGCTGCGGAATCGGAAGCATCAGCGACGGACTCGCAGAGGTGTCGCATTCCTACTGCCGGGCTCAGGCGGCGCTTGAGCTTGCCGCTTCACGCGGGCAAGAGGTATGCGATTACCGTGAAGTGAATGACGCAAAAAATACTCAGTTTGATTATAAACGGCTGATCGAGGCCAAATATCATTTTCTTAATCTGGTAAAATCACGCGAGTTTGAGTCTGCGCGCTCCTGCCTTGAGCAGGTGCTTCAGAAGAAAAACACCGATATACAGGGCGAATTTCTGCCGTTGTGCTGCTATGAAATGATTTCAGCTTTCCTTGAAGATATTTTCGGCGAGCTTGGCAATATACCTGAAAAAAGGGCAGAGCTGAACAGCAGAGCGGAGCATGTTCTCTATTGCAGAGACGCTGAAATTTTAAAGCGCTCCGTGCTGGAAATTTTCGACAGTGCGGTTTTGCTTATCAATGAGAAAAAATCCGGCAGAGATGATTTTCTTGAAAGTATATTGGATATTGTCGAGCGGGAATATTCAAATCCTGATTTATCCGTAGCATATATTGCGGATGCTGTGGGACAGAATGCCCGCACACTTTCCGCTAAATTCATCAAGAAGACCGGAAAGGGACTTCTGGATTATATTCACAGCGTAAGGATAGAGCATGCAAAAAAGATTCTTATCGAAAAGGGAAAAACGGTGCAGGAGGTTTCCGAGCTTACGGGTTATGAAAATCCGAATACTTTTATCCGCGTGTTTAAGCGGTATTGCGGAATAACTCCCGGCTATTTTCAGGAAATGTATAAGGATAAAGCGTAACTTTGTAGATGTGAGGAAAATAAGCGATTGTAAAAAAAACTTCTTTATGTTAATTTTAAGTAAAGAGTGCAGGTATTTGGCACAAAAATGATTGATATGAAAGGAAGTTCTTTATGAAAAAGAAAATAATCGCTCTGTTTTCAGTACTGTCCTTACTGGTTTCTGCGGGAACATTTTCTGTTTTCACGGCTTCAGCAGAAGCGCCTGCGGACATTGTTCCCGATTGGTTTGACGCCGACCAGTTTTCAACATGGTCATCGGGAGACCCCTATGGCGAAAATTCGCATTGGCGCTTTACCCTTAAAGAGGAAAACGGCGTGTGGACCTACACCAATCACAGGAGCAAAAATACATGGGAGCTCGGGTATGCCACAAGCAACGGAACCCAGTATAAAATCGATCTTGACGAGACTCCGTTTCTGAAATTCGACGTTTCAACAACCGTAGCCGAAGGCATCGATATAAAGCTTCGCTTTAACAAAGAGGATTTGGTTGATGTGGCGTTTGTACAGGGGAGTTCTTCGGTTTCGGTTGATTTGTCGGCAAATGAAGATATTCTGAAATTTGCAGATGAAGAAAACGTCATAAAAATTGCGGGCTTTGCTTTTTCTACAAGTGAATATTATGAGGAACGCAGTATTTCGTTCAGCAATGCCGTATTTTCTGCCGCAGCCGGCGAAAATATAAAGCGCTACGAATGGTTTGAACCGTCCTGCGACACTAAATGGGGTCAGGATGACTGGACCTACTCGGCAGATAATGATAACAACCGTTTTTTGATTAACCATCCTTCGGGCGCAAAATGGCAGCTGAAATCACGCTGGAACGGCACACCGAGGGCTGATGTAAATACTGATGCACGGCTGCTTGATATCGACGACTTCAGCAAGCTTTGCTATGATATTCAATGGACCTCGAAGCCTACCGACGTATCTCTGCGCGTTATCCCGTTTGTAAACGGAACCACCGAGGGTCAGAAGATAATAAATATTAACGTAGGCACAATAAGTCAAGGCGCTCAGAAGGGCGTTTTCGATCTGACTGAAATTACAGAGCTTGCCGAGGCGGCGAATGAAAACGGAGAATTGGAAATCGTCGGTATGAGCTTCAGTTTAAACGGCTTTAATGGCGGTAACGACGGGAGAGATATGATAAATTTAAACGACTTTTATTTCAAGACCGAGCCCGTAACTGCCGATGTGCGTTTTGACGCTGAGGGAACCGGTATTGTTAAGGCGGATGCCGGGGAAAAAGTAATCGTTTCAGCGGATGCACAGGTGACGGGAACTGACGACGTGACTTATAAATGGTACGTGGACGGTGTTCTGCAGGAGAATGAGTCTTCTTCTCAGATTGAGATACTAAACGACAAAACCGGAATGCATACAGTTTACGGAGTGGTAACGGCGGGAAGCGGATATTATAGAACCGTGCGAAGGGTTTCTGAGGTTTATACCTACGGCGCATATATTGAAGGCAATGTTTCTATGAGCGGCGAGCTTGGTGCGGAGGATATGACGGTTATGCGTAAATATCTGCTTGACGCAGCCGAATTTAATGAGCTGCAGCGTTTGGCAGCGGATGTCAATAATGACAGCAGTATAAATATTCTTGATTTGATACAGCTTAAAAAGCTGCTTGCCTGATTCGGCATAATTTTAAACACTCTCACCGAAGGGTGAGAGTGTTTTTATAAAATAAACGGGAAACGGTGACAAAATGAACTCTGAAATAAGGGCCGTGCACCTTACATGTGCGGGAGTTGAAAATCCTATAGGAGCAGATCCGTCAAATATTACTTTAAGCTGGAGGGTCTCTGCCGGTCGGCAGACCGCTTACCGTATAGTAATTTCTTCGCTGGAAGCAAAGCTTGACAATGAAGATTATGATATATGGGACAGCGGCTTTACTGAGGATGAAAGCTGCATTTTTGTACCGGCTGAAAATATATCGGCGGTTTCCGGGGCGCGCTTTTTCTGGAAAGTGGCTTTATGGGACGAAAATCGCGGGCGGGGACTATGGAGCGAAACTGCTTTTTTTGAATTCGGGTTATTAGAACGTGGCGATTGGCACGGAAAGTGGATAGCATCGCCGTCCGGCTGGAGTGATGCGGTATCCTCGGTTCCGGCACCGCTTTTCCGCCGTGAATTTAATATTTCCGAGCCGGTTGAGAGCGCTAGAGCATATGTCTGAGGCTTAGGTTTTCATGAAATCAGTCTGAACGGTAAAAAGCTTGACAGCCGCGAGCTGGAGCCGGCGTTTACAAGGTATGACCGCTCTGCGATTTACTCTGTATATACTATTGATCCGTCTGATATTGTGTACGGGAAAAATGTCTTCGGCGCAGAGCTCGGAAACGGCTGGTACAACTGCTTTGCAAAGGACGAATGGCATTTTGAAACAGCGGAATGGCGGCATTGTCCAAAGCTCCTGTTTGAAGCGAGAATATTGTTTAAAAGCGGCAAGGAAATATTTATATGCAGCGGCAGCGACTGGAAAACCGCTTACGGACCTGTATTGATGGACGGTATACGAAACGGAGAAATATATGACGCAAATCTGGCGGATACCGGCTGGAGCACACCGGAATATAATTCTGAAAACTGGATACCTGCTGTTGAAACGGCGGGACCGGGAGGCGTTTTAAACCGACCCTTATGCCGCCGGTGCGCATATGCCGGATTTTGGAGCCGGTTTCCTGCAATATTATAAATGAAAGAATACGGGTTTATGATCTTGGCGTTTCAGTTGCCGGCAGAGCGGAAATAGAGCTTACCGCCGAAAAAGGCTCGGAAATTGTGCTTCGGTATGCCGAAAGGCTTTACCCTGACGGCAGGGCGGACCGTGAGCATATTTCAAAAATGCTTTACAGCGGAGAATTTCAGACAGAAAAATATATTTGCTGCGGCAAAGAGCGTGAAAGCTATCATTCTAAATTTACATATCACGGCTTCCGTTATGTTGAGGCGGAGTTTTTAAACGGCGGGGTGACGGATTTTCTTCTCAGGGGTCAGTATATGCACACTGATTTTGAATCGGCAGGCTTTTTTGAATGCTCAGACCAAACGATCAACAAATTACAGCAGTGCACGCTTCGTTCTACGCTTAACAACTTTTTCGGTCTGCCTACGGACTGCCCTCATCGGGAAAAATTAGGATGGACGGGAGACGCGCTGCTTTCCGCGCAGCATACTTTGCTTAATTTTAACGCTATGACCGCATATGAAAAATGGCTTGAAGACTTTATTGACGCACAGAGAATCAGCGGTCAGCTTCCGGGAGTAATTCCGACAAACGGCTTCGGCTATAACTGGGGCAACGGTCCTGCATGGGACAGCGCGCTGATTCAGCTGCCATGGTATGTGTATGTTTATACCGGAAACAAACATATTTTAGCCGCAAATTACAATGCGATGAAAAAATATATGAATTTCCTTGACGGAATTGCGGTAAAAAATATTGTAAATTACGGACTCGGCGACTGGAATTCACCGGACAGAGCCAATGACGACTATAAATGTCCTGCGGCGTTCAGCGGAACGGCATATTACTATAGGGACGCAGTAATATTGTCAGATATTGCGCTTATTTTAGGAAAGAGTGACGAGCATAAATTTTATAAAGCGCTGTCTGAGGAGATAAAGCAAAGCTTCCGCAGGAAATTTATAGACTTAAAAAATGTCAGCGCGGCTGGTAACTGTCAAGCCTCAACCGCAATAGCCATTGATTTCGGAATGCTTAATCCTCAGGAAATACCGCTTTTCGCTGAGCTGCTTAAACGGCAGGTTGAAGAAAAAGGATTTAAGGTAGATACCGGCATATTGGGGACAAAGGCTTTGCTTTTTGCGCTGAGTGAGACGGGGAACAGCGATATAGCCTATCGCCTCGTCACCCAAACGGAATATCCGGGCTGGGGCTGGTGGCTGGCTAACGGCGCCACTACGCTGTGGGGCAACTGGGACGGCAAAAGCTCGCGTGATCACCATATGTTCGGATGCGTATCGCAGTGGTTTTATGAATGCCTTGCCGGTATACGTCCCGATCCGTCGGCGCCGGGTTTCCGCAGGTTCTGTTTTAAACCGGCGCTGTTAAAAGCGGTAAGTTCTATAAGCTGCAGCCATATGTGTATGTACGGAGAAATATCGGCGGAGATACGCTTTTCGGGGGATATTTTTACCGCGGTGCTTTCAGTGCCTGCGGGCTGCACTGCCGTGATATGTCTGGCGCAGGAAAAACGTACCGTGTCCTTCAGACCGAGGGGCGGCGAATGGCGCAGGACCTGCGGGATATTTGAGCTTTGCAGCGGCGAATATGAATTATCGGTAGATTTACAGGGAGAAAACTGAAATGGAAAAGTACAGGAACAAAAGCCTTTCGTCAAAAGAGCGGGCAAAGGATCTGCTTTCAAGAATGACATTAAAGGAAAAGGTAGGGCAGATAGCTCAGCCGTTTAAGATGTTTGACGAGTATAAGGTGGAGGACGGGGAAATAATTCTTTCCGACAGCTTTAAAAGCTTTGTAAAAGCACATGGAGGAATAGGCACTGTATTCAGCTTTTTCCGCGCAGACCCGTGGTCACAAAGAGATTTCGGAAACGGTATAAGCCTTAAGCCTCGCGAGAAAGCATATAATGTAATGCAGCGCTTCATTGTTGAAAATTCACGCCTTGGCATACCGGCGCTTTTTGAGGAAAACGCTCCGCACGGGCTTCAGGTGCTTGACAGCGTTATTTATCCGACTAACATAGGCATTGGCGCGGCGTTTGATTCTGAGCTCGCGTATAAAATGGCAGTCTGCATTGCTGAGGAATGCAAAAGCTTCGGAATTCATGTGCCGAACTCATCGCTTTTTGATATGGCATGCGATCCGCGGTTCGGCAGGTCGGAGGAGTGCCTTTCCGAGGACCCTTACCTGGCGTCCTCGCTTTGCGGAGAAATTGTAAAAGGATACAAGGATACCGGAACGATGCTCTGCTGCAAGCATTACTGTGCTCAGGGCGCCGCATTGGGCGGGCATTGCGGCGGCGTTACCAATATCGGCGAGCGTGAGCTGCATGAGATACATCTGCCGTCGGTAAATAAGGCGGTAAAAAACGGAGTGGATTTTATTATGACGTCATATAATGACGTGGACGGAGTTCGCTGCCATTCCAATAAACATATTTTAAGAGATATTCTGCAGAATGAGATCGGCTTCGGCGGGGTTATCCGAGCTGACCGCACGGGCAATGATTTTTGTGAGGATTTAATCCTTGCCGGGGCACAGGCGCTTAATGCAGGAGTTATGCTCGGACTCGGAGATAAAGCCTTCACGCTGCTTGAGCTTGCGCTTGAAAAGGGATATACGAACCAATCGACGATAGACGATGCGGTTTATCATATTCTATTGAAAAAGTTTGAATCGGGAATTATGGATGATCCGTATATAGAAGAAAAAGGGCAGTCGGAAACTTACGTTAAAAGCGGGGTTTCACAGAAAACCTCTTACCGTGCGGCGGCGGAAAGCTTTGTGCTTTTAAAGAACGACGGGGGAATTCTTCCGCTGAAGCAGCCTGTTAAGCTTGCTGTTTTGGGTGAGCATGCAAACAGTATTTATCCTATTCTCGGCGATTATACGCCTCCTCAGAATACCAAAGCTATGCCTACAATATTTGACGCAATACGCAAATTCAGTCCGGATGCGGAATACACCAAGGGCTGAGATTTCTTCGGCGGCACGGAAGACTTTGAAAAAGCGTTAAAAATAACGGAAAAAGCAGATGCGGCTGTGCTCTGTCTCGGCGGCAGCAGCGCGAGAGATTTTTCCGGGGTTTATAATGAAAAGGGTCAGGCAATAGCTGCGAAAAATAATTTTATGGACTGTGGTGAGGGAAGGGACGTATGCAGTCTCAGACTGCCGGGAAGTCAGTTGGAACTGCTCAGGCTGCTTAAAAAAGCCGGTAAGCCGGTAATCTCGCTGCTTATACAGGGCAGAACATACCTGATAGATGAGGTTATGGCTTTATCCGACGCTGTGATTATAGTCTGGTATCCCGGGCAGGAAGGTCCCCGCGCGGTTGCGGACACCCTTTTCGGAAAGCTTAACTGCTTCGGACGGCTTCCGGTATCGGTTCCGAACAGCTCTTCGGCACTGCCGGTTTGCTATAACAGACGGCCGATGCCGAACGGCTATATTGATTTGAACAGTCTTTCGGATTATCCCTTCGGAAGCGGCGTGAATTATTCCAAAGTGAAATATTCCGGGTTTAAGGCAGATGAGACGCATACCGCTGAAGAAATCGCCAACGGGGCAAAGATGAAGCTTTCGGTATACGCAGAAAATCAAAGTGATATTGAGGTAAACGAGGTTGTCATGCTGTTTATCCATGCAAAAAGCGGCAGTATTCTGCGCCGAGTCATGGAATTAAAGGGGTTTAAACGTGTAAAGCTTGCTGCCGGACAGCGGAAAAAAATTTACTTTGAGCTTTCGGCTGAAGAATTGCAGATATTCGGAACGGAAAACCGTTTTACAGTGGAATCGGCGGAAACAGAAATTTTTGCGGGCGGAAATATAAAGGATTTATTGTCGTTGACTTTAAAAATATAACACCGTAAATATATTTTACGGTGTTTCCGTCCTCGTCTACTGTATACAGTAACTGTGTAAGCTCGGCGTTGGTGTTATAGGTATATTCGGTTTCTTTACCGCCGCAGAGGAGTTTGTGAGGAAATTTCTGTAAATTCAGATCTTCTATGATAATGATTAAGGGCTTGAGGTTCCTGAGTGGGTCTTAAGCCTTGGTTTATATATAACAGTTCTAAAAGTGGATGTCAAGAGCAGAT
>CALWUZ010000010.1 GCA_944384845.1 uncultured Clostridia bacterium
TCTTCTTTTCTCTTAGTTTTTTTCGGGCTTGCTTCTAGCTCGCCCTTTTCTTTTCTCGCTCCGCTCTTTTTATTATCCCCCCGGTAGAACCGGGGGTTTATTTCCACGTCTAAAGACACCAATAAAAA
The DNA here is from genome assembly GCA_944384845.1 of uncultured Clostridia bacterium. GTDB lineage: Bacteria > Bacillota > Clostridia > Oscillospirales > Acutalibacteraceae > UBA737. Next base: position 129 of record CALWUZ010000010.1, read on the forward strand.
AATCCGTTCTGTTTTAAAAACAGAACGGATTTTTGTGACCTTTACTGATTCTTAAGCGCCCTTTCAAGCCACACAAAACCGAAATCAAGCGCATCGAAGAACGAATCCTTAACCGTGTCCTTTACTACCCTTTCCTTATCGGAAAGCTGGGTATCGCTCTTCAGAAGCTCCACCCTTACCCTTTCGGGAAGCTCGTTCTCCCCCTCTTTTTTAACCGAAAGAACGGTAAAACGAACCACAAAGGGCTCTGCCATGCTGCCGTAATATATCTCGTTCCCGCTTTTTACAAGCGGTTTATCCTTATATGTTAAAAAGCTGTTTTCCGCCATATTTTACTTATTTCTCCTCCGGCATCTCACCGTAAAGGTTAAATCTGAAAAGCATGGTCTCGTCTTCAGGATTGGCGCAGCGAATGGTTGCCTCAACAACCTCTGAATTGTTAAGGATAGTGCTTAAGCCTATCATCTGGCAAAGCTTTGATTTAAGATTGAGCACGTCGCCGTCCTTTGTCTCAAGATAAACGTCGCCCTTGCACTCGTCAATGGCTTTTATAAAATCATCAAAGTCCACGTTATGAAGCTGGATTTTTCCGTTATCCATATTTACAAACCCTCCCAAAAAGTCTATATTAGAAGTATAATCCATATAATTTAATATGTCAAGTCAAATTAATCGGTGTTGACTTTTATTCTCGTTTCCTATACTATATTATTTGTATAAATACAGGTTTCAGGAGGAAAATGGTTTTGGACAACGCAAAAAAAAGTATGGATACCATCGTCGCCCTCGCCAAAGGACGCGGATTTGTGTATCCCGGAAGTGAAATTTACGGAGGACTCGCAAACTCTTGGGATTACGGTCCGCTGGGAGCAGAACTTAAAAGCAACATAAAAAAGGCCTGGCACAAAAAATTTGTTCAGGAGTCGCCCTACAATGTCGGGCTTGACAGCGCGATACTTATGAACCCCGAAACGTGGGTGGCGTCCGGTCATTTAGGCGGCTTTTCCGACCCGCTTATGGACTGCAAATCCTGCAAAACGCGTCACAGGGCGGATAAACTTATAGAAGACTATGTCGCGGAAAACGGACTTACAGACAATCCCGCCGCTATGAGCGACGAGGAAATGACACAGTATATAAAGGATAAGGGGATATCCTGCCCAGAATGCGGCTCGCACGATTTTACGGATATAAGAAAATTCAACCTTATGTTCAAGACGTTCCAGGGCGTCACGGAAGACGGCTCGTCCACGCTTTATCTCCGCCCCGAAACGGCGCAGGGCATATTTGTCAATTTTAAAAATATTGCCCGGACCACACGAAAGAAAATTCCGTTCGGTGTGGCGCAGATAGGCAAATCCTTCCGCAACGAAATAACCCCCGGCAACTTTATTTTCCGCACAAGAGAGTTCGAGCAGATGGAACTCGAGTTTTTCTGCAAGCCCGGCACCGACCTCGAATGGTTTGAATACTGGCGCTCCTTCTGCCGCAAATGGCTGCTTGACCTCGGTCTTACCGAAAAGCACCTGAGGCTTCGCGACCATGACAAGGACGAACTGAGCTTTTATTCAAAAGCGACGACCGATTTTGAATTTCTCTTCCCGTTCGGCTGGGGCGAACTCTGGGGCATTGCCGACCGTACGGATTACGACCTTTCCCGCCACGCGGAGCATTCGGGTCAGCCTATGGAATATTTCGACCCCGAAACTAATGAAAAATACATTCCCTATGTAATAGAGCCGTCCCTGGGCGCAGACCGTGTGCTGCTGGCGTTCCTCTGCGACGCCTACGACGAGGAAACCGACGAAAAGGGCGAGCTCCGCACCGTTTTAAGGCTTCACCCCGCTCTTGCTCCCTTTAAAGCGGCGGTGCTTCCGCTTTCCAAAAAGCTGGCGGATAAAGCGCGGGAGATTTACAGCAGCCTGGCTTCCGAATTTATGGTGGATTATGACGACGCAGGCTCAATAGGCAAGCGCTACCGCCGCCAGGACGAGATAGGAACTCCCTTCTGCATAACCTATGACTTTGACTCTGCGGAGGACGGCTGCGTTACCGTCCGCGACCGCGACACGATGGAGCAGCAGCGCGTACCGATTGCCGAGCTTAAAAAGTATATATCGGACAGAATAAAATTCTGATTTTCCGGCAGAAGCCTGAGACGGGGTATTATAATGACTTCTACGCAGTTACTGCTGATGACGGCAGAGCTTTTAGGGGGACTGACATTCTTTCTTTACGGAATGTCGGTCCTTTCCGACGGTCTTGAAAGCATTGCCGGAGGCGCGCTTGAAAAAATGCTTAAAAAGGTTACAAAAAATCAGCTCCTGAGCTTTTTTCTCGGCGCCGGAATCACTATAGCCATACAGTCATCCTCGGCGATGACCGTAATGCTGATAGGTCTTGTAAACTCCGGAACAGTCAGCTTCTGCGACACCTTCGGGATAATTATGGGCTCAAACGTGGGAACCACGCTTACATCGTGGCTGCTGAGTCTTGCGGGCATCAGCGGAGATAATTTTTTTCTCACAATTTTAAAGCCTATGACCTTCGCTCCCATACTCGCCTTTATCGGTCTGCTGATTAGAATGCTGTCAAAGCGGGAAGGAAGTAAAAGCACAGGTCTTATATTTATCGGCTTTGCCATTCTTATGACCGGAATGGATTTTATGAACAGCTCTGTAAGCTCCGTGCAGTATATTGACAGCTTTCAAAGCCTGCTGACCGCTTTCAGAAGCCCTGCCGCGGCGCTTGTTATATCTATGCTTTTTACCGGTGTTATTCAGTCCTCGGCTGCCTTTATAGGCATAGTTCAGGCGCTTGCGCTTACCGGCTCCATAACCTATGAGATGGCTCTGCCGATGGTTTTGGGCGCCAATATAGGCACCTGCGTAACCGCGCTTGTCTCAAGCTTCGGAGCGAACCGAAGCGCCAAGCGTGTAGCGGTGCTGCACATTTACATAAACGTAATAGGCTCGGCTCTGTTTCTCGCTTTTCTGTATATTTTTAAATTCGCAGGACTGGAGTTCATCACGCAAAAAGTTTCTATGATTGACGTGGCTATGATGCACACATGCTTTAATCTTATAAGCACCGTTATCCTGCTCCCCTTCAGAAAAGCCGTTATTCGGCTGTGCGAGCTTACCGTCAGGGAAAGCGGCGGAAAAACCGATACCGTTCTTGACGATAAGCGACTTTTTGCCGAAAAGAGCTTTCGGCTGCGGAAGACCGCGGGATTTAATAATAAAGGCGTTTGACCCTGTTTTTTAAAAATAAGCTTTTCAATTAAAATGCGAATTTTTTTCTTGACTTTGCCCTGCGGTTATGGTATAGTAGATAGGCGCTGAAAATGCTGGTGTAGCTCAGTTGGTAGAGCAGCTGATTTGTAATCAGCAGGTCGGGGGTTCAAGTCCGTCCACCAGCTCCACCGCTGAAACAGCTCAGCCTTAACTTAATACGGGAGAGTTCCCGAGTGGCCAAAGGGGACAGACTGTAAATCTGCTGCTTTTAGCTTCGATGGTTCGAATCCATCCTCTCCCACCAACCCGGAATGGACGTTGTCCTTTCCGGGTTTTGTTTATGCTGTCCTGTTGCGACATAATATTATTATAATTATTCGCCCAATCCAACAGAATATCAACGCTAAAAAAGAACGCAATCGTTGTTGATAATATATCTATGTAAAAAAGACGTTATAAAGAACTACACAGCCTTAGAAGCCTGTCCC
>CALWUZ010000011.1 GCA_944384845.1 uncultured Clostridia bacterium
AGTACGATTCATATAAGTACGCCGTGACCGGCACGGACGGTATGACGGTTTTAAAATCCGACCCGTACGCCCGTCATTTTGAAACAGCTCCTGCAAACGCCTCTAAAATTTACGAGTCTTCCTATGAGTGGAACGACGTCGACTGGCAGACCTCGCAGCGGAAAAAAAATATATACGAGTCGCCGGTAAATATCTATGAGGTTCACGCCGGTTCATGGCGAAAATTCGGAGACGGCAACGCCTATGATTATGTGACGCTTGCGCGCGAGCTTTCAAAATATCTTAAAAAAATGCATTACACGCATGTTGAGCTGATGCCGGTCACGGAATATCCGTATGACGGCTCATGGGGTTATCAGGTTTCCGGTTATTTTGCTCCGACCTCGCGTTACGGTACGCCTGACGATTTCAAAAAATTTGTCGATATTATGCATCAGAACGGGATAGGGGTTATTCTCGACTGGGTTCCGGCGCATTTTCCGCGCGACGGCTTCGGGCTTTACCGTTTTGATGGCACGCCCTGCTACGAATATGCCGATCCGAGAAAGGGCGAGCATAAAGAATGGGGTACCATGGTTTTCGATTACGGAAAGCCGCAGGTGAGAAATTTTCTTATTTCAAGCGCGGTTTACTGGATAAAGGAGTATCATGCCGACGGACTCAGGGTGGACGCGGTGGCGTCGATGCTCTATCTTGATTACGGCCGTCCGGACGGCGAATGGGTGGCAAATTCCTACGGAGGAAAGGAAAATCTTGAGGCAGTAGCGTTTTTGAAGGACGTAAATACCGCGGCGTTTGCGGCAAATCCCTCGGTAATGATGATAGCTGAGGAGTCGACGGCGTGGCCGCTGGTGACGAAGCCCCCGCAGGACGGAGGTCTCGGCTTTAATTTCAAGTGGAATATGGGCTGGATGAACGATATGCTGCGCTATATGTCGCTTGACCCTTTTTTCAGGAAAGATAATCATGACTGTCTTACCTTTTCGTTCTTTTACGCCTTTTCGGAGAATTTCGTGCTTCCGATTTCTCATGATGAGGTCGTGCACGGCAAATGCTCGATGATTGAAAAGATTCCGGGCGAATATGAAATGAAGTTTGCTTCTCTCAGGGCTTTCTACGCTTATATGACAGCTCATCCCGGAAAAAAGCTGCTGTTTATGGGTCAGGAATTCGCGCAGTTTTCCGAATGGGATTATAAAAAAGAGCTGGACTGGATGCTTCTTGACTACGATATGCATAAATATATGCAGCAATATGTTTCGGAGCTTAACAGATTCTATCTGAAAAATCCTGAGCTTTGGGAGATAGATTATTCCTGGGACGGCTTCAGCTGGATTTCAAACGACGACAATACTCAGAGCATTATATCCTTCCGCCGTATGGATAAATCCGGCGGCGAGATTATCACGGTATGCAATTTCGTGCCGGTGGCAAGGGAAAATTACCGGATAGGCGTGCCGAAAAAAGGCAGCTACAGACGCGTTTTCTGTTCTGACAGCGTTAATTTCGGCGGGAAAACCGAGCAGACTTCCGTAAGCTGCAAAAGCGAAAAAATACCGATGCACGGATATGAAAATTCAATAAGCCTTGATATTCCGGCTATGTCGGTTAGCTTTTACCGTGTTCCGGCGGCAAGAAAGCAGGCACAGCGTGAAAAAAAGTAATAAAGACGGCGGCGCGATAATAATATTGTAAAGTCGTAAAAAAATAACAGGTCAGGAGTGTTTAAATTGAACGGCAAAAAATGTGTGGCAATGCTTCTTGCGGGCGGACAAGGCAGCAGATTAGGCGTGCTGACAAGCAAAATAGCAAAGCCGGCTGTTCCGTACGGAGGAAAATACCGTATAATCGATTTTCCGCTTTCAAACTGCGTCAACTCAGGCATAGATACGGTCGGCATCCTTACGCAGTACAAGCCCCTTGAACTTAACGATTACGTCGGCTCCGGCAAGCCCTGGGACCTTGACCGCTCAAGCGGCGGCGTTCATATCCTTCCGCCCTATCAGGGTCAGCATGGCGGAAACTGGTACAAGGGAACGGCGAACGCGATTTATCAGAATATGGAGTTTATAGCGCGTTACAATCCGGAATATGTGCTTGTTCTTTCAGGCGACCATATTTATAAAATGGACTATTCAAAAATGATAAATGAGCATGCCAGAAGCGGCGCCGCCTGTACTATCGCGGTGCTTGAGGTGGAGCCGGAGGAGGCGGGTCGTTTCGGAATAATGAACACAAGAGAGGACGGCACGATTTACGAATTTGAGGAAAAGCCGGCTCATCCGAAAAGCAATCTTGCTTCTATGGGAATTTATGTTTTTAATTGGGATAAGCTTGAAAAATATCTGACCGAGGACGAGGCAAATCCGGCTTCTTCGAACGATTTCGGTAAGGACGTGATTCCTGCAATGCTCGGCGGGGGAGAGCTTCTGAAGGTTTACCGCTTTGGAGAATACTGGAAGGACGTCGGTACTGTAGATTCGCTTTGGGAGGCAAATCTTGATCTGCTGAATCCTAAAATTGACCTTAATCTTGCCGATCAGAACTGGCGTATTTATTCCCGCACCACGGGGATGCCGCCGCAGTATATATCTGAGAGTGCCAAGGTTGAAAACTCGCTTATAACCGACGGCTGTGAGGTGTCGGGGAATATAGACTATTCCGTGCTTTTTGAAAACGTAACCGTGGAAAACGGCGCGGCTGTCGAGTATTCTCTGGTAATGCCGGGCGCGGTGATTAAAAAAGGAGCCAAGGTGCGCTATTCGATAATCGCAGAAAACGTGACGGTGGACGAGGGCGCCGAGATAGGCGCGGACCCCGCGGTTTACGATGCCGGCGAATGGGGGATCACGGTTATAGGAGATCATCTTACGGTCGGGAAAAAAGCGGTTGTAAGTCCTAAAAAAATGATAACCGAAAATGTAGGGGAAGGTGAAAAAATATGAGAGCTTCTGCTGTGGCGGGATTGGTTTTTGCTAATATAAACGATACTTTGCTGAAAAAGCTTACAGCCAAGAGATCAATGGCTTCGGTGCCGTTCGGCGCACGTTACCGTCTTATTGATTTTTCTCTTTCAAACCTTGTGAACGCCGGCGTTTCCAATGTCGGCATAATAATAAAGGAAAATTACCGTTCTCTTATGGATCATATCGGCAGCGGCGTTTACTGGGATCTTGACCGTAAAAACGGAGGTATATATCTTCTCCCTCCTTATCTTACGAGCGGTACAAAGCGCTATAATGGCACGCTTGACGCGCTTTACGGCGCCACGGATTATATCGACCGTTGCAACGCGGATTATATCGTGCTCTGCAACGCGGATACCATAGCCAATATCGATGTCGGTGCGGCTGTTCAGAGTCATATTGAAAAGAAAGCCGACGTTACTATGGTTTACCACAGGGGAAAGCCGCCGGTTAATAATCCGGACATGATGTTTCCCGGGTTCGGCAGGGGCAAAAGAATTGAAAAAATAGACTTTGAAATTGAAACCGACGATAATACCGCCTTTTACGCAGGAATGATGATAATTCCGCGCGGGCTTCTGCTTGAGCTTATAAGGGACGGATATTCAGAGGGAGCGGTAAGCTTTACGAGGGACCTTTTGTCAAAGCTTGCCGGAAAGCTAAGAATTTACGGCTTTGAGCATAAGGAGTTTGTTGCGGTGCTGGACGGTACCAATGCTTATTATAATGCCAACATGGCACTGCTGAACGCCTCCGCGCGCCGCCAGCTTTTCAATACGGACCGCCCGGTCTTTACCAAAACGCGGGACGATATGCCTACGCGCTACGGAACCAAGGCGGATGTAAAAAACTGCATAATCGCCGACGGCTGCGTTATAAACGGCAGGGTGAGGAACAGCGTAATTTTCCGAGGGGTAACTGTTGAAAAGGACGCGGTGGTGGAAAACTGTATTCTTATGCAGGAAACCGTCGTAAGCTC
>CALWUZ010000012.1 GCA_944384845.1 uncultured Clostridia bacterium
TGAAGGTACGCAGGGAAACGCCCGCGGAATTGGGCGAAAAGCCCATTCCGATGCAGGGCCCGCAGGCACATTCAAGCACGCGTGCGCCGGCGGCGAGTATATCGCTCAATGCGCCGCAGTCGGCAAGCATGGAAAGCACCTGCTTCGAGCCGGGAGAAATGGAAAGGCTGACCGACGGTGAGATAGTCCTGCCCTTTAACAGCGCCGCGACCTTGAGCATATCGTAAAGCGAGGAATTTGTGCAGGAGCCGATACACACCTGATCCACCTTTGTTCCCTTAAGGGATTCAACGGTTACCACATTATCCGGACTGTGCGGACATGCGATAAGCGGCTTCAGCTCGTCAAGGTTGATTTCTATTATCCTGTCGTAAACCGCGTCCGGGTCGCTTGAAAGCTCAGTATAATCCTCGGCTCTGCCCTCCGCCTCAAGGAACCTCCTCGTAACCTCGTCGGACGGGAAAATTGAGGTTGTGGCGCCAAGCTCCGTGCCCATATTGGTGATGGTCGCGCGTTCGGGTACGGAAAGGTATTTTATGCCCTCGCCGCCCCATTCGATTACAGCGCCGACTCCGCCCTTGACCGAGAGTATCCTTAAAATCTCAAGACTGATGTCCTTGGCGGTAACAAACGGCTGAAGCCTGCCGGTAAGATTGACCTTGTACATCTTGGGCATTGTGATGTAATAGGCGCCGCCGCCCATAGCCACCGCCACGTCGAGTCCTCCGGCTCCCATAGCGAGCATGCCTATGCCGCCGCCGGTCGGAGTATGGCTGTCAGACCCGATAAGGGTTTTTCCGGGCTTTCCGAAGCGCTCAAGATGCACCTGATGGCAGATACCGTTGCCCGGACGGGAAAAATAAATGCCATGCTTTTTAGCGACCGACTGAATATAACGGTGATCGTCGGCATTTTCAAAGCCCGACTGCAGAGTATTATGGTCTATGTAGGCGACGCTGCGCTCGGTTTTGACGCGGTCAAGCCCCATTGTCTCAAATTCGAGATAGGCCATGGTGCCGGTAGCATCCTGCGTAAGCGTCTGGTCAATTTTCAGCGCGATCTCGCTCCCGACGGTCATATCGCCCGAAAGCAGATGCGCCCTGATGATTTTTTGTGCGATTGTGTAGCCCATATTTTTTAATCCTTTCCTATAATATGTTTGTATGCGTTTTCAACGTGTTCTGAGGCGTATTTCGCCGCAAGGGCGGCGTCACGCGCTTCGACCGCGCCGAAAATCCTACGGTGCTCCTCTACCGACTCGGCGGCTCTGCTTCTGCTTTCAAGCGACGCGCGGCGGTATTTCTGTATCTTCTTATGCAGCGGCATCAATATATCATAAAAGGTAATGCTTCCGCTCAGCTTATAAAGCGTTTCATGAAACTTATTGTCCATAACCTTTATCTGCTCAGCGTCCTGCTTTTCAAGGTAAAATTCCTGAAACTCAAGCGCCTCGCGCAGACCTTTAAGCTGCTCGTCGGTGCGGTTTTCAGCCGCGAGAGAAGCCGCCAGACCCTCAAGGCTTTTCCTCACCGTGAATATATCCTTAAGATCCTTTTCGCTTATTCCTATAACGACCAGACCCTTTGCCGAGTCCTCTATCAGATGCTCCTGCTCAAGGCGTCTGAGGGCTTCTCTTATAGGTGTGCGGCTGACGCCGAGCTGAGCGCTCAGCCTGTTTTCGGTAAGAATTTCTCCGCGCTGATATTTTCCGCTTAAAATATCCTTTTCAAGATGCTCGAAAACCTGATCCGCAAGCGATATTGTTTTATGCTCAAGCATGATAACACCTCCCTATCTGCGGTTAAATCTGCCCGGCGCAAGCTCGTCGATCTTTCTTTCAAGCTCACCGGATGAAAGTGCGGTCTGTCTTCCCTGTTCGTATTCGCCGTCAATCCATTCCTTAAGCTTAACCACCAGCGGGTCTTTTTTATCAAGAAGCTCTCCGGCGGAAAGCGAATAATTATGATTTATCCAATAAGCTATTCCGGCAAGGCCGCTCGTCTTTCCGACCGATACCGTAGCCGGTCTGCCGAGTATCTTTTCGGTATCAAAAATATTGTAGATTTCCTCGTCCTTCAAGAGACCGTCGGCGTGGATGCCCGCCCTTGTAACATTAAAATTCTTTCCGACGAAGGGCGTCATCGGAGGGATTTCATAACCGATTTCATTCTTAAAGAAATCGGCAATTTCGGTAATCACGGCGGTGTCCATTCCGTCAAGGGAGCCTCTCAGCGATGCGTATTCCATCACCATCGCCTCAAGCGGGACGTTGCCGGTGCGCTCGCCTATGCCTAGAAGCGAGCAGTTGACGGCGGAAGCGCCGTAGAGCCAGGCGGTGGAGGCATTGGCAACCGCCTTGTAAAAATCGTTGTGACCGTGCCATTCAAGCATTTCGCTCGGAACGTCCGAATAATGCTGAAGACCGTATATAATTCCCGGAACGCTGCGGGGAAGCGCTACCTCCGGGTAAGGCACGCCGTAGCCCATAGTGTCGCACGCCCTGATTCTCACCGGTATTTTCGCCTGCCCGGAAAGCTTCATAAGCTCGTTCACAAAAGGCACCACAAAGCCGTAAAAATCCGCCCTTGTAATATCCTCAAGGTGACAGCGCGGCATAACTCCTGCCTCAAAAGCCTCCGATACCGCCTCAAGATAGGTTTTCATAGCCTGAGAGCGCGTCATCTTCAGCTTTTTGAAAATATGATAGTCGCTGCAGGATACAAGGATTCCGGTTTCCCTTATTCCCAAATCCTTTACAAGCTTGAAATCCTCCTTGCTGGCTCTAATCCAGGTTGTTATCTCAGGAAACCTAAGACCTAAGCTCTGGCATTTTTCAACCGCTTCTCTGTCTTTTTTGCTGTAAACAAAAAACTCGGTCTGACGGATAATACCGTAGGGACCGCCCAGCTTCGACATAAGGCTGTAAAGCTTCACTATCTGATCCACGGTGTACGGCTCCACTGACTGCTGACCGTCGCGCAGAGAGGTGTCGGTAATCCAAATATCCTTCGGCATTCCCATAGGAACGCGGCGGTGGTTGAAGGCTACGCGCGGCACATCCTCATATGTATAAAAATCACGGTACAGATTAGGCTCGGAAACATCCTGCAAGGAATATTTGTAGTTATCCTGCTCAAGTAAATTTGTCTTATTTGACAGCTCAAGCATCTGCGTCACCTCTATATGTATTTATGTATACAATTATACACTCGTTTTCCGGCGTTGTCAATACCGTTTTCGGGGCGCCTGAATAAATTATAGAAAAGCTAAAAATATATATCAAGCATAAAAATGTTAAATTTTAGGCAATAATATAAATATTAGCGTTGAACGGCAGAGTTTTGAGACGCTGTTTCTCCCCCCTCCCATTCCCAAAACAGCTTTGCAAAGGCATACTCTACGCACGGTAGAGGAGATTTCTTTAACTCTACCGGGCATACCGGCGCATTAAAGCTGCCGGAGCTTGAAGTTCAGTGCGTTTGCTGAGGTTTTTTGCTATAATTAAGCCGTAATAAGCAGGAGCGGCGCGCCGTGTTTTACCCAAACAATCGCGCCGGAACAATCTGCGGCATGCCGCTGCCGGAGATTGTTTTTACCCTATGGTAAAAATTTTCAGCGGCGGAACGGAGATCCGATTTATGTACAAACTTTTCAAATTTATAAGAGTTATTACCGTGGCGCCGGTTATCGCCGCGGCTACGGTGACGCTGCTGTATTTATTCGGAGATAATTTCTTTCTGAACGCCGCTCACTACGCCGTATCGCTTGCGGCTCTTGTTCTTCTTCCGGTTTCGGCGTATCCGCTCAGCCTTTTAAAGCCTAAGGAAACACGAAGCGGATTTCAGCGCTCGGCAGCCCTTGTTTTCTCGGTGGTTGGATATATAGCGGGATTTGCTTTTGCGGTTTTCT
>CALWUZ010000013.1 GCA_944384845.1 uncultured Clostridia bacterium
TCCGCGATTTCCGTCTCGGTCAGAAGCTCTTCAGCCTCCGAAAGATTTTCGCAGCTTCCCAGAATATATAAAATCAGCTCGTAAGGCGCGGCCGCTTTCTTTTTGATTTTGCCTTCCGGCGTATATACGGCGTTTCCCGGGAAATTAAGCCCCGCCATGCACAGCCCTTTTTCGTTCGCCGCCTCGGCGTATAAGGGGTACCCCTCGGTTATGCTGGCCATTCCTATCAGGGCATGGCTTACGGTGAGCGTTCCCAGGCGTTTTAAAGGAAGCTTAAACCCGCGCGGAGTTATAACCACCGACTCGCCGAAGGTGTATTCAATATCCATATTCCGCCCGAAATAAAAGGAATTTTTTAAAAAAGAAAACGCAGTGCACATGCTTATCTCTCCAAAGCGCCCGCAGGCGGTGTTTTTATTTATAGCTTTCCGGTTTTTAAGATGTTCATTCAGGATGTGTGATTTTGCGCTGTTTTGTTAATTTCTCAGATAAAATACGGAATTTAAATCTTATTTTATAAATCTTTTTCTATAAAATGTACGGCCGAATTTTCCCAGTATTTTTTATATATTCTGTTTTCATTTCCGTCCAGATTCAACTGATACATTCTGAATGTAACAGATATATTTTTAGGCATCCACTGCTCTTTATATGAATAGCAGTATTTCATTCCGAGCTTTTTCATCACCCCTCCGCTGCGCGGATTTTTAATGTCGTGAGTGGCGGTGATATACGGTATGCCGTCCTTTTTAAGCTGTTCGGTGACCGCTTTGCCCGCCTCCGCGGCTATACCCTTATGCCAAAAGCGCTTAAGCAGACCGTAGCCGAAATCGCGGCTGTCGTCTGTACTGACATTTATGTAGCCTATAGGAGAATTATCGGATTTCAGGCAGACGGCATAATTATAGGCTATAGCCTGTTTGTATTGCCTATCGTATTTTTCTTTAAAAAAGCAGCGTGCCCCATCAAGCGACTTCAGCGGAAACCAGGGCAGAAATGTGTTTACCTCTGCGTCGCTGAAAATACTGTATATCGCGTCTATATCGTTTTCGCTGAATCTTCTTAAAATCAGTCTGTCGGTTATAAGAGATATTCATCTTCTGTCCCCCTTTTGTGCTCCTGTTATATTGTATAATATAATAAAAAGGTGAACAAATCAAGATGTCAAAGCGGAATTTGCATATTTCAAAATGAAAACGGCGGCTTGAATTTGTCATTATAAAACCGCTGTTTATTAGCATTTACCAGCTGCAAAACAACGGTTTTCAAAATATAATTATTTGTTTAAAAGTCCTTTCTAATTGTAATGAGTTACTGAACACAATAATTTGACACTATCTTAATTGCTATTTCTTTTGCCAAAGTGCTGGATACATTCATACCGTCTTTCGTTCCAAGGCGCACACAAAAATATATATTTCCTTTTGCACTTTCCGCAAATCCTGTGAACCATGCATCAGCAACAATGCCATTGGCTTTTCCCATTCCGGTTTTTCCATATATGGAAATATAAGTTCTGTCCTGCTCCGACACCAGCATAACCTGCTTTAGTTCATTCTGTGTTTTTTCTGAATAATCCGAGTTTCTGCCAAATATACGCTCCATTACCTCTGCTTGCTCTTTTGGGGAAATCAGTAAAGATGATTCAATCCAAAAGCCTGTTAGGGCCTTATTGTTATTATTTGTATTTAATCTTCCCTCCCAATCAGAAATATCACAATTACCGTACCGGAGTTTATCTAATTCATTTTGCATCATATCTTTCCCAATATCATCTATGACCTGTCTGAAATACCATACGCAAGAAGTACGAAACGCTTCGCTGAAATTAATATCTTTATTCCAGCTTTCATTCCAAAATACTTCACCGCTCCAGGTTCGGGTTGAATCCTCCGATTCAATGATTCCATTTTCCAAAGCAATTAGGGAAGAAATAATTTTAAATGTAGAGCATGGCGGTCTTCTGGTCTCTGCAAGAGCTTTATTATAGATGGTATACCTCCTGCCAGCAGGCTCGTATACGACTGCCGTTCCATTCAGCCTGTTAAAATATTCTGACCAGTCTGCCTCCACCGTTTTCGGCTCATTTTGTCCGTTATCAGCAGAGATTTCTTCCCCTGTCTCCGCGTAATTGCTGTTTGGTTTATCTTCCGGTTTTGCTTGGTTTGCTTTCTCCGATTCTTCATTTCTATTTTCTGCAGAAATCTCTCCTTCTGCACTATGATTGGCGCAGCCTGTTATAATACAAGCACATATAAATAGTAGGCATATTATTTTTAAATAATTGTTCTTCTTTTCAAAATGAGCATTTTCCTTTGCTGCTTTCCTTTTTAATCTTCTGTCCTGTTTATTTATTTTGTTGCCTAAACGGTATCTAATCGCTGACAAGCTCAATATCAACATCTCCGTTATTGCACGATACATTCAGCTCTTTTTCGCCGCTGTCTTTATTATCCGGCAGATTGCTTTCACCTTTTTTGATTTCGGAATGAATAGAAAAATCATCATAGCTTCCTGCAACCGCGCCGGAAATATCTCCGTTTTTAGCACTCAATGTCAAGGCATTGCCTACAGCTAAAGTTCCAAAGGTAATATCTCCTTCAGCAGAAGAAATACTGATACTTCCGGTTACAGCCAAGTCGGAAAGTATGATATCCTCGTTTGTTGTCGACAGCGTAAGGTTTTCTAAAAGTGCGTCCGGTATCTGCAACGATATTTTCCGATATTCGTCATCGGGTTTGAACCCAATATAATCCGTCCACTCTTTATTGCTTGCGCTTGTCATAGTCAATACATTCCCTGAAACAGAAATATCATAATACTCTTTGTTGTTTTCAGAATATTGAATATGGACTTGTTCGTCTTCGGACAGCGATACTTCAATTTCTCTGTCCTCTACATCAAGATTGATTTCATTGATTTGTGTATCCGATGTGTAATTTTTTTCCTCAAACGGTTCGCTGTTGTCCGAGCAGCCAGCCAAAACAAGGCTGCCCAGCATAAGACACAATACGAGTGAAATGATTTTTTTCATAGTGATTCCTCCATAATTTTACAGATTGGAATTACAGCTCTAATTCATAGCAGTATTCTTTATTATCAATCTTTCCCGTCAACTGAAATCCGAAAGAAAGACATAGTTTTTCAGCAGCCTTGTTTGCGTTGCCTATTATTAAGATTACTTTCTTAACGCCTTGGATTTTCAGACCTCTCAGGACATACTCAAAGGCTTTTTTTCCAAGTCCCTTATGCTGAAACCGATAATCTATCATAAAGCGGCAAATGGTTGCGGTATCGGCTTGATTTTCCGCACGCCGGTACATAAAAAAGCCGATCAGCACATTATTGTTATAAATTGCATTGGGGTGCATTTCCGGATAATATTTTGCTTCAGCTATGGAAATTGCGTTACAGTATAAATGTTTTTCCATAGTCGTACATATGCTGTTTTGATGCGTCGTTAATTTGCATACATCAAATATATTTTGCGCATCAACCGCTTTTATACGGATCATGATTATACCTCCGTATTTATAAAGTCTTTCTCTTCAGGACCGCAAGCCCCGCAAAAGACAGAGCAGCGCTCAGCAGCAGACAAATTCCGATGTGCAAAACCGCATTGCCGTTAAGCATAATAATCCGGAAGAATCCCGATAAGACAGCCCGTAATGCGGCAATCGGTGTGAAAATACAAATAACAGCAACCAATACGGCATCAGTCAGCCACCCGTACCAATGCGGCTGCATGGATAACAGCACATGAAGAAAAACCATAACAAGCAGCAAAAAGAACATTTGCTGCACTCCGGCAACGATAATCCCGTTATCCGTCCATTTGCAGACATCCATCATATTGATAACTGTATGAGCTGAATATACCGGGTCGATCAACAGATGTATTGCCGTATTGACAAGGGAAATGCAAAACGCCAGAAAGCCGTAGCTGATCAGACAACCGAAAAAATAATCTTTTTTACTCGCTCCCAAATGCATCAGCTTTGTGAAATCATAAAACACAAAAAAGAACGGGGTTAAGACGGCGAGCAGCCAGGCATAATTTCCGTTGCTTAAAACAACCTCGCCGGAAGATGTGGCACAAAGCGCCACAAGCGCAGTAATGATAAAACCGATTTTATTGCTCGCAAGCAATCGCTTTACAACCGCAAAAACAGCTTTCATTTTATTGCACCTCCCTTATGCCCGACCATTTGTATAAAGAAATCCTGCAAAGACAGCGGGTGAATTTCCAATGCGGCAGTTTGTTCCGGCGGGTAATCGAAGATATAACTTGTCATAAGACCTCCGACTGTATCCTGTCCGATGAGGTTCAGGTTTTGGGTTACGGCCTTCACGTCCTTTTGCAGTCCGCTTATACTAAAAGCTTTTGTCTCAACCGATTGCAGCGTATCAAAAAAACGGATACTGCCTTTATCAATAATTATCAGTTTTTGAATTGTTTTTGCAATTTCCTCAATGATATGAGTAGATACAATAATAATTCTGGGGTGTTTCTGAAAGCTCTGTGTCAGCATATCATAAAATTCAACACGCATAATTGCATCGAAGCCGAGGACAGGCTCGTCTAAAAGAATGACATCCTTATTGCTTGCCAAACAGATAATCGTGGAAACCATTGTTTTCATGCCAAGAGAAAGATGATTAAACTTCTTTTTTCCGTCCAATTCAAAGCGGTCCATCATATCCAGAGCAAAATCGTAATCGTAATTGGGATTTACCTCTGAAGCAATCCGTATCAGCTTCCGCACCGGAAGGTTGAAATGCTTTGCAAAGTTTTCGATATAGCTAACACCTGTGTCCAAAGTTGATATTGTTATTGCTTTGCTGTCAACCTTGATAGTTCCGTTTGTAATATTCTGATACCCGGCAATCGATTTGAGAAGCGTTGTTTTGCCCGCGCCGTTCCTGCCGAGCAGGCAATAAATACCCGGCTCGTCGATCGACAAAGTAATGTTTTTGAGTACGGTAGCTTGCCCGTACTGTTTTGTTACTTGGTTGAGTTCTATCATACAGCAATTCCTCCTGAACAGTATTGCAATGTCTGTTGTTTTCCGCAATATCTTATGCTATAATGATTATAAACTTTTGTGTAACACAAATGTCAATAGGAGAAAATAAAAAAATGAAAAAATATTTTTCAGTCGGCGAAGCGGCGAAGGCAGTTAATACAACAAGCGAAACGCTGCGGCATTATGACCGTATCGGATTAGTCAAGCCAAGCAAAAAAGACGAATGGACAAATTACCGCTATTATACCGAACAGGATATTGTCCGTCTGAATACGGTACGGGCTTTGCAGCATATGGATTTGCCTCTTAAGGAGATAAAAAAGGTTTTGGAATATGACGATTTGAAAAAAATTGTGGAATTTTTAGCGCAAGCGGAAAAAAAGGCTGATGAAAAAATAACGGCATTGCAGCACAGTAAATCAAAAATCCGGTTAGCGAAAGCGGATTATGAAAGAAAACTGCAGACGTGCAGAAAATCCGACGGCGCCTTTTTAAAGGATTTTCCGGAGCGCGTTATTCTGCTTTCAGATACCTTAGAAGCGCCGACGCTTGATAATCTTTGGAATTATCTTGAGCATTTCTACGATAAAGTTACACCTGCCTTAAAGGAGAGGTTTTCCTTTGAGGATTTAGCCGGCATATATACCGAAAACGGAGTATCAAGGCTTTTTGCTGTCTGTATCAGTTATGCGGAGATAGACGGGTTAAAGGTATTGCCGAAAGGAAAATATCTGTGCGCCGGCTGTACCGAAGAAACCAGGGAACAGGTATTAAGCGAGGTAATGCGTACAGCCCGAACAAAATATGGCGCCGAGCCGAAATTTACAGTACAGTTAATTGTTGTATCAGGCATTTTGCACTGGAATTATGAAGTACAGGTTTACATTGATAAATGAATACGTCGAAACAGTGATTTTCTTTTCATCTTTTACTATGTTGCCGATCCGTTTATCCAATCTGTCAGCTTAACAATTTTCAATTTTCTGCCGTTTTTACGGAAGAACGGGTTCCGTTTACCTTTTAAAACAAAAAATCCGGAAACCGGAGCCTGTCCGCTGACAAGCCCCGATTCCCGGAAAGTCCTTATTTATGCACTTTTCGCTTGTTTTGTTATTCGACCTTTGACATCAATGTTACGCATTCCACATGGCTTGTGCGCGGGAACATATCGGCGGGCGTGTACTCTTTAAGCGTATAGCCTTTTTCGGCAAAAAGCCTTACGTCCCGCGCGAGCGTAGCGGGGTCGCAGGAGACATATACAACCTTTTCGGGTTTAAACGCTTCTGCAACCGTTTCAATAAGCTCGGGCGGGCAGCCCTTTCTCGGCGGGTCAAGGATAACTACCGACGGAGAAACGCCCCTTTTTGCAAGCATGCCGGCCGCCGTCCCCGCGTCGGCGCAGATAAACTCGGCGTTTTCTATGCCGTTAAGCCTTGCGTTAAAGCGTGCGTCCCTGACCGCCTCGGGCACTATTTCCGCGCCTATTATCTGTTTTGCTCTGTCCGCTAAAGAAAGTCCTATTGTTCCGGCGCCGCAGTAGAGGTCTAAAATGACCTTTCCGTCCGGCTCCGCGTAAGCTGCGGCTTTTTCGTACAGCTTTTCCGCCATTCCGCGGTTCACCTGATAAAATGAGAGCGGGGAGAGTCTTACCTTTATACCGCACAGAATATCCGTAATATATTTGTCTCCGTAAAGCACCCTGCATTCACGCCCTAAAATGACGTTTGTTTTCGCTTTGTTTATATTGAGCTGAACGCTTTTAAGATTGTTTCCGCAGACGGTTTTAAGCCGGGAAATAAGCTTCTCCGCGAAGGGCAGCTTTTCTCCGTTTATTACGGCGCAGAACATAATTTCATTTGTTTTCTCAGCGAGACGCAGATAAATATGGCGCAGCAGGCCCTTTCCGCTTTGTTCGTTATATATGCTGATTCTGTTTTCTGCCGCCCATTCGGAGCATTCTGCGGTAATTTTACCGAAAATTTCCGGCTGCAGGGCGCAGCAGCCGCATTTAACTATCCTGTGGGAATGAAAGGCGTAAAAGCCGACCGAGCCGTCCGCCGCCACGGGATGCTGCGCTTTATTCCGGTAACGGTCCGGGCTGTCGGACCGAATTATCGGCTGCGGTTTTATATCTGTGCCGCCGATGCGTTTCATTGTCTCATATACTTTATTGTATTTAATACGGCATTCCGCTTCATAGGTTATATGGCGGAAAGCACAGCCGCCGCACTGTCTGAAAGAGGGGCAGTCGTTTTCGGTGCGGTCGGGGGACGGGATAATTATCTCCTCAGCCTTTGCGAAGGCATAGGAGCTTTTGACCTTCAGTATTTTCGCCCTTATTCTGTCCCCTACCGCGGTCATAGGAACAAAAACCGCCATTCCGTCATATTTTCCGACGCCGCT
>CALWUZ010000014.1 GCA_944384845.1 uncultured Clostridia bacterium
GACTTGAACAACCTTATTGTACTACTTAGGGGAATTTTTTTGTATAACTTTTTACGCACACCCGCATAGCGGGTGGTTGTTTGGTTTGCTCTTTGAGCAAACCAGCCTAAAGGCACTAAAACAAAATGCGGCTGACCGCCGCAAAGCAATCAGATTTCAAATTTATCCACAGTCCGCGCCCCCTTCTACAAGGGGGCTTTTTTCGGATTCAAGCCCCATTCTTCCGAAATCAGAAATATCCGGCTTGACAAAATGCATACGCTGCTTTATAATATACCCATACCCCCATAGGTACAAGAAGGTGCGATATGAAAAGAGTTGCTGAAACGATTGAAAAATTTTTGAAGCTGGGCGGAAGAAAAAAGGATATTGCTTTTCTGATTATTTCCGGCGCGGCGCTTATAGTCAGTATTTTCAACCTTATACCGCTTCCCTTTGATGCAGCCTGGGCGGCGGTACTGCTCTGCGGGATACCGATTGCGGCGGAAGCTCTGATAGGTCTTGTAACCGCATTTGACATTAAGGCTGACGTGCTTGTATCCATAGCGGTTATAGCGTGCGTGTGCTTAGGCGAGGATTTTGGCGGGGGCGGGGTGGCGTTTATAATGCAGCTCGGCGCGCTGCTTGAAGACCTGACCGTCGCAAAAGCGCGGGCTGGAATCGAAAAGCTTGTTCAGCTCACCCCTCAGACCGCCCGCGTAATTACCGGCGGCGGCGAAAAAATAATTCCTGCCGGGCAGGCTAAGATAGGAGACGTTATACGCGTTCTGCCGGGAGAAACCGTTCCGGTGGACGGTATAATCCTTTCGGGTGAGACCTCGATAAATCAGTCGGTTATGACCGGCGAATCGCTGCCGGTTGATAAATCGGCGGGGGACGAGGTTTCAAGCGGAACGGTAAATCAGTTCGGGGCCTTTGTGATGAAGGCGGAAAAGGTCGGAGAAGACAGCTCTATTCAAAGAATGATACGGCTTGTTCAGTCCGCAGACGCGTCAAAGGCGAAAATAGTGGGACTGGCCGACAGATGGGCTGCCTGGATAGTCGTCATCGCTTTGAGCGCCGCCGCTCTGACCTGGATTATTTCGGGAGAAATAATCCGCGCTGTTACCATACTTGTTGTATTCTGCCCCTGCGCGCTGGTGCTTGCAACGCCCACCGCAGTTATGGCGGCTATCGGCAACGCCGCAGGGCACGGCTTTCTTGTGCGCGAGGGCGACGCACTCGAACGGCTTGCGCAGGTCTCAAAAATAACATTTGACAAAACCGGCACCCTTACATACGGCACTCCGGAGGTAACGGCGGTTGAAAGCGTTTCGGCTTACAGCGCCGAGGAAATCTACACGCTCGCGGCTGCGGCGGAGCAAATGAGCGAGCACCCTCTCGGGAAAGCAGTTGTCCGCTGCTATAAGGCAGGCGGACGCGCCCTGCCCCCCGCTCCCGAAAATTTCAGAATGATACCGGGGGAAGGAGTCTGCGCCGCGGTAAACGGCAGGGAAATAAAGGCGGGAAACCTTAAATTGGTATTCGGCGGCGAAAAAAACGCCGGCACGCGCCGCCTTATCAGCGCCACAGAAAAATATATCAACAGCGGAGCCACCATAGTCTGGCTTTCCGCTGACGGCGTTCCGGCGGGATATATCGTTTTGTCCGACACGGTAAGACGGGAAAGCCGTCAGACAATCAGAAGCTTGAAGGAAGCGGGGATTCTGCCCGTGCTGCTTACCGGCGACAATCAGAAAGCCGCCGCCGCAATAGCCGGTCAGGCGGAGATAGACGAAATACACGCCGAATGCCTGCCTGAAAGCAAGCTGAAGATAATCGGCGGCTTTCAGAAAAACGGCGACCGCGTGTGTATGATAGGAGACGGAATCAACGACGCTCCCGCTCTTAAAAAAGCCGATGTGGGCATCGCAATGGGCGGCGCGGGAAGCGATATTGCCGTCGAGGCGGCGGATATAGCCCTTGTCAGCGATGAAATAAAGGAGCTGCCCCATCTGTTTTCGCTTTCAAAAAAAATGATGAAAAAAATCAAGCTCAATCTTACGTTTTCAATGACGCTGAACTTCCTTGCCATAATTCTCGCCGTAACGGGATTTCTCGGTCCCGTCGTCGGCGCGCTGGTTCACAATGCCGGCTCGGTGGCAGTAATTATAAATTCGGCGCTGCTGCTGAAATGGAAAAAGAAATAACCGCGTTTAAAACAAGCATAAGGTTTACCGGCGGACTGACGCCCCCTAAAGGAGGGGCGTTTTTGTTTTGCGCGCAATTTTCAGGATATTCCGTGACTGTGCTTCGTTTTATTTTTGTATTCGCTTTTGTATTCTGAAACCGAATCTATATTTAGCATACAATATCGCATATACTATGTGCGAGGTGAATTTAAAATGTCAGATTTCATTCCAAAGCAATACAAAAAAGACCCTATCACAATCCGCATAGATTTTGAAAAGCTTAAAAAAGTTGACGCATGCGCTGTAAAATATAATTTGAGCAGAAGCGAATTTATCAATCAGTGTATAACTTACGCGCTCGAGAACATGCCGTATCCTGACGGTCAGACTGCCGAATGACAAAGTTTCTTCGGCAGCCTGCTCCAAAAAAGCGGTGATCCGATAAAATTTTAGGGCATATTGTTCTTTAAATTTTTAAAAAGATATGTTATAATTTATCGGAAATATTTAAGCCGTATAAAACAGCATGTATTATAAAATATTAAAGACCGGTGCGGCATTCAATGCCGTACCGCTTATTATGCAATATAACTGTCGGACCGTATGAGGCGGAACAACGCGGAGGTGAATTTTTGGACATACTCAACGCTTTTTTGCTTACGCTTGCTGCAGGATTAAGCACGGGAATCGGAAGCATTGCAGCGCTGACACAGAAGCGCACAAGCAGGAAATTCCTTTCGGTAAGTCTGGGCTTTTCGGCGGGCGTGATGATATATGTCTCAATGATAGAAATATTTTTCGAGGCGCAGGCCTCCCTTCAGGCTCAGCTCGGCAAAAGGGCGGGAAGCTGGGCGACCGTTGCCTCGTTTTTCGGCGGCATGCTGGTTGCCGCGCTTATCGACAAGGCGATACCTTCTGAGGAAAATCCCCATGAGGTAAAGCTGCCCGGCAGCGGCGGGGAAGTTAAAAGCACAAAGCTTATGCGCACGGGAGTTTTTACGGCGCTCGCCATAGCCGTCCATAATTTTCCGGAGGGGCTGGCGACCTTTGTTTCAGCGCTTCAGGATCCGGGCATAGCGATTCCGATCGTCGCCGCGGTGGCGATTCACAATATACCCGAGGGCATAGCGGTTTCGGTGCCGATTCACCACGCTTCCGGCTCAAAGAAAAAAGCCTTTCTTTATTCATTTTTATCAGGTCTCGCAGAGCCCGCGGGCGCGCTTGCCGGCTGGCTGATTTTAATGCCGGTTATGAACGATATAGTTTACGGCGTGATATTTGCCGCTGTGGCTGGCATTATGGTGTTTATTTCCTTTGACGAGCTGCTGCCCGCCGCAAGGGAATACGGCGAGCATCATTATTCGATTTACGGACTTATCGCCGGTATGGCTGTTATGGCGGTAAGCCTGCTGCTCTTTATGTAATGAAAGCGGAAGCGGCTCCGCTTTATTTATAAATTATTCCCCGGTCTTCGCTCCGCCTATGTGCGGCGCATCTGGTATGAAGGCGCGAAGTATTTCGAGGGTCCTGCAAAAAGGAGGCTGAAAAAACGGAAACAGTAGGCAGAACCTTGGAGCCGGTGTTTTAAGGCTTACGCTGCCGTCGCTTTCTTTCAAGACCGCAGAACCAAAAGCTGCTTATTGATTCCCTGCTTGATAATAAATAATTTTTATAAATTCAAGACGTAAAAAATTATTCTGTTATTGTTAGAAGGAAGAGGAAGTTAAATGCTGTTATATTATCTCAGTTTAATCGATAACGAGGAAGACAAATCCAAATTTGAAAAAATTTATGAGGAATACAGGCTTCTTATGAAGTATATCGCCCTTAAAGTTCTGGGCGACGATAAGAACGCCGAAGACGTTGTGCATGATGCGTTTGTCAAAATAATAAAGCACCTTAATCAAATAGAAGATGTTTACAGTCACAAAACAAGGTCCTTTATCGTTATAATAGTGAAGAACACAGCAATAGACTATACGAGGAAGGAAAAGAAATCCAGATACGTAGATATAGAAAAGGTTTACGACACGAAGGTCTCCTCCGCCGCCAGCAATATTACGGAGGAGCTGAGCGCTAAGGAAATACTCTCTAAGCTCAAACAGCTTCCCGACAAATACAGGGAAATTCTGGAGCTTAAGGTTTATCATCAGTTATCCGATAAGCAGACAGCCGATTTGCTCAATATCTCGCACGCAGCGGTAAGAAAGCGCCTGCAGAGAGCAAGAGAAGCCTTGGACGCTCTTATAAACGAATAAGGTGATTAAAATGGCAAGATATTCTGTACAAAGGGATAAATTATATGAAGCGTTCGACCTTTACAGCAAGGAATTATGCGAGACTCTTCCCTCAGACGAAGAGCTGGCAAATATATCTTTTTCCGATGAATTTGAGGAAAAGATGCAGAAGCTTATCGAAAAACAGAAGAAATTTTACTATTATTGGCTGAATACGGCGGGCAAGCGTGCCGCCGCGGTTATCGCCGCGCTGTTTGTAGGGCTTACCGCGGTTACATTCGGCGTAAAGGCTATCAGAGAGCCGTTCTTAAGATTTATTGTTGAAACCTTTGAAAAATTCAGCAGTATTATCTTTATGAATGATGACGATAATTCCGGACAGAGCAGTATATCTGCTGACGCTGATTTTGAATTTGAAGCTGTTGAGCCGAGCTATATTCCAGAGGGATTTGTATTGGATTCAAAAATGGAAGATTTAGTTAGATTCCAAACAACGTATGTGGACAATGAACACACTAAAATCATAGCTTATATACAAACTATGATTGACGATACAATATTACAAGCCGACACAGAAAATACAACATACGATAAAATAATTATAAACGGATACGAAGGAATTACTTACTCGAAGAACGGTACAAACACCGTAGTCTTTAACACCGAAAAGTATGTATTCACTATTTATAGTCAAATAGACACTCAAGAAATAATTAAAATAGCAGAGTCGATTGAAATTTCCTAAAAAAATGTCACATTTTCTCCTTTTCTGCGTTTATATGAGTCGAGGGTTTTCCCCTCGGAATAAACGCGGAAAGGAGGGAAAAGAAATGTCCAAGAAAATCGCAGCTCTGATTTTGTCGGTTGTTTTAATTTTTTCCGCCGCTATGGTCGCCGGAGCGGAGGGCGCGAGCGCCCCTGTTTCACCCGCTTCGTCGTCAGAGGGCGAGCCGGGTATTCAGCCGCTTTTTGAATATACAAACGTTACAACGGCATCTTTAAGAATTACTGATGGTACTGCTATTTGTTCTACAACAATAGGCGGTTACAGCGGAATTACCACAAAAATCGAGATTAAAATGACCCTGCAAAAGAAGTTCCTTTTATGGTGGAACACAGAGGAAAGCTGGAGCACCACTATCAACGATTTTATGGGTGGCTTAACCAAAACCGCCTCGGTTGACAGCGGTACATACCGCGTAAAGGTCGAATTTACTGTTTACAGCGGAAGCAAGAGCGAAGAAATAACCACCTACAGCCAGGAAAACGAATACAAGGGCTAAAAAACAAACCGGAGCTTTTTTAAAGCTCCGGCGCGTTTTTTTATTTTGCCCTTAATTCAGCGCCGGGGGCAAATACCCTCCAGACGGAAATAAAACCGGACGTCTCACGCGGAAATGCAGGACGGCCGGTTTTTTTAATGCTTATTTTCAGGCTTTATTCAATGGCCTTCATTGCCTCCGCCATATTTATATGCTTCATCTTTCCGGTCAGAGCCAGATCCACTATAAGCGTAAAGGCAAAGGTGAGAAGCACCGCCCAAAGGTAGCTCAGGGGCGACAGCCGGCAGCCGAAGTAAAAATTGCTGATTTTAATCTGCGCCATCACGTAATTGAGCAGGGCTATGCCCATAGGTATTCCGCAAAGCGTGCTTACGCCGGTAAGAATAAGGTTTTCGCGGAAAACATAGGAATTTTGCTCATTGATGTAAAAGCCCAGCACCTTAAGGGTGGCTATCTCGCGGGTGCGCTCGGTAATGGTTATATTCGTAAGGTTGTAAAGCACGATAAACGCCAGCGCGCCGGCGCAGATCAGAACAATCAGAACGATGTAATTAAGACTGTCAAGCATGCCCTCGATGCGCGTTATCATATCCTCGCTCGCAGTTACGCTCGCGACGTTATCGTCGCTGAGCATCAGCGCGCCCGCGGAGCGGGCGTCCTGTCCTTCCTTGAAATTCACATACGCCGTATTGCAGGCGGGAGAGACGCTTAACTGCTCCTCATAGGTTTCAGAGCTTAAATAAACATAATCATAAAAATAATTGTCGAAAATATCGCTCACCGTAACGGTCAGCGTTCTTAATTCACCGTCACGCAGCTTCAGCTCATCGCCGACCGAGATATTATTTTCCTTTGCAAACCTGTAATTTATCACAGCCTCTCCCTTTTCCGGAAAAGCGATTTTACGGCTGCCGTCGTGAAGGTCGATAAATCCGTCCGGCGCATGGTCAAATACAGCAAGATTTATTGGCTGATCGCCCTTCTGCGTTTGGGCGTCAACGCTTTCGGAGCGCAGAAATATTATATCCTCGGCTACGCTTTCGGTCTCTTCGGAAAACGTATTCCTGCCTTCGTCATCAATTTCCTCAAGGAAGCTTACCGAAGCGTCATAGAGCGTAATCTCATTATACTGATAATCGATTACCGGCTGTATTGTGTCCCTGATTCCGAAGCCGGTAAGCAGCAGCGCCGTACAGCCGCCTATTCCGATAATCATCATAACCATACGCTTTTTATATCGCATTATATTTCTGACCGAAACCTTGTGAAGAAATTTCAGCCGACTCCAGATAAAGGTTATCCTTTCAAAGATAATGCGCTTTCCTGCCTCCGGCGATTTAGGTCTTATGAGCTGTGCCGCGCTTTCCTTCAGGTCCTTTAAGCATACAAACCAGGCGGCTCCCAGCGCGCAGGCAAGATAAAGAAGCGTACAGACCGCAAACAGTCCCCAGTTCAGCACAAACACGACAGGTCTGTCGACCGAATACATAATATGATATACCTGCCAGAGCACCATCGGCAGAAAACGCGAGCCTATGATAAATCCGGCGGCGCAGCCCATAGCCGAAGCGCTTCCGGCATAGAAAAGATACTGACCAGCCACCGCTCCGCCGCCGTAGCCGAGCGCCTTAAGCACGCCGTTCTCGGTGCGCTGCTCGCTGACCATTCTCGTTATGGTCGTTATGCATACAAGCGCGGCGACAAGAAAGAAGAAAAGCGGAAACACTTTTGCCACGCCCGAAACAATGTTTATATCGTTTTCAAAACTCGCATAGCCCACATTTGAGGAACGGTCAAGCACATAAACCGTTGCCGGCTTTATTTCGGCAAGCTGTGCCGCCGCGTCGTCTATTTCCCGCTGCGCGTCTTCAAGCTCGGGAAGAGCGCCGTCTATTTCCTTTTGGGAGTCGTTCAGCTTTTTCTCGGTTTCCTCAAAGCCTGCCTGCGCCTCAGCCGCCGCCTCATTATAGGCGGCAAGCCCCTGCTCATATTCTTTTTCGCTTTGGTTCAGTGCGTTTTCCGCCGCCTCAAGCTGCGCCGCAACCTCCGGAAGCTGAGCCGACGGATCCGCCTTCGCGGCTTCAAGCTCACTCCGTCCGGCGTCAATCTCACTCTTGGCGGAGTCGAGCTCCTGCTTGGTCGCGGCAAGTCTTTCCTCTGCCGCGGCGCGTTCCGAGCGGTATTGCGCCCAGCCGTCTTCAAGCTCAGCCTGCGCCTGCTCAAGCTCATTCTTTTTGTCGTCAAGCTCAGCCTGCGCCTTATCGGTTTCCGATTTCGCTTCCGAATAAATATCGTTATACCTTATATCCGCTCTTTCGTTCAGCAAATCCTCTGCGCTGCCGCGCAGGGAATCAAGCGCTTCATTATATTCATCCGAATAAATTTCAGCGTCCGAGGGTATTGTAAGATAAAGCTCGGTGTAATAATCCGCAGTAAAGCCCTCAGGCAGCATATAGGCGTATCCGGAAACCGAGCCGCCGGCAAGCGAGGTGCTTCCGCGGTCAAAATGAAAATATTCCGAGGCGTTGACAAAGCCCGTCACCTTATACGAGCTGTAAGCAAAGGAATCAAAGGTCTCCTCCGAATTATTTTCGGAAAAAACTATTTCGTCGCCTATTGAAACCGTACCGGAAAGGGCGTTGTCCAGCACGCATTCGTCCGCGCTTTCGGGAAAGCTTCCGCTTACAAGGTCCATGCCGTTTACGCCGTCAAGCAGGGTGTGCGCGTGAAGCACTGAGTCAGAGCCCGTTTCGGTAAGATAGATAAAATCCGCGCTGTACGAGCCTCTTGCCTCCTTAACGCCGTCAAGCGCCGCGAACGCCTCCGCGTCCTCATCGGTAAGACCTAAAGTGCTTACAAGCTTAAAATCATAAAGATTAAGCTCCTTTAAATATCCGTCAAGCGTTCTTCGCATGGATTCCTCGGTTACGCGCAGCCCCGCGAAAAAACCGACGCCCAGGGCTATAATTGAAAAAATCGCAAGGTAGCGCCCGATAGACTTGCGGATTGTGCGGAGTACAATTTTGACAAGCATAATATCACCACTCAATCTCTTCTACCGGGGTCACCTTCTCGTTTTTCGCCTGGCTTATCACCGTTCCGTTTTTTACCCTTATAACCCTGTCCGCCATGGCGGTAAGGGCGCTGTTATGGGTAATGATAACAACGGTCATACCGCTTTGGCGGCTGGTATCCTGAAGCAGTTTCAGTATTTGCTTTCCGGTCACATAGTCAAGCGCGCCGGTAGGCTCGTCGCATAAAAGCAGCTTGGGATTTTTCGCCAGCGCTCGGGCTATGGAAACTCTCTGCTGTTCTCCTCCCGAAAGCTGAGCCGGAAAATTCTTCGCCCTGTCCGCAAGACCTACGCGCCCGATCATCTCCATAGGGTCAAGCGGGTCGCGGCATATCTGCGCCGCAAGCTCCACGTTTTCAACGGCGGTAAGATTCTGAATCAGGTTATAAAACTGAAAAACAAAGCCCACGTCATAACGCCGGTAGGCGGTAAGCTGTCTTTTGGAATATTTTGAAATATCTTCACCGTCTATAAGCACCCTGCCGGACGTAAGCGAATCCATACCGCCCAGAATATTCAGCAGCGTGGTTTTTCCCGCTCCGGAGGGACCCACAATTACGCAGATTTCTCCCCTGTCTATAAAGAAATCCGCTTTTTGCAGCGCGTTTATTTTAACCTCACCCATGGTATATACCTTGCTGACGTCTTCAAATTCCACAAAATGCGACATACGCTTTCTTCCCTTTGCCTTTTATTAACATTAAGCTTCCCGAAACGCTGATAATACAATTATATAATACAATGCTTTTTTATCGAATTATTAAATAATAAATGTCCAGAATGTAAATTGTAAGCACGGAAAATGTCTGTCTTCAGCGCGGAGTTATTTTTCAGAAGGAGGGAAATCCTGCCGTTTATGTTTTATCCGATGCTTCTGCTGCTCTCTTCCGTTATTTTTATTATTGCGGACAGAGCAGACAAAAAGGAAAATCTTGATAAAACAGCGGATTTATGATAAAATTATAGTGTTTGAGTAATTTTAAAGGAGAATTTTCCGTGACCGATACACAGCGCGAAATAGAAAGGCGGCGCACCTTTGCGATAATCTCGCACCCGGACGCCGGAAAAACCACACTTACCGAAAAGCTTCTTCTGTACGGCGGAGCGATACAGACCGCAGGCTCGGTAAAGGGAAAAGCCACCTCGAAGCACGCGGTTTCCGACTGGATGGAGCTTGAAAAGCAGCGCGGCATATCCGTCACCTCCTCGGTTATGCAGTTTGAATACGAGGGCTACTGCATAAATATTCTTGACACGCCCGGACACCAGGACTTTTCCGAGGATACCTACCGCACTCTGATGGCGGCAGACAGCGCCGTTATGGTCATCGACGCGGCAAAGGGGATCGAAGCGCAGACAAGGAAGCTTTTCAAAGTCTGCGCTATGCGGCACATTCCAATATTTACCTTTATAAACAAGCTTGACCGCGAGGCGAGAGACCCGTTCGAGCTGCTTGACGAGCTTGAAAAGGAATTTGGCATAGGTACCTATCCGGTCAACTGGCCCATCGGCTGCGGTGTAAGCTTCAGGGGTGTTTTTGACCGGGACAGGCGCGAGATTCTCACGTTTAATGAATTTCATAAGGGTCAGGAAAAGCTGACGGCGGTAAAGTGCGATATTACCGATACCGGAAAGCTTGACGAGCTGATAGGCGAATACCAGCGCGCGGAACTTGTGGACCAGATAGAGCTGCTTGACGGCGCAAGCTTTGATTTTGACCTGGAAAAGGTGCGCCGGGGCGAGCTTTCTCCGGTGTTTTTCGGTTCTGCGCTTACCAATTTCGGGGTTGAGCCGTTTCTCGAAAATTTCCTTAAAATGACTACTCCTCCCCTGCCGCGCGTATCGGAGGGTGAGCTTATAAGCCCGTTTGACGAGAATTTCTCGGCGTTTGCCTTTAAGATACAGGCAAATATGAATAAAAACCATCGTGACAGGATAACCTTTTTCCGCGTCTGCTCGGGAAAATTTGAGCGCGGCGCTGATTATTATCACGTTCAGGCGGGCAAAACCGTCCGTCTTTCCCAGCCTCAGCAGATGATGGCTGAAGAGCGGCAGGTAATAAACGAGGCATACGCCGGCGATATAATCGGCGTTTTTGATCCCGGGATTTACTCGATAGGCGATACAGTCTGCTCGCTTAAAAAGCATGTCAGGTACGAGGGCATACCCACCTTCGCGCCGGAGCATTTCGCCCTTATAGAGCACAGGGACAGCCTTAAGAGAAAACAGTTTGTAAAAGGCGTTGAGCAGATAGCGCAGGAGGGCGCGATCCAGATATTCCGCGAGCCGGGCACCGGTATGGAGCGGGTTATAGTCGGCGTGGTCGGCGTTCTGCAGCTTGAGGTGCTGGAATACCGGCTTAAAAACGAATACAATGTCGACGTTGTACGAAACGACCTGCCATATCAGTATATCCGCTGGGTAAAAAATAAGGATATCGACATAAAGTCGCTTAACCTGACCTCAGACACAAAGTGGGTTCAGGATTTCAAAAACAACAATCTGCTGATTTTTACAAGCGAATGGAATATAAGCTGGGCGGCGGAACGCAATGAGGGGCTTGTTCTCGAGGATTTCAGCAAGGAGTAAAGCGGGGAATAAGAATATGCGTATGCTTTTCAGACAGAGACTGTTTTCGTGGTTTGACAGCTATGATATATACAGCCCGAGCGGAAACACTCTCTACACGGTAAAGGGACAGCTCGCTTGGGGACACTGCCTCAAAATATTCGACGCGGCGGGTCTCTATATCGGAACGGTAAAGGAGCGTGTGCTTACCTTCCTGCCCAAATTTGAAATATACATCGGCGGCAGATACGCCGGCTGCATAAAAAAAGAATTAAGCTTTTTTAAGCCCGTTTTCAGCGTCGATTTAGGCGGTTGGCAGGTAAACGGCAATTTTACGGAATGGGACTATACCGTTGCCGGGACGGACGGAAGCCTTGTAGCGACTGTCTCAAAGGAGATATTTAACCTGACCGATACATATGTTATCGACGTGGTAAGGGAAAGCGACGCGCTCGGAGTGCTGATGCTGGTGCTGGCAATCGACGCGGAAAAATGCTCGCGCGGTTAAATTTTTAAGAATTTTCATCCGTAACGCGTCTTTTTATTACCCTCTTTTAATACCGGTAACTTAAGAAAAGAAAAAACTAAAAAGAAACGGCAATTTTCTGATGAAAATTGCCGTTTCTTTTTATCAGCAAGCAGCAAAAAATGCCGCTCCGGCGCGAGTACCGGGCATTAAAAAAGCCCCGAACGCAAATTGCGCACCGAGGCTCCCGACTGGTGACCCGGACGAGATTCGAACTCGTGTTACCGCCGTGAAAGGGCGGTGTCTTAGGCCTCTTGACCACCGGGCCGGTGGTGGCTGTAATTGGATTTGAACCAATGACACTGCGGGTATGAACCGCATGCTCTAGCCAACTGAGCTATACAGCCGAATATTTTTTCGAGACCAGTATATTATATCGTTATCTGCCTTTTTTGTCAATACCTAATTTTCGGGTACTTTCTTAAAAAAATTTTTGTTAAAACCTTGACAAATACCCGCCGTATGATATAATAAGGTAAACTGTCTCATTTGAGACAAATTTAAGGAGTCTTATGTCAGTATACGATAGTTTGTTTTTGCTTGACGGTCTGACGGCGGATGAGAAAAAGGAAATTGTTTCCTCATTGCCGCCTGCGGTAAAATTCAAAAAGGGCGAGCAGATTTATTCCTCGGCGAACTTTTTGCACGCGCTCGCGTTCATTGTATCCGGCAGCGCGGTTGCCGTTACAAATAACGCAAACCGGGTGGTAATGAAAAAATTCGGTCCCGGAATGTGCTTCGGAGCGGCGGCGGTATTCGGCGAGACTGATTCCTATGTCAGCACGGTTGCGGCGGACTCGGAGCTTGAGATCAGATTCATCACCGAAAAGGATTTAACCTCCCTTTTCAATAAATATCCGCAGACCGCGATCAACTATATAACCTTTCTGTCCGACAGAATAAGATTTCTTAACGATAAACTGAGCGTTCTTTCCTGTCCAAGCACCGAGGACACCGTGCTTGCGTATCTGAATTCCGTATCGGGCGAGGACGGCTGCGCTTCAATTCCCGTAAATATGACGCTTTTAAGCAAAATGCTCGGCGTAGGCAGGGCAAGCCTTTACCGAAGCCTTGATTCACTTGAAAACAGCGGGCGTATCAAAAGGGAAAATAACAGAATAAAGGTGATCAAAATTGAAAAAAATTCTTAGCATTCTTATCGCCGCCGCGATGCTTTTCAGCCTTGCGGCCTGCGGACAAAGCAACACCGGCAGTGACAGTCAGAGCGGCACGTCTTCCTCCTCGTCTGTTCCCGAAAAGCTTGATGTGAGCTGCAATGTTTTAGCTCTTAACGGTCCTACCGGCATAGGCATGGCTCCCCTTATGCAGAAAGCAGAGGACGGAACCGGCAGGCTCAACTATAAAATGAGCATTGTCGGAACAAACGATGAAATTGTTGCCAAGCTTTCAAACGGCGAGGCGGATATCGCCGCGGTTGCCACCAACCTTGCCTCTGCCCTTTACAAAAGGACGGACGGTGGAATTTCGGTGCTTGCGGTAAACACCCTCGGCGTGCTCTGTCTTGTAACCAAGGGCGAGGAGATAACCGATATTAAATCACTTGCCGGAAAAACAATTTACTCCACCGGTCAGGGAGCCAACCCGGAATATATTATCAACTATATTCTTGAAGAAAACGGACTGAAGGCAGGCGAGGACGTTACAATCAACTTTGTTTCCCAGCCGACCGAGCTTGTAGCCGAGTTCGCGAAGAGCGAGAACGTCATAGCCGTCGCTCCCCAGCCGGTAGCGACAACTATCGTAGCCAATAACGAGGGCGCCGAAATAGTTCTCGATTTAAACGACGAGTGGGAAAAAACAAGCGACACCAAGCTT
Source organism: uncultured Clostridia bacterium (assembly GCA_944384845.1). Lineage (GTDB taxonomy): Bacteria > Bacillota > Clostridia > Oscillospirales > Acutalibacteraceae > UBA737. The sequence continues at coordinate 13,695 of CALWUZ010000014.1, forward strand.
GTAATGGGCTGTATTGTGGCGAGAAACGAATATATCGAGGAAAATCCCGAAGCGGTAAAGATTTTTCTTGAGGAATACAAAGAATCGGTGGATTCGGTAAACAGCGATATAAGCGGCGCCGCCTCGCTCTGCGAAAAATACGGAATAGTAGCCTCCGCCGCGGTTGCCGAAAAGGCCATTCCTTACTGCAATATCGTGTTTGAAGACGGAAGCGAGCTTAAAACTGACCTTTCGGCGTATCTGCAGTTCTTGTATGACCGCAACCCGTCAAGCGTGGGCGGCGCCCTGCCTGACGATAAGTTCTATTATGAAGCGGGCTGAATTCAAAAAAATTCTTAAGTGGGCTGCCGTATCGCTTTTCTGGCTTGCGGTATGGCAGCTTGCCGCCGCCGCTGTAGGAAAGGAGCTGCTTATCCCCTATCCGAAGGCGGCGCTTTTTTCACTTATAGAAATGGCAGGTACCGCGGATTTCTGGCGCGCGGTAGCGTTTTCAATGCTCAGAATAATCGCCGGATATGTTTCCGGCGTCGCGGCGGGAGCCGCCGGCGCGGTGCTTTCAGCGCGCTTTGCGGTTTTTAAAGCGCTTTTTTCACCCCTGCTGCATCTTATAAGGGCGGTGCCGGTGGCGTCGTTTATAATTCTCGCCTTTGTATGGATAAAAAGCCCTTACCTTCCCGCCTTTATCGCCTTTCTGATGGTAATGCCGATGATCTGGACCTCCACACAAAGCGGAATCGAAAATCTTGACCGGCGTTATCTTGAAATGGCAAAGCTTTTCGGATTAAGCCCCTTAAAGACCTTTTTTGAGGTTAAGCTTCCGTTTATTATGCCCTCCTTTACCGCCTCGGCAATTTCCGCGCTCGGTTTCGCGTGGAAATCAGGCGTCGCGGCGGAGGTTATATGCCGTCCGGAATATTCGCTCGGAAAACTTCTTCAGGACGCAAAGCTTTACCTTGAAACGCCGCGGGTATTTGCCGTCACGGCGGTGGTGGCAATTCTCTCTATCATACTTGAGACGGCGGTAAAACGCGCAGCCGGGAGGTTCGCAAATGATAAGCATTGAACATATTTACTTTTCCTACGGCGAAAAAAAGGTGTTTGAGGATTTTTCGCTGAACATAAAATCCGGAGACAGAATCTGCCTTTTCGGCGAAAGCGGCTGCGGCAAAACCACCCTCTTAAGAATAATCGCGGGTCTGTCCGTTCCCGACGTCGGAACGGTAAAAAGAGCGGAAAGCTTTCGCCCGTCTAAGGTCTTTCAGGAGAATCTGCTTCTGCCCTTTAAAACAGTTCTGCAGAACATAACGCTTACGGGAGCCGAAAAAAGCGACGCCTTAGCTCATCTTGCCGCCCTCGGAATTTCCGGCTGCGCCGATAAGTACCCTTCAGAGCTTTCAGGCGGCATGCAGCGCAGAGCCGCTATAGCCCGCGCGCTTTCGGCGGAATACAGTTGTCTGCTTCTTGACGAGCCGTTTGCGGGGCTTGACGCGCAAAACATATCCTCGGCGGCAGAGCATATATCCAAAAGCCTTGACGGCAGAACGCTTATTCTGGTCACGCACGATAAATCGGAAGCCGAAATGCTCGGCTGCCGCATAGTTAAAATAGGCTGATTTTTTATTTTTCATTTCTTAACTCCGGCTGCCCGAAAAGCTCCGGAGTTTTTTATTCCCGCTTTAGAGCGGCTGCATATCAAAGATAGGTTGCACTTGAATAAAAGCGGGGGCTGTGGTAATATATTTTAAGGTGAGAATAATGTTCGGAAAAAACAAAACCGCAGTCTGGCTTATCGCTGGGCTCGGCAATCCTGGACTCCAGTATGAACGCACCCGCCATAACGCCGGGTTTATGGCGGCGGACAGAATCGCTAACAGGCATAACTCGGAATTTTCAAAGCACAGAGCAGATTCGGTTTACGCCGATTTCAGGCTTAAAGACAGCAGAGTGCTTCTTGCCAAACCCCAGACCTATATGAATAATTCCGGAAGCGCGGTATCAAAGCTCGCGGAATATTATAAAATACCAACCGAGCGTATAATAGTAATTTTTGATGATATTTCGCTTGACGTGGGCAAAATCCGCATAAGAAGACGCGGCAGTCCCGGAGGGCACAACGGAATAAAGGACATTACGGAGCTTTTGGGAACTGAGGAAATAGCAAGAATCAAAATCGGTGTAGGAGAAAGAACGCGGCGCGATTACGATTTAAAGGACTGGGTGCTCGGTAAAATTCCCGCAGAGCAAACGCCGGATTTTGAAAAGGCGCTTGACCGCGCAGCAGACGCTGCGGAAGAAATAATAACACGCGGGATAGACTCCGCCATGAATAAATACAACGGCTGATATGAAATTTTTAAATGATATACTCAAAAGAGATCCGGATTACGCCGAACTCCTCTCCGACGCCGAAAAGGGACGGCTGCCCGCGGTATGCACGGGGCTTTCGCTTATCCACAAGGCTGCGGCAGCGGCGGCGCTGTGCGAGCATACGGGCAGAAAAATCGTAATCGTATGTAATGATGAGACCTCGGCGAACGAATTAAAGGACGATCTCGTCTCTATGGGCTTTTCCTGCCTTAACTTTCCAAGCCGCGATTACTGCATAGGAGAGCTTGCCGGCTACTCAAAAGAATACGAGCATAAAAGAACGGACACCCTGTCAAAGCTTTCTGACGGGGATTTTGACATGCTTACCGTATCGCTTGACGCAGCGGTGCAATACACAATGCCGCCGGATATTTTAAGCCGCGCCCGCTTTACGCTTAAAACCGGTGACAGTCTTGACATGACAGTTCTTGCAGACAGACTTGTATCGGCGGGATATGTCAGAAGCGAGCTTTGCGAAGGCTTGGGACAGTTTTCGGTACGCGGCGGGATTTTTGATATTTTTCCGGTAAATTCGGCTCAGCCCTGCCGGATTGAGTTCTGGGGAGACGAAATTGACAGCATCGCATATTTTGACGCCGAAACCCAGCGGCGTACGGAAAGCGCCGGGGAAATAAACGTTACCCCCGCCTGCGAAGTGATATACGACTCCGCAGAGCTGGCGGAAAAGCTGCAGAGCTGTCTTGACCGTGAAAAATATCTTACACCGGCGCAGAAATCGTCTGCGGCAAGGGATATAGACGCGCTTAAGAACGGCGTGCAGATTCCGCCCGACCGTTATATCCCGCTGATTTATCCCGGCGGAGAAACAATTTTTGACTATACGGACGGCGCGCTTATGATTATAAGTGAGAGCGGCGGTATAAACGAGCGCTTTAAAGCTATGGAAATACAACAGCAGGCTGATGTAGAAGGCTATCTCGAACAGGGCTTCTTAAGCTCACTTACCGCGCGGCTCTGGCTTGACAAAACAGACTTTTTCAGCCGCACCGGAAACGCGGTTATTATGGAAAATTTCCCGCGCGTTTCCTACGATACGGCTCCTAAGGATATAATAAACTTTAATTTCAAGCGTTCTTCCGCATGGAGCGGCGATATACAGGTGCTTCTTGAGGATATTTCATACATTCTCGATATGAAGGGCTCGGTTGTGATACTCGCCGGTGAAAAACGCGCGGCTCAGGTGCTTAACAGGGAGCTTTCGGAAAGAGGAATAAACAGCCGCTTCTGCGAGAGCTATGATTTTGAGCCGTCAGGGGTGACTGTAACGACCGGAGGGCTGTCAAGCGGCTTTGAAATACCCTCCGCAAAATTTATGCTGATAACTCACAGGCATATTGCCTCCGAAGGCAAAAAACGCCGCTCCCGTCCGAAAAACGCCAAGGAGATAGGCTCGCTCGATGAGCTGCGTCCCGGCGACTATATCGTCCATGAATCGCACGGTATAGGAATTTTTGACGGAATCAGGCGGATAAGCGACGGCGGAATTACAAAAGATTATCTGAAAATAAACTACGCCAAAACAGACGTGCTGTACGTTCCGGTGACGCAGCTTGATTTGGTGTCAAAATATATCGGGGCTTCGGAGGACGGCGGCATAAGGCTCAACCGCCTCGGCGGCACAGAATGGCAGAAAACCAGAAAACGCGTAAAAGCCGCCGTCCGGGACATGGCCAAGCAGCTTACGGCGCTTTATGCAAAACGTATGTCGGCAAAGGGCTACGCCTTCAGTCCCGACACAGACCTTCAGAACGATTTTGAGCGCCGCTTTGAGTATGATGAAACCGAAGACCAGCTTCGCTGTATAAACGAGATAAAACACGACATGGAACGCGGGATCCCGATGGACAGACTGCTCTGCGGCGATGTAGGCTTCGGAAAAACCGAGGTAGCGCTGCGCGCGGCATTCAAGTGCATAAGCGAGGGCAAGCAGTGCGCTATGCTCGTTCCGACTACAATTCTTGCAATGCAGCATTACAGCACCATTGTCCGCCGCTTCGGGGATATGCCGGTCACGGTGGGCCTGCTCAACAGGTTTGTACCGCCAAAAGAGCAGGCCAAAATAATATCAGATCTTAAATGCGGCAGACTCGATATGGTTGTCGGAACCCACCGGCTTATTTCAAAGGACGTATCCTTTAAAGACATAGGTCTTGTCATAATCGACGAGGAACAGCGCTTCGGCGTAGCGCAGAAGGAAAGGCTGAAGGAGCTTTATCCCTTTGTCGATATTCTGACGCTCAGCGCCACGCCGATACCGAGAACGCTCAATATGGCTTTGTCAGGGCTCAGGGATATGTCCTCGATTGATGAAGCGCCCGGTGACCGCCATCCGGTGCAGACATATGTGCTCGAATATAATCCCGGCGTTATCACCGACGCTGTAAACAAGGAAATACGACGCGGCGGGCAGGTGTATTTTCTTCACAACCGCGTGGATACCATTGAACGCCGCGCGGCGGAATTAAAGGCGAGGCTTCCCGATATAAATATAGGAATAGCTCACGGTCAGATGGGCGAGGATGAGCTTACCGACGTGTGGCGCAGGCTTGTCGAGCACGAGATAGATCTGCTTGTATGCACGACTATCATTGAAACCGGCATAGACGTGCCGAACGCCAACACGCTTATAATTGAAGAGGCCGACAAAATGGGACTGGCGCAGCTTCACCAGCTCAGAGGCAGAGTAGGACGGTCGCCCAGACGAGCCTATGCCTATTTCTGCTTTAAAAGAGGAAAACAGCTTTCTGACGTGGCTTCAAAAAGACTTGAAGCGATACGCGAATTTACCGAGTTCGGCTCAGGCTATAAAATCGCTCTGCGCGACCTTGAAATAAGGGGCGCGGGCAGTATCTTAGGAGGCGAGCAGCACGGCAATATGGAAGCCGTCGGGTACGATATGTATCTCAGACTGCTCAGCGAGGCAGTCGGCGAGGAAAACGGCGCGCCGGAGACCGACGACACTCCCTGTACCGTGGATCTGAACATTTCGGCGCATATTCCCGAAAAGTACATTGAATCCCTGCCCGCAAGGCTCGGAATATACAAGCGCATAGCGGCAATCAGGACTGAGGAGGACGCAGGCGACGTTATAGACGAGCTGTGCGACCGCTTCGGGGAGCCTCCCGCCGCCGTTATGGGACTTATCGACATCGCTATGCTGCGCAGCAAAGCGGCGGCGGCAAAAATAACCGAAATAACCGGAACAGCAAACACCGCTATACTGCATATAAATTCCATAGAACCCGGAGTTATGTCAAAGCTTGCCTCATATTTCGGCAAAAGATTTGCCATTAACGCCGCCGGCAAGCCGGTATATACTATAAGGCTCAAGAGCGGTCAGAAGATGCCGGAGCTTGCCAAAGAGCTGACCCGGGCGCTGTAAAGCGCCGCCGAGACTTTTATTTACAATTTTTTAGTAGACATTTACGGCGCATTGGTATATAATTTATATATTGTAATCTCTACTGGAGGAATATAAATGAAGAATTTTAAAAGAATTTTCGCCTCGGCGCTTATTCTTCTTATGGCTGTTTACAGCGCCGCCTGCCATCCGAAGGATGAAATAGCCGTTACGGTGGGAGACATCAGCTTTACCTCGGCTTACTATATGTGCGCTCTTATAAACGCCGATTCGGAGGCAAAAACAAGGGTACAGGAGGAACTGTCGGAGGATGAATCGACAACCGATATCGATTATTATTCCAAAAAGATTGACGATAAGGACTATGTAACATGGGTTGAGGATACCGCGATGGAAACCCTCAAGCAAATAGCGGCTTATAAAATGCTCTGCGAGGAAAACGGACTTGAGCTTTCCGAGGAGGATGAAACCAACGCGGAAAACTATGCTTCCTATTATTGGTCAAGCTACGGCTATTCAACCTACTTTGAACCAAACGGCGTGGGCGAGCAGACTTATACGCAGTATATGAGGGATTCGTATTATTCCGGAATTTATTTTGAGTTTCTTTACGGTGCGGAAGGCGAAAAAGCGATAGACGCAGAAACTGTCAGGACAACGATGTATGAAAATTTTATAATAGCCGATATGCTTCAGGCAAGCTTTTCGGGACTCGAAGAGGATCAAATAACCCAAACAACCGAGCAGTTCAACACCTATGTCGAGGAGCTTAACAACGGCACGAAAACCTTTGAACAGATATACAACGACTACAACGGCATAACGGAGGATACCGAAGGTACCGACGGCTCGTCTCAGGCAGAGACAACCGAAAGCTCCGGTACCGACTCCTCGTCGGAAGCAGAAGGAACCGAAAGCTCCGAATCCGAGGAGCTTCAGCCTAAGGATCAGTACGCCAGCATTTTAGGCACGGAAGACACGGTTTACGCCTCGGATCAGTATGATACAATCAAGGAAATGGCGACGGGCGAGGTTAAGCTTATAGAGCTTGAGGACGACGCGGGTCTTATACTCGCCGTAAAGCAGGATATAACGGCAGACCCCTATTATGTCGAGACGCTCGACATTGCGACCCGTCACCTTATCGCCGACGAAGAGTTTGAGGCGGATATAAAGGAATACGCCGACGGGCTTACCCTTGAAGTAAACGACTACGCCGTAAATCAGTTTAAGGTCAAAAAAATCAAAGAACCCACGGCTTAAAGCGAAAAAAACAAAATAGTTAAGTTTAAAAAAACACCTCGCGTCAATACTTAAAACGTGAGGTGTTTTTATGCGCGCAAAAACTTTCGGAGCCGCCTTTTCACGGCGCTCGGCAGGCTGCTTTTTTATTATGATGGCACTGTTCTTCAGTTGTATTCTGAGGGTGGCGGTAGCGGCTACGTCAGATTACGCCGAGGTGCAGAAGCAGCAAAGCAGTTACAGGCTGACCGCCGGAAAAGCGCGCGGTACAATTTATGACCGGAACATGGTTCCTCTTACAAACTCTGAATCGAAAATAATAGCCGCGGTATCTCCCACTCCGCGCGCAATAACGGCGATAAGCGGGGTTTTATCCGGAGAAGAGCTTGAAGGCGTGCTTGAACGCCTTAAATCAGGGAAGCCAGTGCTGTGCGAGGTGCCGGAAATTATAGACTGCGACGGCATAGCCTGCACAACGGTGTATGAGCACAATTCCTCGGATACTCCGGCGATACATCTAATCGGATATACAGACAGCGATTCCAGAGGAGTTTCAGGTCTTGAAAAAGCTTATGACGACATACTTTATTCCGATAATGAAATTTCTTTTGTCTACACGACAGACGGCAAGGGAGAAATACTTAAGGGCATTTCTCCCGAAACCCAAAACGATACGTCGGTCACCGCGGGCGGCGTTGTAACAACATTGGATGTAAATATTCAATCTGTCGCAGAACAGGCGGCGCAGAAAATAGAACGCGGAGCCGTGGTAATAGCGGACGCAAAAACCTCTGAAATATACGCGATGGTAAGCCGTCCGGACTTTGACTGCACGGAAATATCCGAATATCTGGAAGCCGACGGCTCGCCTCTCTTAAACCGGGCACTCGCGGCATACAGCGTAGGTTCGGTCTTCAAGCCCTGCGTAGCCGCGGCGGGCATAGAAGCGGGAAAGGGCGGCTTTACCTACACCTGCACCGGAAGCTGCAAAATAATAGACCGGTATTTCAGGTGCCACAATCTGAGCGGTCACGGACACATGAACCTGAAATCCGGACTTGCCGACTCCTGTAACACGTTTTTTTACAATTTTGCATTTTTAGTAGGGGGAGAAGCCATTTACAACACCGCCTCTGCCCTCAATTTCGGAAAAAGCATCGATATATGCGACGGTCTTTCAACCTATTCAGGAAGTCTTCCGCGGCTTGACACACTGTCGAATATCGCTTTTCTTGCCAATTTCAGTATAGGTCAGGGAGAACTGCTGCTCTCCCCCGTCTCAATGCTCACTCTTTACTGCGCGATAGCCTCGGACGGAACATACAGCATACCGTCCGCGGTCAAAGGAACGCTTACTGACGGTTCTCTGACCCCTTACGAATCCGGCAGCCGCACAAAAGTAATGAGCAGCGAAACTGCCGCTCTGCTGCGCGGGTATCTCGCGGCGGTTATCAAGGAGGGAACCGGAACAAGTGCCAAGCCTCAAACCGTTTCTGCCGCCGGAAAAACCGCCACCGCGCAGACAGGAAAATATGAAAACGGCGTTGAAATCTGTCAGGGCTGGTTCTGCGGCTTTTTCCCCGCCGAGGAGCCTAAATACACAGTAATAGTTTTTTCAGAGGATACCTCAAGGCAGTCCGCAAGCTGCGGCGAGGTGTTTGCTGAGATAGCCGACAAAATAGCTTCGCTGGAAAGCCTGACCGAAAACGGCGAAGACACTGAGGCTGCGGAAAAGCTCCCGGAGGAATAAACCTCCGGGAGCTTTAAGTTTCAGCTGAAGCAGCACTCTGTATTCCTTTGCCGCCAGCAGAAATCTCTGCGCTTTACAGCACAAAGAGCCTCATATTTATTATAAGCGCTGAAATAAGCGCGATTTTCAACCATTTAAAATCCGATATTGAGCTTAATATCTTGGCTATACGCCCCTCGCTGTTCTCGGATATTTTATTGATTATACCGCTGCCGTCTGCCGCCGCGCTTCCCTCATCCGCTTTCGGAATGCTGCTGCCTCCGTTGTTTTCATAAACCTCAGGAAGCTGTTCCTTCACCAGCTCGTCAGTAAGGTCTGACGGCGCTACAACGCTGCCCTCTGTGTTGTCAATTTCGTTTTCCTCGCTCTGCTCAAGCGTAAAGGAGAGAACGTCGGTCACCTCTTCGCAGTTTTTGCAGTGCCGCGACATAATTCCGGAAGAGTCCCCGGTCGCCTGACGGTCAATGGTCCATTCCGCAGCAAAATCGTGACCCGCCGCGGGAATTTCCGAAATGTCGACATGTCCGCATTTTTCACAGACTCGCTGCTTCGCGCCGGCCTGCGTGCATGTAGGCTCCGCCGCGGTTTCCCATTCGCCGTATTCCTTATGGCTGCAGTTTTCTCCGTTGAACTCAACATTGACGCCGCCGGATGTTATAACCGGCATAAGCCTGTCAAGCTTCCAGTTACAGAAATCTCCCGATTTATACTCGATATCTATCGGGTAAAAACCGAATTCAGCGTCCTCCTTGACCTTGAACTGCAGAGAAATCATAGTTCTGTTCGCATCAAGATTCATGGATTCGCAGTTGACAAAGCGTATAAGATTTTTGTCCGGATGGTCCACCACCGTATAGTCGCCCAGATAGCCCCAGTAATATCTTTCATATGTAAGCGCCGAGCTGTCATATGTGATGGAAAGGGTCATCGCCATTATTCCGGGATTATTTTCAATGCCTATTTTTACAATTACCGAATCGCCGTTAAGCGCAGAAACCGTGTCTATGGTTATATGCCCGTCCTCATAGTTTTCCTCTGCGGAAACGGCAAAGGAGGAAAAAAGCAGTGAAACGGCGCAGACAAAGCAAAGCGCGCATTTCTTTACAACTTTAAGCATACCGGAGCCTCCTTGAAAAAACCGGGATTATTTTAAAATACATTTCCGCTTATATAATATCATTTTCAAAAAAGCCTGTCAACAGACAAAACCGGCTTTAGTCCGGTTTTGTCTGTATCTTCTAATATATATAGTTACTGCCTTGCCGCGTCGATGATTTTCTGCGCCAAAGCCGCGGGAACCTCTTCATAGCGTGTCGGCGTCAGCGTAAAGGAGGCGGTTCCCTGCGTTATTGAACGCATAGCGGTGGCAAAGTCCGACATTTCAGCCATAGGCACCTCGCCAATTATTTCCTGCATTTTATTTTCCGCCGGGTTCATGCCTATAATTCTGCCGCGGCGCTTGTTAATATCCCCGATAACGTCGCCGAGCATTTCATCAGGAACAAGCACATTAAGCGTGCCGATCGGCTCAAGCAAAACAGGAGATGCCTTCGGGATACCCTCCTTATAAGCTATCGCAGCTGCCATTTTAAAGGACATTTCCGAGGAATCCACCGGATGATACGATCCGTCTACCAGAGTGGCCTTTATTCCCACCATCGGATAGCCCGCGAGCACGCCCTTGGCCGTGCTTTCTCTGAGTCCCTTTTCCACCGCGGGGAAAAAGTTCTTTGGAACCGCTCCGCCGAATACCTTTTCCTCAAACACAAGCTCGTCAGAATCACAGGGCTCAAACTCGATCCATACATCGCCGAACTGACCGTGTCCGCCCGACTGCTTTTTATGTCTTCCCTGGACCTTAACCGGCTTTCTTATAGTCTCGCGGTAGGCTATTTTAGGCGTTTTAAGCTCTACCTCTGCACCGAATTTTGACTTAAGCTTTGAAACTATAACATCAATATGCTGTTCTCCGAGCGCCGAAAGTATCTGCTCGTGGGTCTCGTTATCGGTATATACGGATATAGTGGGGTCTTCCTCCGAAAGACGGCTGAAGGCCGAGGTGATTTTTTCCTCGTCACCCTTCGCCTTAGGATAGACCGCAACAGAAATACAGGGGCGCGGAAACTCTATGGACGCCGCCTTTACACTGCCCGAGACCGATAAAGTGTCCCCCGTAAGCACGTCGCCGAGCTTCGCTACCGATCCGATATCCCCTGCCGGAATGCAGTCCGCGTCCTCCTGTCTGCCCGCCTTTATCCACATAACCTTGGAAAGGCGTTCCTCGCTTCCAGTGCGGCTGTTTATAAGCCTTGTGTCGTTTTTAACCTTGCCGGACAGCACTCTGAAATACGAAAGCCTGCCGACAAACGGGTCGGCTATCGTTTTAAAGACCAGCAGCGCCGTTTCGCCGTTTTCATCAAATTTTTTCTCCCCGCCGTCCTCAAGGCGGTATGACGAATCCTCCGACGAGGGCATGATTTCGAGCAAATTGTCAGCCATCATAGGCACAGCCGCGCCGGTCTGCTGAACGCCCGAATAAACCGGACAAATCTCGCCGGTGCAGACGCCCTTTTTAAGACCGTTTTTTATTTCTTCCGGAGTAAATTCCTCTCCGGCAAAATATTTTTCCATAAGCGCGTCGTCGGCTGTCGCCACGGCTTCAAGCAGCATACTGCGCATATCGTCAATCTCCTTGCTGACCGGCATGCGCATCTCCTTCATTTCAAGCCCCTCGCAGGCGTAAGCCTTGTTTTCAATAAGGTTTATGTAGCACTTTACCTCGTCGTTTTCTATATAAGGCACAACCACCGGACAAATAACGGCGCCGTAATTTGCCGCAAGCGCTGAAATCACGCGGTAAAAATGGGCATGCGACGAATCAAGCTTTCCCACAAAGAAAGCAACCGCTTTTTTAAGCGCCCGCGCTTTTGCAAAGCTCTGCTTCGCACCGGTCGTAAGTCCGGATTTGCCGGATACGGCGATAACCGCGCCGTCTGCCGCCGCAAGCGCCTCACATACGCCGCCCGCGAAATCGAAAAGCCCCGGGGCGTCTATTAAATTTAGCTTCTGTCCGTTTATCTCAAGTGCGTAAACAGCAGTGGAAACCGAATTTTTACGCTTCTTCTCCTCCTGGTCAAAATCCATAACAGTGGTGCTGTCGGCTATCTTGCCTATCCGCTCGGTCGCCTTTCCGTAGCATAGGATAGCGTCGGCAAGCGTAGTTTTTCCGGCGCCGCCGTGACCTAATAGAGCGATGCTGCGTGTCAAATTCATGGGATACTGTTTCAATATTATGCACTCCTTTGAAATTACCGGATTTCCGATAATATGTTGTTGAAAGTATTATATCACATTGCGTTAGCGAATACAACTAATAATTGTTATGGACATATTAAAAAATTATTAAAATGTCATAAACAAAGTTTTAATGTCGAATTTGTGTATTTTGCATGTTATTTTATGGTAAAAATGACGATTTGTAATTTCTATTTCTGCCACGCAGGATAACGGTAACAGCTTTGATACCATTTGTAACCGAATTGTTCCTGCAAATCCGAGCTGTTTTGTATATAATAAAGATAAGGAAAATGAACGGAGGCGAACGGGATTGAAAAGAAAAATTTTTATGTGCGTTGTTTTAGCTTTGGTTTTGATGACATCTTATTCGGTGATCGCGGTAAATCCCGACGCTGCCGGCAGCACGCAGCCTTCCTCTTCGCAGAACGGCGGCGCTGACGAAACAGCCGTACTTAAAGCCCGTTTTCTTAATATGCTTAATCACAATTTCGCATACAATGAGGCGTTCAACTCGGTTGAGGAGCTTGCAAACTGCTCCGTGCTTGCGCTCTTTGACCTGCGTGACAGCGGGGATGAAGCGTTTATAGCCGAAACATACGTTAAAACCTATCTCTACAATATGTACGGCGTCGAGACCGACGGTTTATCCGACATAAACGAGGGCTTTCCCCATAAAGACGGATATGTTTATATCATTCCGCGCGGATTTTCAATTTACAGGCACAGTATTGACTCGGTTACTCTCAATGAGGACGGAAGCTATACCGTAATAACCTCGGTTGAAATCAACTCGCATGACGGCGGTGAAACGGTAAAGGCAAAAACACTTTTTGTTAAAAACTCCGACTCCGCCTTCGGATACAATATCGTATCGTCGGATATTATAGCCGGACTTTCGGATATCTGAATATAGCTTTGAGGGCTGTCACAATTTGACAGCCCCGTTTTTTGTCCGTTATCCAACCTGCGGTTGATAAAAAACGAATTTTCAAACCGCAGCGTTATTGTATTTGCCGGCTTCAGATATTAAAATATTATTGCAGCCGCAATAAATCAGATGTGAGGTGACGTAATGAGTTCAATCAAAATCAATGAAAGCATTGCTGTTTTAAGAAAACAAAAGGGTCTTACGCAGGAAGAGCTGGCAAACAGGCTGGGAGTTACCAACCAGGCGGTCTCGAAGTGGGAATCAGGACAGTGCTGTCCGGACATACAGCTTATTCCCAAGCTTGCCGATATTTTCGGCACCAGCATAGACGCTCTTTTCGGACGCAGGAACGAACAGTCAGAAGAGCGTTCAGAAGCTTTTAATGAATATTCGCTGCCGGATGATGAAAAATTGCGTATTATTGTTTTTAAAGGCAGAAAGGTTCTGGAGAAAAAAGAGGAATTGTCAAAATTGACCTTTAAGCTGCAAGGCGACGTGCTGAACGTTATCAGCTACTGCAATTTAGAATGCGGAAATATTCAAAACGGAGCCGAAGCCCACAATAATCTGAGCTGCTCCGGCAATATTTCGGGCGGAGTTCAGTGCGGCAATAACGTCTCCTGCGGCAAATCCATCAGCGGAGGCGTTCATTGCGGCAATAATATTGCCTGCGGCATTTCAATAGACGGCGCTGTCAACTGCGGCAACAATCTTGCCGCGGGATTTCAGATCAACGGAGACGTTTGCTGCGAAGGCAATATTGAATGCCGTACAATAAAAGGAAACGCCGAATGTAAAGGAAATATAATTTACAAATAAAAGAATTTCCAACCTTTTTAAGCTGTCTGTGTCTTTATAGATGAAAGCGCTTTCAGGGAGAGAAAACAGATGAAACAAGAAGACGCCGAAAGGCTGACAGCCGAATATTTAAAAGCTATATACGGTTTTGCGCTGAAGCGGTGTGCAGATTTGCAGGACGCGGAAGATCTCTCACAGGATATCGCATATAAAGTTTTCCGCGCGCTGCTTGCAAAAGATGACATAAGGTCGCCCGAGAAATTTATATGGACAGCCGCGCATAATGCTCTTGCAAATTATTACCGCGGCAAAAGTAAATCCCCGTCCGGCGTCCCTATTTACGGACTTGCGGAAATTCTGCCCGCCTCTTATGATATGGCGCAGAAAACGATTGATAAGGAAACCTTCGGACGACTGCATAAGGAAATCGCTTACCTTTCAAAACTACAGCGCCGCATTGTTATCGCGTATTATTTTGAAAACAAAAAGCAAGCGACGATCGCAGCAGAGCTCGGCATACCTTCCGGCACGGTCAAATGGCATCTGTTTGAAGCAAAAAAAGAACTGAAAAGAGGTATGGACACTATGAGACAGGCAAGCGAACTCAAATTTAACCCGATACGTTTCGCTCTTTGCGGCATGAACGGCTCGCCCGGCACAAAAGGCGCCAACTCCAATTTTTTCCGAAGCGCCTTATCACAAAATATCGTTTACGACGTTTGGAAAAGCTCCAAAACAATCAATGAAATTGCCGATGATCTCGGTGTATCTCCGGTATATGTAGAAAGCGAAGCGGAATATCTCGCAGAATACGGTTTCCTGCTTGAGGATAAAGGTAAATATATATGTAATATTCTTATTGAGCAGCCTGATGAACTGCTGAATACTCTTCAGAATGAAATGTACGGTAAAGCTGCCGCAATATTCGCAAATGAGTTATTTGACGAATTGACACAAAGCGGTATTTTAAAGGACGAACGCATCATATGTCATCAAAGCGACAAGCCTCCGGAACTTAATCAAAGCAAAAGAGCGGATGATAATTTCCTTCTTTGGGCGCTTATCCCATATATCGCCGCTTTAAGCGGTGAAAAGCTTATGGACAGGAGCGTTCCTTTGAAGAAGCAGCTACCGTTCGTCCTGACGGCGGGCATAACATATGCTATGCATCGGTACTTACACCGAATGCAGACACGCCTTTGTATTTCGACAGTATGAAGCATTGGTGCGGTCCATTCTGGAACAGAAATAAAAATTATATACTTTGGCAAATAGATTCCGAATGGTCTCGGCAGCGAGTGGACGACAGTTATATAGGCAAAACGGAACGAATCCTTGACCTATTTGCGAAAATGGATGACGGCGAGCTGACAAAAGAAGAATATT
>CALWUZ010000015.1 GCA_944384845.1 uncultured Clostridia bacterium
GACTTGAACAACCTTATTGTACTACTTAGGGGAATTTTTTTGTATAACTTTTTACGCACACCCGCATAGCGGGTGGTTGTTTGGTTTGCTCTTTGAGCAAACCAGCCTAAAGGCACTAAAACAAAATCCCTTAGACAAAAGTCTAAGGGATTTTTGGAGGCACCACCCAGATTTGAACTGGGGCATAAAGGTTTTGCAGACCTCTGCCTTACCACTTGGCTATGGTGCCGTATTCACTTTTAAAAAAGTAGGACGCTTAAAATATGTTAAGCGTCCTATGGAGCGGATTACGAGGCTCGAACTCGCTACCTCCACCTTGGCAAGGTGGCGCTCTACCGGATGAGCTAAATCCGCACAGCCATTTGGTGCCTCCGGTCGGAATCGAACCAACGACACGGGGATTTTCAGTCCCCTGCTCTACCGACTGAGCTACAGAGGCAAATGGGCAAATGGCGACCTGGATGGGGCTCGAACCCACGACCTCTAGCGTGACAGGCTAGCGTTCTAACCAACTGAACTACCAGGCCACATGGTGGGAACAACAGGGCTCGAACCTGTGACCCTCTGCTTGTAAGGCAGATGCTCTCCCAGCTGAGCTATGCTCCCGGCTTGTGTACCGCCCGGTTTGCACTATCACTCACCGGCGACAAGCATTATCTTATCATAAGACGTTTACTTTGTCAAGTGTTTTTTTTTGTTTTTGCAAGATTTTGTATTTCGTCTGAGGTAAAGCGATAAATGCTTTCGCAAAAATGGCATTTAACCTCTGTTTCGGGCGTCTCCCGCGCCAGCCGCTCAAGCTCCGAAGCGCTGAGCATAGCAAGCATTCTGCGGGTTCGCTCCCTCGAGCAGCGGCATTTATACCCCGCAGTACCTGAATACAGAACCTCCGTATCAAAGCCTGAAAGAACATCTCTCACTATTTCCTCAATATCCCTGCCGGAATCAAGCAGCTCGGTAACAGGCTTTACGCGCCCCAGATTTTCCTCAAGCCTGTCTATCGTGTCTTCTCCGGCGGCGGGAAGCAGCTGCAGAATGTAACCGCCCGCTTTTTTCACCGTAAGGTCCGGATTTACCAGCACTCCGAGCGCGCAGACCGTCGGTATCTGCTCGCTGACGGCGTAATATGAGGTTATATCTTCTGCAATTTCGCCCGACACTATCGGTACAAAGCCGTTGTACGGCTCCTTTAAGCCGAGGTCCTTCATAACAAAAAGATTTCCCCGCGTGCCTACCGCGCCGGAAACGTCCAGCTTTCCGTTCGGCTTGAGCGGAATTTCCACAATTCCGTTACTTGCATATCCGCGCACGTTTCCTGCCGAATCGGACACGGCGGTAATAACTCCCGCCGGACCACCGCCGTCAATTTTTACTGTGACCGTATCCCTTTCGCCTTTGAGCATACTGCCCATTATCGAAGCCGCCGTAAGCAGCCTTCCCAGCGCGGCGGTGACCACCGCCGAGGTTTTATGAAGTCTTTCCGCTTCCGATACTATATCAGTGCTGTCAAGCGCGTACGCCGCCACAGCGCCGTCGTCCGTTATACATCTTATGAGCTTACCCATGTCCTGTTTCCTTTACCTTCCTCGTCACATATACCGCGCGTTCGGTTTTTTCGTCCGCCGGCTTTTCACTCATATCGTCAAAAACCGCCAGTATTTCAAACCCTGCCGACTTTAATGCTTTTTCAAGCTGCCCGCAGGTATAGGCGCGTTCCGAAAAATCCTCGAAGCTTCTTTTATAAAATTCCCCCTGTTTTACAAAAAAATCAAGCGCTATATCCGTTACAAGAGTCTTTTCGTCCGTGGCGTTGCGCCACGCGCAGAATATGTTTTCACGCTCTATAATAAATGTATTGTCGGCAAGTATATATTTATGCTTAAAAACCGTATTTACGTCAAAAATAAAAAGTCTGCCGGTTTCAAGAAAAAGCGAAATCCTTGAAAGCGCCCTGCAAAGCCTGCCGTAATCCGTAATATGATTAAGGCTGTCAAGACAGCAGACGGCGCCGTCCACCGTGCCGTAGAGATCAAGCTCCTCGGCTCGCTGGCAGAGAAACAGAACGTCGGTGCCAGCCGCGGCGGAATTCATTCTCGCACACGCCAGCATTTCCTCCGACATATCCGTTCCTATAACCTCTATACCGCTCAGCGCAAGCTCATTTGAAAAGCCGCCCGTGCCGCAGGCAACGTCTAAAAGCAAAGCGGGTCTGCGGTCGTACTTTTCAAAAAGCTTTAACAGGCGCGCGGTTCTCGCCCGATAGTCAACATCGCTCATCAGGCTGTCATAAACGGCTGAAAAGCTGCTGTAATTACTCATCGGTCTGCTTTAACCTTTCAAAAGCTATTTTATATCCGTCTCCCGTTGAGCGGCTTACACGGCTTATCGTGGCGGTGCTTGCGCCGGTGGCTTTTATTATCTCGCTGTAAAGACGTTTTTCGTAAAGCATTTTTCCCACGTTAAAGCGCTGCGCGATCGCGTGTATTTCCTTCGGCGTGCAGGCATCGGAAAAGAACCGATAGCATTCTTCCTTGCTCCTTAGGGTCAGAACGGCTTCAAAAAAACTATCGACAGCAGTATCTTTTTCCATTTCAGAGTCCTCTTTCATTCAGAATATCCGTTTCTGATATTTTAACACATTAAACCGGTAAAGTCAAATATTCGACCGCGTTTTCTCATAAACACACTTGAATAAAGCGTCGAAAAATGTTAGAATTTATAATGTCAAAAACAATGAGGGGTGTGGCAATGAACAGTGTAAAGATTCTGCACTGCGCGGATATACATATCGGCGCCGCCGAAAGCTTTTTAGGCGCCGCGGCGGCTGAAAGACGGTTTGAAACCGTAATGACCTTTGAAAGAATAATCGACGCCGCAAAGGAAAACGAAGTAAAGGTAATAGCCATAGCCGGTGACCTTTTCAACTCTAACGCCGCAGAAAGCGGGCTTACAGCTCCGGTATTTGAAAAAATCGCCTCGGCACCGGAGATAAAGGTGGTTTTTGCGGCTGGAAACCACGACCCTCTCTCTGCCGACTCGCCCTTTCTTTCGGCTAAGCTTCCCGATAACCTTTATGTCCTTCCCGCGAAGGACGCCTGCATAGTTTTTGAGGAGCTTAAGCTTAGGGTTTACGGAAAATCCTTTGAAAACGTGTATATGCAGGGCGAGGAAGCCTTTTCACTTACTCCGCCGGACGATGATTTCATTAATCTGATGGTGCTTCACGGCGAGCTCAGAAGCGACTTAGGCTCATTATACAACTCAGTCACACCGGAATTTATCAAAAGCTCGGGAATGGATTATATAGCGCTTGGTCATATCCATAAGCGCACTGAAACGGCAAAGCTTAAAAACACCTGCTTTGCCTACTGCGGCTGCCCTGAGGGACAGGGCTTTGACGAAACCGGTGAAAAGGGCGTTTATATCGGCGAGATAGGAAAAGGCTTCTGCGGGCTTGAATTTGTGCCTCTGTCAAAAAGGCAGCATGTTTGTTTAAAGACCGACGTTTCAGGGCTCCGCTCGGCGTCTGAGGTCAGCGCGAAAATACTTGACGGGCTCAAAGCGGTCTGCGGTGACGGCTATAGGAACAACCTTTATAAAATAGAGCTTACGGGCAGCCTGCCGGAGGATACCCGCCTTAATCTCACCGAAATCACAGGCAGGGTATCCGAAGCGGTTTATTACGCAAAAATAAAGGACTGCACAGAAAATGAGACAGACCTGAAAGAGCTTTCAGGCGAGGTGTCGCTTAAAGGCATATTCGTAAAAAATATGCTGCAGAGAATCGAAAGCGCCTCAGAAGCGGAAAAGCCGGAGCTTGAGTACGCGCTTAAATTGGGTCTTAAAGCGTTCGGCTCGGAGGTGGCGTACAGTGAAGATTAAAAGCGTAAATATCGCCGCCTTCGGCGGGCTTGAGAACAAGACGGTAAGCTTTGAGGACGGCTTCAACGTAATATACGGGGAAAACGAAAACGGAAAAACCACCGTTATGAATTTTATCAAAATGATGTTTTACGGCAGCGGTCGCGGCTCCTCACAGATTGCAAAGGACGCGCGAAAAAAGTATTCGCCGTGGAGCGGCAGGCAGATGGCGGGCAGTATCGACTTTGAGCTTGGAGGAAAAAATTACCGGCTGGAACGGGAATTCAAAAGCTCAAATTCCACCGACAGATCGGTGCTTCTCGACCTTGATATGGGCACAAGACAGACCGTGCCGCCAGACATAGGCGTAAAGCTCCTCGGACTGAGCGCCGCCGCCTTTGAACGGAGCGTATTTATAGGTCAGGCGGGCGCTATGGAAAAAGACGCCGATGCCGATGGAGAAATCAATTCAAAGCTTTCAAACATTGCAGCCACAGGCGACGAATCGGTTTCCTACGAACAGGTAAACGCCAGACTTCAAAAGGCAAAAACGGCGCTCAAATCAAAAAGCGGACGTGTAGGCGGATTGGATAAAACCTTAAAGCTTATTGAAAAGCGCGCCGAAGACCTGCGAAACGCCGAAGAGGTTTGGAAGAATTACGCTGAATTTACGGCGGGAGCAGACCGTTTAGGCTCAGAAATTATCTCAGGTGCCAAAAAAGCCAAAGCCCTAAAGGAAGCTCTGGAAAAAGAAAAGGATATAAAAAACGCGGAAAAGCTGCGCGAATATCTTGAAACAAAGGCAGAGCTTGATAAATTAAACGAAGAGCTTAAGCTTTCGGACGGCGGGTATGCCGACAAGCTGTTTGCCGACAAGCTGACCTTCTGCATAGGCAGGGCGGAGAGAGCCGAAAGCAGGCTTGATGATAAGAAAAACGAAATCAGGCGGCTGAAAGAGACCATAGATATTTCGTCCGGTACGGAAAACGGATCCGCCGAAAAAAAAGCCGAAGCGCTGAAAAACGAGCTTATAGCGCTTGAAGAGCGGCGTGCTGAAACAAATTCCGGGCTTGAAAGCTGCCGCAGAGAAACCGCCGACGTTGAAAATGAAGAAAAAGCGGCGCAAAAAAAGTGCAAAACGGCGCTTTTCCCGCTTTTGGCAGGGGCTGCGGCGCTTGTCCTTTCGGCAGCGCTGTATACGGTGACTGACAGCCTTGCCGTTCCTATTGCGGCGGCGGGAGCGGCGCTTATTGCGGCCGGCTTTATAATATTCATTTCTCTAAAAAACAAATTGAAAAAGCTGTTTTTAAAGGCGGACGGAATCAAATCAAAACAAAACGACCTTAAGCTTAAGGAGCTTGAGCTTAAGCAGGAAATTTCCGAGCGAGAGGCAAGGCTTGAAGCGATAAACGCCGCCTTAGGCGCGGGCTCTGCTGCGCTTGAGAAGCAGAAAGCGCTTCTTGAGGAGCTGAGGGCTCAGTCGGCGGCGCTTGAAAATGAGCTTGAAAAAGAGCTTTCAACCCTTTGCGAGCTTTACTCAAGATACGCACCGCCCGCAGCGGTAAACGAAATTAAAGCCTCCGCGGAAAAAATAGCCGAAAAAGCCGCAAAGCAAAAGGAGATAAAACAGCGGCTTAACTATATAGCGAGAGACATAGGCAATATTTCATATGAGGAGGCGCGCGAAAAGCTTGAAAAGCTTCCGGCGGATACAGCCGCCGAGGCGGATTTTGAAGAGCTGCAAAAAAATTTCGATAATCTTCAGTCGGAGATTACCGAAAAAAAAGAAAGACTCGCAAGAGCACAGGAGCGCATGCGTTCACAGCTCAGAACGGCGGAAAACCCCGAAGACATAAAAAAAGAGCTTGCAGAGCTTAAAAAAACAGCGGCAGAACAGGAAAAATTCTGCCGCGCGGCTGACGCCGCCGCCGAAGTACTGCAAGCCAGCTTTGCTGAGCTTCGCCGCGGCTACGGCTCGGCTCTTGAAAAAAAAGCCGGCGAAATTTTCCGCGGACTTACCGGCGGCAGCTATGAGCGTATGCAGATATCAAAATCATTTGACATATCGGTCGAAAAAGCGGGGGTTTTCGGCGGCAAGGAGGCGGCTTATCTCAGCGCAGGCACATCGGATCAGGCATACTTAAGTCTAAGGCTCGCGCTTTCCTCGCTGATTTTCGAGACCTCTGAGGAGCTTCCTCTGCTGCTTGACGATTCCCTCGCGCAATATGACGACGCGCGCGCGGAAGCCGCTCTTAAATACCTTTCCGAATTTTCAGCCGGCAAACAGGCGGTAATGTTCACCTGCCACCGCTCGGTTTTAGATTCGGCAAGGCAGACAGGAGCTGTTTGTAAAGAGCTGTAGACAAAAACAGAAGGCAAATCGTCCGCAGCCGCTTTCGCCGCTTATAGAAATAAAAAAAGCTTTACAATTACGTGTCCGCGTGATATAATAACAATGTTGCCGTGTACTGTGCATAAGGCGTCTGCCCTTTCGGGACTCACTGTGACCTTACGCTCGGTTTGCGGGACGATCAATAAAAGGAGTGAAAAAAATGACTAAGGACCAAAAGCAGCAGATTATAACCGACTACGCCATACACGAGGGTGACACCGGCTCTCCGGAGGTTCAGATTGCGCTTCTGACCAACAGAATTAACGAGCTCAACGCTCACCTCAAGGTTCATCCCAAAGACCGTCATTCTTACCGCGGTCTTCTTAAAATGGTAGGTCACAGAAGGAATCTTCTCGCTTATCTTCAGAAAAACGATATTGAGAGATACCGCGCAGTAATCAAAAAGCTCGGCATCCGCAAATAATCCGTACTTCAAAGGCAGACCGGTGTATTTATTTCGGTCTGCCTTGTTGTAATAAAAAGAGATTTTCGCGGTTTAGCGGTAAATCGAGCGCCTGAAGTCTCAGACCCTGGATTTATTGCTAACCGGAAATCTCTTAAAAGAAAAAAGAAAAGGAGATTTCAGAATGTTTGAAAACTACAAGGTATACGAAACAACGCTTGCCGGAAGACCCTTAAAGCTTGAAACCGGCATGATGGCTCAGCTTGCCAACGCCGCCGTTATGGCGTCCTACGGCGATACAAGGGTTCTCTGCACGGTTACCGCCTCTGCAAAGCC
>CALWUZ010000016.1 GCA_944384845.1 uncultured Clostridia bacterium
GACGGAAGGTGGATATAATGTCTGTTTATACCTTTCTTGCCGCATCAGACAAAAAAATATTCTGCGACGGCGAGCCGTCCGGGTTTGGCTTTTACGGTGCTTCCTGCTTCAAAAACGAGCCGTTTTCTTTTCAGCTGGCATACAAATCGGAAAAACATATTATACCGATTTATACCGAGATTATCAAAGACAGCGCTTCAGAGCATTTGTCAGTTTTCTGTGTAGGACAGGTACCTGTAATTAACGCAGCTTCTTCATCAGTACTCGAAAATTCAAAATACGCAAAACCGGGAATGTATCCCGATATGCTGCTGCGCCGGAAAACTTTTCATACACTTTCAAACGACGGCTTTTGGCAGCCGCAGTATTTTGAATCCGGCGAAAAAAATCTTTTAGACGCAACTCCCGACAGCTGGCAGACATTATGGTTCACATTTAACGAAAGCGGCACGGCACCTTCCGGTGATTATGAGATAGTCATAAGGCTTAGAAGCCAGAAAACACAGGATATTTTATCAGAAAATAAAATCAAGCTGCATATAATAGACCGATTGCTGCCGGAACAAAAAACTTATTATACAAACTGGTTTCATTATGACTGCCTTTCGGATACATACAACACTGAAATGTGGTCAGAAAGACATTTTGAAATTATTCGCTCATTTCTGTCCAATGCCGCCCTGCACGGAATGAATACCCTGCTGCTGCCTGCTTTCACACCGCCGCTTGATACTCCGGTCGGGAAAGAGCGTAAAACTGCACAGCTGATAAAAATAAGTAAAACAGGTGAAAAATACAGCTTTGATTTTTCGCTGCTGGAGCGCTTTCTTCAGCTCGCCCTTAGCTGCGGAATAAAATATTTTGAGCATTCGCACTTATTTACTCAGTGGGGAGCTAAGCATACGCCTAAGATCACAGCCGATATAAACGGTATTCAAAAACAGATATTCGGATGGGAAACCGACGCGCACAGCCCCGAATATTCCGATTTGCTTAAAGCTTATATTCCGAAACTATTATCTGTTTTGGAAAAATACAATCTCAAAAACAATATCATTTTCCATATTTCGGATGAGCCCCGCAAAGGCAAGCTTTTTGACACCTACTATCTTCCGGCTATAAAGCAGATTAAAGATGTTGTTGACCGGCAGCCGATCGGAGACGCGCTTACAGATTTCGACTGCTATAAAAAAAGCGGCATAGACATACCTATTGTAAATATAAGCGAAGCGGAGGACTTCAGCGCAAAATGTAAAAATTTCTGGACCTACTATACAGGAGAAACATCAAACTTAAATTATACAAACCGGCTGATAACCACGCCCAATTCATACTGCCGTATACTCGGAGTCCAAATGTACTATTACGGGATAACCGGATTCCTGCATTGGGGATATAACTATTATTATAATGTTTTAAGCCACGGACTGTTTAATCCCTGCTGCAATCCATGCGGCTATTCAATGCAGCCCGGAACATCCTTCATTGTCTATCCGTCTGCTGACGGCAGCGCGATTCCGTCAATCCGCGAAAAGCTTATGATGGAAGCAATGTGTGATATACGCGCGCTTGAATTACTTGAACAATGTACGGACCGCAGGCTTGTCATAAACGAATGTGAAAAATTTTTTGAAGGTTTTTCCCTTAAAATGACGCAAAGGCAGACTGAAAAACTGTTTGCCTTCAGACAGCGAATAAACACACTTATTGAAAATCAGTAATAAAAAATTATGCAGAAAGGAAACTGTTATATATGAATATTAATGAAATTCCGACTGAATTGCTCGGACAGGGAAGCAAAATTCGCCTTGAACGCTGCGGAACGGAGCATGACCTATATTGGAAAGCGGCGCTTGAAGTAATAGAAGTAATAAATGATAATAATCAAAAAGGCGAAGACACTCTAATGATTGTTCCGTACGGTCCATTAGGTCCCTACAGCCGTCTGGTTTATCTGATAAATAAATACAGAATAAGCTTACGGCGCTGCTGTTTCATAAATATGGATGAATATCTGACAGAGGATCTTAATTATATTGACTATAACGATCCGCTTTCGTTCCGTGGCGGAATGGACAGAATATTTTATAATCTTATTGACGATGAACTAAATCTGCTCCCAGAAAACAGGATTTTTCCTATACCGGGAGAAGAAAATGCCGTGCTTGAAACAATAGAAAGATATCAAAAGCTTGATATGGTATGGGGCGGAGTAGGAATTAACGGGCATTTTGCCTTTAATGAGCCGCCCGAACCGGGTGAAGAGGTTTCAAACGAAGAGTTTATAAACCGTAAAACAAGAGTTCTTAAAATTTCGCGCGAAACGAGGACCATAAACGCATTCATGAACTGTTCCGGAGACATTGACGGCATACCGGCAAACTGCATAACCGTTGGAATGAAAGAAATATTCATGGCAGACCGTATACGAATGTGCATGCCGCGCGGGTGGAATGCCGGCGCGCTCCGTAAGATTCTTCACGGACCGGCAACGGCCGCTGTTCCATGCTCTCTGTTCCAGAATCATAAAGACGCCGTGCTTTTTGCCGCTGATGACGCGCTCGCGTCTACGGTGCCTGAAATCAGGATCTACAATAAATGAACTATTCTTTAAATAACAGCGGATGCATAGTAAACGGCAGATTCGTAATAAACGGCCGGATAAAGTACGGCGGCTGTCTATGTTATTCAGACGGAAAAATAGAAGGCATTGCGGCAAAGCCGCCGAAAAACTATCCCATTATAAATGCCGAAGACGGATATGTGCTTCCCGGATTTATAGATATTCATCTGCACGGCGGTGGCGGTTACGATTTTATGGATGCAAGCGCCGAAGCCTTCGCTGAAATCAGCCGCATTCACTGCCTGCATGGAATTACATCAATCGCTCCGACAACCACCGCCTGTACTCCGGAAAAGCTTTCTGAGGTTTTTGAAGCCTACCGCAAAGCTGCCCGATGCTTAAAATATGCGGATTTTC
This sequence comes from uncultured Clostridia bacterium, assembly GCA_944384845.1. Taxonomy (GTDB): domain Bacteria; phylum Bacillota; class Clostridia; order Oscillospirales; family Acutalibacteraceae; genus UBA737. Next base: position 2,981 of record CALWUZ010000016.1, read on the forward strand.
TTGGGCTGCATCTTGAAGGTCCCTTTATATCCCCTGAAATGAAGGGTGCACAGAATATAAACTGCATTTGCAAGCCTACAAAGGAGATAATAGAGTCCATTGCAGAAAAAGGCGGAGATATTATTGTCCGCCTGAGCGGCGCACCTGAACTGCCGTTTATGCTTGAGACTGCCCAAATGCTGGCGCCCTATGGTATAACAATGTCAACTGCACACAGCAGCGCCACATGCGAACAGATAATAAAAGCATACGATTACGGATACCGTCATATTACACATCTGTACTGCAGCACCACAAGCGTAAGAAAAATCAAGCAGACCGTTCACGCCGGAATCACAGAGGCATATTACCTTATAGACGGTATGACCGCCGAACTTATAGGGGACGGTCGTCATATTCCATCCGAGCTGCTGCGGATGGTACATAAAATTAAAGGACCTGAAAAAATTGCGCTTATCACTGATGCAATGCGTGCGGCCGGAACTGACTGCGCAGAAAGCTTTCTCGGAGAAAAAAAGCCTGAAAACCGCGTTATCATTGAAGACGGAGTAGCAAAGCTTCCTGACCGCTCCTCCTTTTCGGGAAGCATTGCAACCGCCGATACCGTATTTAAGAACGCAGTGCTGAGCGCCGGGCTGCCTATTCCAGACGTAAGCCGAATGATGAGTCTGACTCCGGCTGAAATAATAAACAAAGAGAATCAAAAAGGAAGTCTTACTCCGGGAAAAGATGCAGATATCGTAATTATAGATGCAGAGTTTAATATAAAGAATGTTTTTGTCCGAGGAAATAAAAAAGTCTAAAAACATATTAAATTTTTATTTAAAGCCTGCTGTGTTTTGCAAAACACAGCAGGCTTTAATTTGATGCCTTTAGAGCCTGTGAAAGATTTTCTGTAAAAATAGAAAAGAAAGGTCTTCTATGGTAAAATAAAAAAGCATAGGAGGCCTTTAATTATGGCAAGAGAAAAGAAACCGGTACACAAAGTACAAATGACCGAA
>CALWUZ010000017.1 GCA_944384845.1 uncultured Clostridia bacterium
TAATGACATAGCCGTGCAGATGAAGCCGGAATATTTTTATATACCCCAGCACAGGGAAATATATTCCGTAATGGCGTCAATGTACGAGCTTAGTCAGACAATCGATTATGTTTCCCTGCTTGAAAAGCTGAAAAACGACGGCGTATACGACGACGCGGGCGGAAAGGCATACCTTACCCAGCTTGTGCAGAATGTGCCGTCTTCCGCAAATGTTCTTACATATGTGGCAATAATAAAGGAGCGGTATTTCGCAAGGGCGCTTATGACCGCGGCTCAGGATATTATTAAGGACATAAACGAGAACATGCTTGATTCCGGCGTACTGCTGGACAATGCCGAGCAGCGTATTTTTGAAATACGGCAGGGAAGGGAAATCAGCGGACTTACGCATATAAAGAGCGTAATAGAAAACGAAACGTACGACCGGCTTTCAAAAATAGCCGACCCCGCGACGAGGGGCGACTATATAGGAATACCCTCTGGTATAGGCGAGCTTGACAATATGATAACCGGTCTTAATAAATCAGACCTGATTATTTTGGGAGCGCGCCCGGGTATGGGAAAAACTTCGTTTGCGCTGAATATTGCGCGCAACGTCGCGGTAAATACCGGCAGGACTGTGTGCTTCTTTTCACTCGAAATGACGCGCGATCAGCTTGCCCAGCGAATGCTTTCAAGCGAGGCGGGAATCGAAAGCGAGAAGCTGCGCACCGGCGAGCTTGACGACGACGAGTGGACAAGGCTCGCCCAGGCGGGCGACGTCCTTTCAAAGGCGGATATTTATTTTGACGAAACCTCAGCCATTACCGTTCCCGAAATGAAAGCAAAGCTTCGCAGGATGAAAAAGGTCGATCTTGTGATTATCGACTATCTGGGTCTTATGAAATCCGCTAGGCAGACCGAAAACCGCGTTCAGGAGGTTTCCGAAATTACCCGGAATCTTAAAATTATGGCAAAAGACCTTAAGGTTCCCGTTATAGCCTGCGCGCAGCTTTCACGCGGCACCGAAGCAAAGGGCAAGTCTCATAAGCCGGCTCTTTCTGACCTGCGTGAATCCGGCTCGATTGAGCAGGATGCTGATATTGTCCTTTTTCTTTACCGCGAGGCGTATTATGACAGCGAAAAGCCGGAGGACGAGGACCGGAGCGACGAAACCGTCTCACAGTGCATAGTGGCGAAAAACCGTCACGGCAGAACCGGAACCGTCGATCTGCACTGGGACGGCAGATTTACAAGATTTACTTCTGTGGACGTGTTCAGATGATAGAAGATTCCGTTTTAACTGCGATAAAGCGATTTTCACTGCTTGAAAGCACGGGCGGCGTAACCGTGGCGCTTTCCGGCGGAGCAGATTCCATGGCGCTGCTGCATCTACTTTTCTCAATGAGAGAAAGCCTTGGCATCAGCCTTTACGCCGCGCATCTTAATCATATGATAAGAGGCGAAGAGGCTCTGCGCGACGAGCGCTTCGTACGCACACAGTGCGAAAAGCTCGGCATTCCGCTTTTTTGTGAAAGAGCGGACGTTCCGCTTTATGCAAAGGAGCACAAAATCAGCACCGAGCTTGCGGCGCGTGAGGTGAGATACGCTTTTCTCTCAGGAGCAGGAGTCGGAGCGGTTGCCACGGCGCACACCGCGAGCGATAATTTTGAAACTGTTATTTTTAACCTTGCAAGGGGCACGGGTCTTAAGGGACTTTGCGGAATACCTCCTAAGAGGGGGAAATTCATAAGACCGCTGATACTCTGCACCCGCGGTGAGATTGAGGAGTATTGCGCGCGCAACGGAATAGAATACGTTACCGACAGCACAAATCTTTCGGACGATTATTCAAGAAACCGTATAAGGCACACAGTTGTTCCGGTACTGAAGCAGATAAATTCCGCGGCGGAAAAGGCGGTGTCCCGGACGGCTTCCTCGCTTCTTGAGGACGAGCTGTTTTTAGAAAAATGCGCGGACGGCTTTCTTTCCGCAAATGTAAAAAAAGACGGGCTTGACATAACCGCGCTGCCTGACGGCGCGGTTGCCAAAAGAGCCATAAAAAAATATATTGAAGGCTCTTTCCCCGAAATACGGCTTGACAGCGCCCACCTGCTTGAGGTTTATTCGATATGCGCCGCCGGTGCCGGAAAAACCGGTCTGCCCTGCGGAAAAGCTGCCGAAATACAAACCGGAATGTTATATATAACAAAACAGAAAATTTTTTTTGTTCCAAATACCGAATATAATGTTAAAACGGAAATTCGTCTTAATGATTTCTTTACGGAAGGGAAAAAAGTTAATAATTTGTTATTAAAAAATTCGCTTGACTGTGATAAAATTATGGGAAAATCGGTAATCAGAAAAAGACTGCCGGGGGACAGTATCAGGCTTGCGGGCAGAGGCTGTACCAAAACCCTTAAAAAGCTTATGAACGAGCTTGATATTCCGGCGGAACTCAGAAACCATCTTCCCGTCATAGCCGACGACGGCGGCGTTATCTGGATTTACGGCATAGGCGTATCCCAAAGATGCGCCGTTACCGAAAAAACCAAGCGAATTATGATAATAAGCGTTTCTGAGAGCAAAATATAATGATTAGGGGTTGAAGCGGTTGTCTATAGACCAAGACGTTGAAAAGGTCCTTGTGACACAGGAGGAAATAAAAGAGATATGCCGCCGCCTGGGCGCGCAGATTTCTAAGGATTATGAAGGTAAAAAGCTGCTGCTTGTGAGTGTGCTGAAGGGCGCGGTTGTTTTTATGGCGGATCTTATGCGCAGCATTACCTGTGAATGTGAAATTGATTTTATGGCGGTGTCTTCTTACAGCGGCGCAAAAACGACGGGTGTTGTAAAATTCAAGAAGGATCTTGACATAAATCCGGACGGCTGCGATATTCTGCTGGTTGAGGATATTCTTGATTCAGGCATTACGCTTGCTTATCTGAAAAATATTTTAATTGACAGAAACGCCGCAAGCATAAAGGTCTGCGCGTTTCTTGACAAGCCCGCCAACCGTCAGGCGGATATTTCGGCAGATTATGTCGGCAAAATTATTCCGGATGAATTTGTAATAGGCTACGGTCTTGATTACAATGAAAAATACAGAAATTTGCCTTATGTCGGCGTTTTATCGCCCAAGGTATATGCCGGCAAATAGGAAAGGAGAAGCCCTCATTGAATAAGAATTTAAAAAACGTACTTTTGTTCATAGGTATTCCGATTGTTTTCATAATCGCGGTGCTTTCGGTATCCTATCTTTCAAGAAATACTGTTGAAACGCAGTATTATGAAATTGTGGATATGGTTAAAAGCAACGAAATTTCCGAATTTCAGCTTAACCTTTACAGCGGCGAGCTTGTATACACAAGACGGGACGACGGCAGAACCTACCGTTATACCGTCGCAGATCCGTCGATTTTCTACAATGATGTTAATGACGCGGTTCTTGAAATCAACGAGCAGAACGACGGAACCGACAATATAATCAGATACGACTATAAATCCGGCGGTCAGGCGGCTTGGCTTATGAATCTGCTGCCAACACTGCTGCTGATAGTCGTAATGGTGCTTTTCTGGATATTCATTATGAAGCGCATGAACTCCTCCATGGGCGCGGACAAGACCATGGGGTTCGGAAAAGCAAAGGTCAGAAAAGAGGACGGAAGAAAGAAAACCACCTTTGCCGACGTCGCGGGAGCGGACGAGGAAAAGGAGGAGATGGAGGAAATAGTTGAATTTTTGAAGAAACCCAAAAAGTTCAACGAGCTGGGCGCCAGAATACCTAAGGGCGTGCTGCTTGTAGGTCCTCCCGGAACCGGTAAAACGCTGCTGGCGCGCGCTGTCGCCGGTGAGGCGGGAGTACCGTTTTTCTCTATTTCAGGTTCAGATTTCGTTGAGATGTTTGTCGGCGTCGGCGCTTCGCGCGTGCGCGATTTGTTCGGAGAGGCCAAAAAGAACGCTCCTGCCATTATCTTTATAGACGAAATAGACGCGGTCGGACGTCAGCGCGGCGCGGGTCTCGGCGGCGGTCACGACGAGCGCGAGCAGACCCTCAACCAGCTACTTGTTGAAATGGACGGTTTCGGCTCAAATGAGGGCGTTATAGTTATGGCGGCGACCAATCGTCCGGATATACTTGATAAGGCGCTTCTGCGTCCGGGACGCTTTGACCGTCAGATAACCGTCAATTATCCCGACGTAAAGGGCAGGGAAGAAATATTGAAGGTGCATTCAAGAGGCAAGCCGTTAGGTCCCGACGTAAACCTTGCGACTATTGCAAAATCCACATCCGGCTTTACAGGCGCGGATCTTGAAAACCTGCTTAACGAATCGGCGCTTCTCGCTGTCCGTCACCGCAAAAAGGCCATAACGCAGGAGGAAATAGAAGAAGCTACCATCAAGGTCGTTATGGGTGCCGAAAAGAAGTCGCATATCGTATCAGATAAGGATAAGATGGTGACCGCTTATCATGAGGCCGGTCATGCGATTGTTTCCTATTTCCTGCCTACGCAGGACCCCGTCCATCAGATTTCAATAATTCAGCGCGGTATGGCGGCAGGCTATACTATGTATCTTCCGGTGGTTGAAAAGGGGCACACCTCTAAAAACCAGATGCTTGAGCAGATATGCTCGCTTTTGGGCGGACGTGCAGCGGAGCAGCTAACGCAGAACGACGTCTGCACCGGAGCTTCAAACGATATTGAACGTGCCACGGACCTCGCCCGCAAAATGGTTACCAAGTTCGGTATGAGCGATAAACTGGGGCTTGTTACCTACGGTCACGATAATAACGAGGTATTTTTAGGACGCGATTTTTCATCAACGCCTAATTATTCGGAAAAGACCGCCGCTGTAATAGACGAGGAAATTGAAGCGGTGGTAATGAATCAGTATTCAAAGGCGCTGGAGCTTCTCAACAACGCGATGCCCAAGCTTCATGAGCTCGCCAAGCTGCTCTTTGAAAAGGAAAAAATTTCCGGCGACGATTTCCGCGCTTTGATGCAGGCTTGATTTTAACAATCTTATGAATAATATTTAAAAATGCTCCCGCAATTTTTGCGGGAGCATTGAATTTATAAAAGCTTTAAACCGGCGGTCTTCATTTCAATCTAGGAGTGAACGGTAGCCTGCGCCGAACAGCTTTTCGGCAAACCAGACTTCCTTTACCGTAAATCGTTTTCCGTTTAAATAATTAAGAATACCGGCATCCGAGGAAAAATCAAATCTGACGCTGTAGGAATAAAGAGCCTGACGGTTAAAGCCGATTTTTTTATCCGCATTTGTTTTTCCGTACTTTCCGTCGCCTAAAAGCGGATGACCTATTGAAGCCATATGTGCTCTTATCTGATGCGTACGTCCTGTAAGCAGCTCAACCTCAAGCAAAGAAAGTCCGTTCCTTGTTTCGATAGTTCTGTATTTGGTTTTTACGGTAAGCGCCGACTCTGTTTTATGCTTTTTTAAAAACACCCTGTTTTCAGCTTCGTTTTTTTCAAGGTATCCCTCGAGTACGGCGCTTCTTTTTTCCGGTACGCCGTGTACCACAGCCAGATATTTTTTCTCGATTTCACGCGCCTTGATTTTTTCACAGAGGATTCTCAGCGCCTCGGCGTTTTTTGCGGCTATCACTATGCCACCGGTGTTGCGGTCTATTCTGTTGGCAAGCGAGGGACGGAAGCTGTTTTCGTCATCGGGGCTGTATTCTCCCTTGTCGTAAAGATAATGCTGTATCCGTCCGATCAAAGTATCGTTATATTCGTTTTTATCCGGATGAACAAGCAGACCCTGTTTCTTGTCTGCCAGGAGAATATTTTCGTCCTCATATACCGTATCAAGCTTTGCAGGAGCGGTCAAAAAATCATATTTCGGCTGCTTTGCGGTAAAAAACTCATCGCTTATATACGCCTCCACCGTGTCTCCGGCATTCAGCCTTGTGCTTATATCGGCACGCTTTCCGTTAAGCTTTATGCGCTTGGTCCTTATATATTTGAACATAAGCGGGGCGGGAAGCGACGGGCAGTTTTTCATTATGAATTTGTCGAGACGCTGAGAGGCGTCATTTTTTGTAACGGTAAAAGCTTTCATTGCGTTAATGTTCCTTACAAAGCGATTTATAATTCATTAAAATTGTAAATTTCCTTGAAAAAGCGAATGATACATAATATAATATTTAAAAATAGAGGAAGTGAAAAGCCGAAAGGGATATGAAAATGGAAGAGAGCGTTCACAGCGGTCACCGCGAAAGAGTAAGGCAGGATTTTTTGAAAAACGGCTTTAATGAAGATACGCCGCCGCATAAGATAATTGAAATGCTGCTGTTTTACAGCATACCGCGGAAGGATACAAATGTTACGGCGCACGAGCTTCTCAACCGGTTCGGCTCAATCGCCGGAATTATTGACGCTCCCGTGGAGCAGCTTGTGAAGGTGCCCGGAGTAAGTATGAACACCGCGGCGCTGATTAAGCTTATAATGCCTATCGCGCGCCGTTATCTTAGCGATAAAAGCGCAAATGTTGACAAATATACTAACATTGACGATATTTGCAGATACCTGATGGGCAGATATGCCGGATTTAATAAAGAAGTATTCTCAGTAACCTCGTTCAGCGGAAGCGGCAGGATGCTGGGATTTGATATTTTAAGCACCGGAAGCATATCGGAGGTAAATATTTCCACAAGGGAGGTTATAGAAACGGTGCTGAAGCGTCAGGCGGTCTGTGTCATAATCGCGCATAACCATCCCGGAGGAGTGGCGGTGCCGAGCAAGGACGATGTTGACGTTACCGAAAACATAAAAAGTGCGCTGAACCATATAAGCGTAAGACTGCTTGACCACATAGTTATAGCCGGCGACGATTATGTTTCAATGGCGCAAAGCCGTATTTTTAAATATTTGTTTGAATAATTCGGAATTTTTTGAGCCGGAACGGATTTTTAATCCTTTATGCGGCTTTCCGCCATTCGGTAGCCGACTCCGTTTTCAGTGAACAGATACAGCGGGTTACCGCTGTCCTGTTCAATTTTTTTGCGCAGATTCGTTATGTTGACCCGCAGTATGCCGTTGCCGCCGGAAATCTGCGGTCCCCAGACTGATTTAATAATAAAATCATAGGTAAGCACTCGTCCGGAGTATCTGCAGAGAAGGGAAAGTATCTTGAATTCATTTTTGGTAAGATGAACTTCTTTATCCTTGATTTTTACAATGCGGCGGTCGTATTCAACGCTTAAATCGCCCGAAGCATATTTCCCGCAGGTGCTGAGTCCCCGCGCCTTTTCAAGCCGTTCAATGCATCTTGCCGCGGCGCGTACTCTCGAAAGCAATTCACCGGGATAAAACGGCTTTTTGATATAATCGTCTGCTCCGGCGTCTAAAATTTCCGTTACGGCGCGTTCGGCTGCGTTTTCAGATACTGCTATTATTGAGCAGTCGCTCCATTCGCGGAGTTTTTTTACGGTCTGTATACCGTCGGGAGCCGGAAAAAGAGGGTCAATCAGCAGTATATCGGGCGGGATTGCGGTAAAAGCAGCCCTGCATTCGCTGAAGCTCGGCGCGAGGGTTACCTCATAACCGGCGGCGGTGACAAGATTTTTTATAAGGCGTGCGCTTTGACTGTCGCTGTCTGTCAAAATAATCCTGCGTTTCAATAAAAGTCACTCGTTTCTTAAAATAATACGTCGTTATCAGTCCGCCGAGCTGCCTTCACTTGCCTCACGCTCTGCCTTAGCTTCGGCGGAATAATAGTTTTCTTCAAAAATAAAATCGTAAATTTCTTTTTTTGCGGCGTTCAGGTCATAGGAATAATACCATACTCCGCCAATCATTTTGCCTGATGAGGATATATTTTCATTCGGTATGCTGAGCTGTTCAAATTCCGGTGAGAAGAGCATCGCCCAGATTCCGAGCATGATAATATCGTTTGTGCCGAGAGAGGTCTCGCATTCGCTTATTATCAGTTGAGCCACCTTCGGAAGCTTCAGCAGATTCATTGATTTAACCGCGGAAAACATTGCCGTTAAAACCTCTTTCTGCCGGTTTCCGCGTTCAACGTCGCTGTCAATATGCCGTATCCGCGCGTAGCAGACAGCTTGTCCGCCGTTTAAAAGCTGCACTCCCGCCGAGGTAAGATCGGGGCAGTCCACGCCTAAAGAGCGCATTTCCGGAAAAATATTTTTGTTAAGCTCGTTTACTTCCTCCTGATCAACGTCAACCGTAACTCCGCCTATATAATCAATTACTGACGCCAGACCGAAAAAGTTCATGGTTACATAATCCGTTATTTCGAGACCGAAATTCTGATTCAGCGTCTTTACTGCAAGCTGCGACTTTCCGTAGGCGTAGGCATGGGTGAGCTTGTCGTTGGAATGACCGTCTATTGAAACGTATGTATCCCGCGCAATGGAGGTAAGCTTCAGCTTGTTGTGTTTTTTATCTACCGTGAGAATAACTATCGCATCGCTTCTGCCGACGTTGTTATCCTCGCGTGAGTCTATTCCGAGCAGCGCTATGTTGCGGACCGAATCATAATCCGCCGTGTCTATTCCGAGGTCGTTCAGGTCGAGCGGAGTACGTTCGATTTTATTGATCGTATTATACGCGTAGGCGTAAAAGCAGGCGGAAGCGGCGATAAGAATACAGAGCACGGCAACAATAATTTTGCGTGCAGTATGCTTTTTCCGCTTTTTCCCGGCGGAAGCGCTTTTCTGCTTGGGCTGAGCTGCTGACGGATAAGCTTGCCGCCCGCGGTAGCTGCCGGATGTGGAGGAAATATCCTCATATGAGCTGCTGTATATGTCCCTGTCAGAGCTGGAATAAATATCCCTGCTTTCCTCGTTGCCCAGATTATCGTAATCGTAATATTTCATAATATTATCACCGTACCGATTTTTTCCGTAACAAAAGCGGCGGTTTGTTATAAACGCGCTTATACGGTTATTGCTTATTATACAAAATTTATCGAAAAAGCGCAAGTGGCAGAGGAATAAATCTATTGCTTTTTCTCCGAAGCGCGCGTTATACTTGATTTGCCGAATTTTTTCCTGAGCAGATAGACTGAATCCTCAATTTTTTCCTGCGCCGCCTGCTTTTCGGAGTTTCCGAAAACATCTTCCTGAACAGCTCCGCTTTCCCTTAAGCCTATCGCTCTTATTCCCACCGAGCGCAGCGGCTCGCTGAAATTATAATTCTGATTCAACAGCTCTATACCGCGTTTTGCAATAATATATCCGCTGTTGGTCGCTTCTCTGTATGTCTTGCTGAACTCCTTTACCGAAAGGGAAGCGGTGCGTATGTGAACCTGCACGCCTGAAGCAAACAGATTGTGTCCTCTGAGAGAGTCGGAAACTGACCTGGCAAGGGTCAGAAAGGTACTCCAAACCATACCGGCGTCAGTAAAATCCTCGGCTCCGGTTACGGAGCGCCCTATGCTTTTGGGTTTATCTTCAGCCGACGGGGTAATAACGGGCGAGAAATCGAGCCCTTCGGCGCGGCGTTTAAGCTCAATTCCGTTTTTTCCGAGCAGACGGGTAAGCGTGCTGTCAGAGCAGTTAGCCACGTCACCCACGGTATAAACTCCGCAGGAGCGGAGCTTCTCCGACGTTTTCCTTCCGGCGAACAGCAGAACAGAGGCGGGGAGAGGCCATACCTTTTCCCTGAAGTTTTGACGGGTAATGACGGTAACGGCGTCAGGTTTTTTCATATCCGAGCCGAGCTTCGCAAAGGTTTTATTAAAGCTTACCCCTACCGAAACGGTTATTCCGAGTTCTCTTTTTATATCCTTCCTGATTCTGTCCGCAATTTCTTCGCCTGAGCCGAAAAGCAGCGTGCTGCCCGTAACGTCAAGCCAGCATTCGTCAATTCCGAACGGTTCAATCATATCGGTGTAGCGTTCGTAAATACAGTGAGCTTTTTTTGAATATTCCCTGTATTTTTCCATCAGCGGCGGCAGGGTGACAAGCTCAGGGCATTTTTTCTTCGCCTCATAAATTGTTTCGGCGGTTTTTACTCCGAAGCGTTTTGCCGTCTCGTTTTTGGCAAGGATTATTCCGTGGCGGTTTTCACGGTCTCCGCATACCGCGACCGGAAGAGACACAAGCGTCGGATTAAACAGCAGAGATACCGATGCAAAAAAATTATTAAGATCACAGTGAAGTATTATCCGTTCGCCCATACGCGCCCTCCTGAACATTTGTTCTATAAAAATTATAACACAAACCGCTGTTATTGTAAAGCTCTGAAGAGCGGTTTGAGTGATTGACAAATATTTCATTTAAGTATATAATAATCAAGTATGTTTAA
>CALWUZ010000018.1 GCA_944384845.1 uncultured Clostridia bacterium
CTGCGCGTCCGTGCTTTCGGGGTTGTACGAGAGATCAATATTTTCCACCTCTCCGGGATCGCCCTTATCTCCCTTTTCACCTTTAAGCTCCGCAAGCTGCTCGGGCGTGAAATCCTCATAGGTAAAGGCGTCGCCCTTTTCGCCTTTTTCTCCCTTAGGACCGGCAGGTCCCTGCGCTCCTGTTTCTCCCTGTTCACCTTTTTCACCGGTCATACCGGTGTCTCCCTTTTCTCCTTTAAAAAGTCCGTTGTCGGCGTCGTTTCTCACAGACTGCGCAAGGCTTTTTGCCTCATTCGTAATGTTGATTATTTGCTGATATTCAGTCGGCGTAGGGTCGGACGGCGCATCGCCTAATTCGTAACCGCTCCGGCTGACTTTTACTGAGGCTCTCGTTGAAGTAGCAAGGCTGTCGCCCTTGACAGCAAAAGCCGATACGGTAAAACACGGATACTTGATAACTTCATGCGGAATATAGCATTCGTTTTCACCGGTATACAATTCGCTTCCTTCATCAAGTACAACATTTACGGTAACATCATAATTATTAAAAACCGCGGTTTTGGTATATCCGGACCAGCTTTCCGGAAATTTGAATTTTATTTTTTCAAATTTAACACTGTCTGAAACCGTATTTTCATATGCTGCGACCGTTCCGTCATTTAAAACATCTACATAAATCAAAATTTTTCCTCCTTGATTATTTATGTATCAAAACAACGGCATTTTCCTCCTTTCATTCGCTTATTCAGTTTTGATACTATTGTTAAGAAAGATGTATTTGACTTATTTGTAAACATTTTTTTAAAGCTTTGATTAAATTGGCTTAAGCCTGTACATTTCAATCAATTTTATGTATAATAATAATATCTTATTTTAACAGTGAGTGAGACTATGAAAGAAAAACATGCTGTCGAAAAGAAAAAATTATCAAAACCGATGCGTGTATTTATAATTGTTTTTTCCGTGATTATAATTTTATTCGGCGCGGTTTACGGTTTTTATCATTCAAAAATAAGCCTTATTGATTTTAACGACGGAAAAACATCCGGCGATTATATTGATGCTGACAGCAGTGAATTAAATGTCGGCTCTGATGAAATGGAAAGTGCGACAGCCGGACTCGAAAGCAAAGACAGTGTTTCTGCCGAAGGAGAGCTTTTTTATTCTGAAGACATAATAAATATACTTCTAATCGGCACAGATGAAAGAACCAGCAGCTTCAGTACAAATGCACGGGGCGATTCCTGCATCCTGCTTTCTCTGAACAAAAAAAATTATACAATAAAACTGGTGAGCTTTGAACGCGGAATGGGAGTACCTATTCTCTCGGGCGCTTATGAAGGTCAATACGACTGGCTGACGCATACTTTCAGATACGGCGGGGCAGACCTGATGATGCGTGAAATACAGGAATGCTTCAGAATCAAAATTGATAAGTATATAAGGGTCAATATGCGAACATTTATTGACGGTATAAACGCAATCGGCGGCATAACCGTCAACCTCACGGCAGCAGAAGCAGAATATATTAACAACTCCAAAGCCCAAAAAGTATCGGCAGGAAAAAATCATCTTAATGCGGAATCCGCTTTAACTTATGCAAGATGCAGATATATTGACAGTGATTGGGCACGTGTTGAAAGGCAAAGGAATGTTATTAAGGCAGCAATGAACCAAGTTAAAGACCTAAACATATTTGAGCTAAACAATACTCTGAATACTGTACTTCCTCTCGTTCAGACTAATCTGACAGAGGCAGAAATCACCGGTCTTCTTTTCTTGGCGCCAAAATTCAGAGGCGCTGAAACAGACGATATGACCATTCCTGTCAAAGGTACATACGGCAGTATGACGGGGCTCGGAGGAAGAAATCTTTTTTCGGTTGATTTCAAGACCAATACAGAAATTCTGCATGATTTTATCACTTCATAGCTTAACTTCTGATGATGCAGTCTTTAATTAAGAAACCGTTCCTTTTTGTTGCATCTGTATGTACGGTAGATTTGCTGATTTTAAATACTTTCGCGGTGGCTCTGACCGTCGCCCCCGTATCCAATATATATTCGCCGAGTATTTCCGCCCTGTCCTGTGCCAGCTCTTTCATATAATCAACTCCCCAAAGGCGCTCATCGCGCGCCTGATGACTAATTAATTGTATGCTGAAATAAGGCATAATATGACCGCCGCCGCATATTTGACGGCAATACGCCCGGTCTTTAATCATTTCGTCGGATGATTAAAGACCGGGCGCTTTTAGTTACAGCTTTTCAAAAGAGAGAAGCCTTGATATATTATCCGCTCCGCGCGGGAAAAGAAGTCCCATATTCATCAGAACAGCACCGGAATAAATCCTGCCGCTTTCTGTATCCCTGTAATACATCTCCGGCTCAAGTCCGTCAAGCCTTACTCTTCTGTCCGGAATACAAGGCGTACCCTTTATATTGAAGTAAAAAAGCAATACCCTGCTTTTATCCTCTGAAATAAACTCAAACGCCGCGCCGTCGCTTTCAAACGGTGAAAGCAGTCTGTACATATCGCCTTTGTGAATTATTTCTTCATATTTGCGGTACGCCGCCGTCTGTTCCTTTACCTGATTTATTTCATCACCGGTCAGCTTTGAAAGATCAAGCTCATATCCGAACCTTCCGCACATAGCTGCGAGTCCGCGCATTTCAAACGGTGTAACCCTGCCCACCTGATGATTAGGCACAGCCGAAACGTGCGCACCCATCATTGAGGAGGCATAGACAAGGCTTGTTCCGTACTGTATATAAAGCCTTTCCACCGCGTCGGTATCGTCGCTGGTCCATGCCTGCGGCATATAATACATCATTCCGGGGTCAAAGCGTCCTCCGCCGCCCGAACAGCTTTCAAACAGTATTTCGGGAAAATCCGCCGTCAGCTTTTCCAGCACACTGTAAAGCCCTAATATATATCTGTGGGCAACCTCGCCCTGATGCTCTCCGTCAAGCAGCGCGGAGCCCACCTCTGACATATTCCTGTTCATATCCCACTTTACATAGGAAATATCCGCGCTTTTTAAAATATCGCTTACCGCACCGACTATATAATCGCATACATCCTTTCTTGAAAGGTCGAGAACAAGCTGATTCCGGCTCTCGCTTCTGCTGCGGTTTTTCACATGCAGACACCAATCCGGATGCCTGCGGTAAAGCTCGCTGTCGGGCGATACCATTTCCGGCTCAAACCAAAGTCCGAATTTCATTCCGAGCGCGTTTACTTTTTTCGCCAGCCCGTCTATACCGCCGGGCAGCTTATCATAATCCACCGTCCAGTCGCCCAGAGAAGAATTGTCGCTGTTCCGCTTGCCGAACCAGCCGTCGTCCAGAACCATAAGCTCTATTCCGCACTCCGACGCTTTTTTTGCAATGTTCAGTATCTTTTCCTCATTAAAATTAAAATATGTAGCCTCCCAGTTGTTAATAAGCACGGGACGCGCGGCGTCGCGGTACTTGCCGCGGCAGAGCCTGGTTCTGTAAAGCCTGTGGTAAGTCCTTGACATCTCACCGAAGCCGCTGTCGGAATAAACCAGCACCGCCTCCGGGGTCTGGAAGCTGCCTCCTGGCTCAAGCACCCAGCAGAAATCAAAGGGATTTATACCCATATACATTCTTACGCTGTCATCGTCGGCCTCCGCTCCGGCGGTAAAATTCCCGGAATACACAAGGCTGAAGCCGTAAACCTCTCCGCGGCGTTCGTCAGCCCCTTTATCAGACAGCGCCATAAACGGATTAAGGATATGGCTGCTCGCGCCTCTTTTACTGTCAATCGCAAAATTGCCGAAGCTTACCGGAATCCTTTTGATATGCCGCTCTCTTGCCCATGTGCCCGAAAGATATGTAAGCTCAAAGCCGGAATTATAACAGTCAAGGCTCGCGCTGAGCGCCGAATACAGCTTTATCCTTTCCGCGCCGCCGTTCACTATCTCAGCGCTTCGCATTATAGCATCAAAGCCTTTTATAACGCTGTATATCAGCACAACACTCATATCGGAATATTTGTCCTTAAGGGTTATTTCAAGCGTCTGCGCTTCGTCCCCGGAATAAGCGTATACCGCCGGAAGCCCGCTCAGCGAAGGTTTACCGGAATATATCCTGTGCCCCTCATATACAAGTCGCGTAATTTTTGTCCCGTCCGCGTATTCAGCCTTGAGCGCGGGCGTTCTGTAATCCGTACTGCCAAAGGTGGGATATTCCTGATATGTTCCGGCTGTGGTTATGCCCGGAAAGGCCTTGTCATATACCGGAGCAAAAGCCTTCTTTATCTTATCGGTATAAACTCCGCTTAATTCCGGTGCTTCGTCAACCTTCTTTCCATAATATATATGAGTCAGTATTCCGTCCGCCGAAAGTCCCATAAGATACGATGAATGCTCGGTGGAAATACTGAAAATCTTTTTCTTTTCATCAAATTTAATATGCATTTTACCGCCGCCCTATATTTAAACTGTATTATAAGTATAATACTTATTCAGCATATAATCAATTATTTTTTGCGTGCTGACATCATTGAGTTAAAGCGACGATTTTTTTCGACCGCCGCCCGGCGGTATTTCCTCGGTGAAATTCCGGTGCGGCTTTTAAATAGCTGCGAAAAACGGTTGCTGTCGGCGCAGCCCACCGCGCCCGCCACCTCGGTTATATTTAGCTGAGAATTGACAAGCAGGGCTTTTGCGTCCTCTATTTTCAGCCTGATTATATATTCCTTTATGCCCATACCGTTTTTTTCCGAAAAGCGGTGGCTGATATACGAACGGCTGTAGCCGAAATGCCTGCATATATCGTCTATACTGATATTCCCGTTATGATTTTCCCTCAAATACGCTAAAAGTCTTTTATCAAGGTCGCCGGTCTCCCCTTCTCCCGCTTCAAGGTAAGCGAGCTCAAGCATCAGGCGTAGCGGGGCTATAACGGTATCTAAAAAGCTTCTGTCCGGAAGCCCTGCTTTAAGTTTTTCATACGCACCTAAAAGCGCCTCCCCTCCCGAAGGAAATTTCTCCGCCGCAGAAAGCGCCTTATACCTTCCGCCCCCTCTGTAGCCGCTTACACTTATAAAGCCTATAACTCTTGAGACACGGCGTATCGGATAGACAAATTCATAAACGCCCGCAAAGCATTCGCCGCAGAAAGCGCCTGACATTACCTTATGATAGGCTTTTCTCTGACACTCAAGACATTTTTTCTTAAACGGTTCAAAGGATTTTACGAATACGCAGTAAGGTATCCTATGTATATTAAAGGTAAAAAGCTCGCTGAAAAGTATAACCGGCTCAGGCTCCATCGGATGAAGCGAAATGCAAAGTCCGTGATTTTTTTCAAGATATTCAATATAATTTTTAACAGCTGAGATTATTTCCATATTATCCTCCCGAACAGCACAATATATGTAATATCAAGCACAAAACAGGTAGAAAACAGTTTAATTTATGTTATAATGTATTATAGCCTGAATCATCCGGAACTGTCAATCGCAAAAATCTAAAAATATCTGAATTGTACTTTTTATCAGTGTACGAAAGGAATGGTCAGAAATATGAAAAAGCTGAATTATACCGCTAAGCTCTGCGTTGTAGGCGGCGGACTTGCAGGTACCTGCGCCGCCATCGCAGCCGCACGCCACGGCATTGAAACGATTATCATTCAGGACCGTCCCGTTTTAGGCGGAAACGCCTCAAGCGAGGTCAGAATGTGGGTATGCGGCGCGCACGGCAAAGACAACCGCGAGACCGGAATAATAGAAGAGCTTATACTTGAAAATTTCTATTATAATCCCGGCTGTAAATACACCGTATGGGACAGCGTGATATACGGAAAGGCGATAAATCAGAAAAACCTTACCGTTCTACTTAACAGCAGCGTTTTGGACGCAGAGTGCAAAAACGGAACTATCAAAAGCGTAACCGCATGGCAGTCAAATGCCGAAACCTTTCATACGGTAAAGGCCGATTATTTTGCCGACTGTTCGGGCGACTCTATTCTGGCACCCTTAAGCGGCGCCCTTTACCGTTACGGCAGGGAGGCAAAAAGCGAATTCGGCGAAAGCATTCCGCCTGATACGGCTGACCGCAAAACCATGGGAATGAGCTGTCTTTTTCAGATACGAGAAGCCGACCGCAGGGTGGAATTCAAGCCGCCGGAGTGGGCGTACAAATATGAAACGGACGAAGACCTGCCATATAAGGATCATCACCTTAAGAGCAACTTCTGGTGGATAGAATTAGGCGGGGAATGGGACTGCGTGCACGATACTGACCGCTGCCGCGAGGAACTTATAAGAATATGCTTCGGAGTCTGGGACCATATAAAAAACAAGGGTAACCACGGCGCGGATAACTGGGAGCTTGAATGGATAGGCTTTCTTCCCGGAAAGCGCGAAAGCCGCCGCTATATAGGCGAATATACAGTCAACGAGAACGACGTCAACGCCGCGGGAAAATTTGAGGATATTGTGGCCTACGCCGGCTGGACTATGGACGACCATTTCCCCGCGGGCTTCTATTATAAGGACGGTCATCCCACGATTTACCACCCCGCTCCGTCTCCGTGGGGACTTCCGCTCAGATGTATGATTTCAAAAAATATTAAAAATCTTGTTTTTGCGGGACGCAACATAAGCGTCACCCACGCTGCGCTAAGCTCAACAAGAGTAATGGCGACCTGCGCCGTGCTCGGTCAGGCGCTGGGAACCGCCGCCGCTCAGGCAGTAAACGACGGTATTGATATAAGAAGCATAGATATTAAAAAGCTTCAGGACACCCTTATGCAGGATGACTGCTATATCCCGTGGCATAAAAGAAAAATATCCGCGCTGTCCGAAGCCGCCGGATGCAGCAGCGATACAGTGAGGAACGGTATTGACCGCGGAGACGAAAACTGCTGGATCGGCAAAAGCGGAGATTTTATTGAATACCGCCTGACAGAGGACACAGCGGTAAAAGGCGTGCGCATTGTTTTTGACAGCAACCTTAACCGTGAATATCACAATATGCCCTGCCGTTATCCGAAGAAGCCGGATCATACCGGCGTTCCGGAAACTATGATAAAGGAATTTGCAATAACCGGAAAAGACAGTGAAGGAAGGACATACGAATATAATGTCTCCGAAAATCATCAGCGCTTAGTTAACATAGCGCTTGACTGGAAAGTAAGCGAAGTCCGCCTTATTCCCAAAAAAACATACGGGGACGACAAATTCAGGGTATTCAGCTTTGAATTTTTTTAAGCCGCGGTTATACTCAGGAAAAGTTATGAACTTATAACTGCCGTTCATTCGGGCAGTTTGCGCTGCTCCTTTAGGGAATACGACCGTTTTTTTACTGCTTAAGTTTAAAAACATAAAGGACTGTTTTGAGCAGGCAGAATCTGTTTTGCATATCCTGTATCATCTGCGGCTTCCAACCTTTTTAGCGGGGAGCTTATGAAGGAATTTTGCCGCACAGTAGGCTATACAGACCCACAGACCCATCATAGAAATATATTCTGCAAAAAACAGCGCTAAAGGCTGTTCCATATCAAAAAATACAAACCGGCTGCGCAAAAATAAATAATCGGCAATATTATGCTTAAAAAAGGCGTAAATACCGAATCCGCAGATCAGCATTGCTAATCCCCGCAAAAGCCAGTCCCTGACCGGCGAAGGCTTTGCCAGACCGGCTGTTTTCCGTATGGCAGCCATTATCATCCCCCAATGCATGCCAAGGTGTATACTCATCAGGATAAAACCCCAGTATGCAGAAAGCATATGTAAAGTTCTGGCAAACCCCGTTCCGCCCTCAATGGGCAAAAAGGCGAATACATCCCTTGACATAATAATGCCGCTGAGCATCAGACCGAGCATAGAAAACAGAATCAGGAAATCCGCAATGGTCTGAAGGATACGCACAGCAGTGTATTTTCCTTTTGCCAGATTTTTGTACCATCTCCAGTTCAAAGCATGATGCAGGATAAACAGCGCAAACATCGCTGTACCCATCCACTCGTGAGCAGCTTCGCCAATCAGCATATACGCCATTTGACAGAGAAGCAAAATCGTCATTACAAGGTCAATACCCGTTTTAAACATCAATTTCGGTTTCATATAATCCGCCTCCCGTTTATTCCGGTACTGTCAGCAGGAAAAAAATTATTCCCCAAAGTATTTACGGATTCTCTGCATACGGTCTGCCTGCCTTACATGGAACGGGCATCGTGAATCACAGTGCCCGCAGCGGATACAGCCGCCTGCTTTCTTCTCAAGATTGGCATAGTGATTTTTTGCAAGTTCGTCACCTGCCAGCGCCAGATCATAATACTTGTTGATAAGTCCTACGTTCAAGCCGGCGGGACAGGGCTGACAATGGTTGCAGTACACACAGTTACCAACCGCCTCCTGCGGCGCAAAGGTTCCGATGACGGAGTAATCCTTTTCCTCCGGAGGCGCGGAGGAAAACCCCAGGATACGTTTTAAATCTTCGCAGCTTCTAACTCCGGGAAGCACCGTAATTACACCGGGTTTATCCAGCGCATACTGGATGCATTGGTACTCTGTAAGCGCCTTGCCGAAAGGAGATGTTCCGGCGTTGAGCAGTTGTCCTCCTGAAAATGCTTTCATCACCGAAATACCAACGCCTTCCGCTTCGCAGCGGCGGTAAAGGTCTTGCCTCTCGCCCACGCTGCCGATAGCGTATTCGCCGTTCTGCTCATAATCATAGGCCGGATTGATACTGAACATCAGCATATCCATAATTCCCGCGTCAAGGGCAGTCTGTACGACACTCGGCGTGTGCGAGGAAAGTCCGATATGCCGGACAATCCCTTCCTTTTTTAACTGCAGAATGTAGTCCAGTATTCCGCCTTGCATTACATGCTGCAAATCGCTTTCCTCGTCAATGCAGTGAAGAAAACCAAAATCAATATAATCGGTTTTCAACGCGCTAAGCTGCCAATCAACAGAGCGCTTAACCGCATCCAAATCAGTAGTCCAGCCATATTTTCCGCCCCGGTAATCGGCACCGAAATGAATCTGAAAATATACATTTTTTCTTTTTCCTGCCATAGCTCGTCCAAAGGCGGAAAACGGCGCGGCGTCAGCAGACGCCATATCAAAATAATTGATACCGTTCTCCAACGCCATTGTCATTGCCGCTTCAATTTCTTTATCTCCGGCCGCGCCGATGGAACTGGTGCCAAAGCCGAGAACGCTTATTTGTTCCTCTCCGTGCGGCAGTTTCCGATATTCCATTGTAAATTTCCTCCCGTTATACTTTTCTCCTTAATATCCCAGATCCGACAGCCAGCTTAATATGCCGCTCTGAGACTCGGACGCCTCCTCTTCATACACGTCAAAAACATTATCCGAAAGAACGGCGCTGTCCGGCAGGGCGTCTTCAATATCATCCACACTTCCAGCAAGACCGCCCGTACCATGGGAACAGAACAGGTAAACCTGCTTTCCTGACAGATCATTTGCTTCAATGAATGACAAAAGCGCCATCGGCGCGCCGTACCACCATATTGCGTGTCCAAATTGATACAATCAACATCTTGTGGCTATCGTTTTCTGATTTGCGAAATCACTACAAGATATGCGATTTTTCATTTTCCCTGCGCACCCACATGGTATTGGGTATCGTTTTTTGACTTGCATTCCAGACTTAACGACCGCCTTCTTTCCTAATTAGAAGAAGCCTACCGTTTTTCGATTTGCTATCGTTTTCATTTTACATCAGAATCCGCCGGAGAATCTACCACAGAAAAGGCTCAGAACCCAACACTCAAGATTTTTCTGATATACGATAAAGAAGTAATAGAAACCGCTTATTTATGGTCTGCCAGAATGACTGATTTTCCTTGTAATGTGTATTGGATATGCACTTTGTAGGCTTCATCTTCGGTCATGGAAATTCCCCCTCTCTGATAATAGTGCGGGGGGCTGTTGCAAAACAGCACA
>CALWUZ010000019.1 GCA_944384845.1 uncultured Clostridia bacterium
GATTACAAGAGCATACGGGACAAGGCTATGCTTGAGCTTCTGTACGCCACCGGCATAAAGGTTTCAGAGCTTATTGAGCTGAATGTCGGCGACCTTAATCTTCAGATAGGTCTGCTTCATCTGCACAACGGGAAAAAGGAGCGCATTGTGCCTATGTATCCGGGCGCGGTAAAGGCTGTGGCGAATTATCTTGTAAACGTGCGCCCGGCTATTGTTACAGACAAGGCGGAGGACAGGCTCTTTACAAATATGAACGGGCATCCGATGTCGCGGCAGGGCTTCTGGAAGATAATCAAGCATTATTCCGAAAAAGCCGGAATTAAAAAGGACATTACCCCGCATACTCTGCGGCATTCCTTTGCGGCTCATCTTATTGAGAACGGCGCGCAGCTTAAGGATATAAAGGAGATGCTCGGTCATTCCGATATTTCCTCGACGCAGGTTTACGCGCAGTTTATGAAAAATAAATATACGGTAGCTTACGCAAAGTTTCATCCCTTTGCAAAGTGACAGTGCTTTTGTCGGCGTCTCTGATTATGTGCTCGGAGACGCTGCTTATTATATTTATTTAAAAATCTTTATACTTTTTTAATACTCATCTATGTACCTTTGCACTTTCTTAAGGCGAAGTAATGTATAATAGTAAAAAACGTAAATTTGAAAGCAGGACATTTAATATGCAGAAATCCCAGAACAGGCACAGGTTCTTTAATTCGTTCAGAATTATCGTACTCGGATTTGCAGGCGTCATCCTGGCGGGAGCTCTACTTCTTATGCTTCCTATTTCGTCCGCGGAACGCGTCGTGACTCCGTTTATCGACACCCTGTTTACCTCGACTACCGCGGTCTGCGTTACCGGACTTGTCGTGCGCGACACCGGTACATATTGGTCGATATTCGGTCAGAGCATTATTCTTATTCTCATCCAGATCGGAGGACTCGGCGTTATCACCGTAGCCGCGGCGTTTGCGATGATTGCCGGCCGGAAAATAGGACTTATGCAGCGCAGTACTATGCAGGAGGCTGTGGCGGCTCCGAAAATGAGCGGAATTGTAAGACTCACCGGCTTTGTTATCAGAACGACGCTTGTGATCGAGCTTATAGGCGCGGCGGTTATGGCTCCGGTTTTTTGCCGTGATTTCGGCATTCCGCGGGGAATATGGATGTCGGTTTTCCACTCGGTTTCGGCGTTCTGCAATGCAGGAATCGATGTTATGGGCGTCCGCGGTGAATATTCATCGCTTACGACCTATGCCGATAATCCGATAATAAATATTACGATTATGCTTTTGATTATTGTAGGCGGCATAGGCTTTCTTACCTGGGACGATATCAGAACAAACCGTCATCACATAAGACATTACCGTATGCAGAGCAAGGTGATTCTCACGGTTACGGCTTTGCTGATATTGCTCCCAGCGGCGTTTTTCTTTTTTGCGGATTTCAGATCCCTGCCTTTGGGAGAAAGAATTTTAAGCTCACTGTTCCAGTCGGTCACACCGAGGACCGCCGGCTTCAATACGGTTGATCTTACCGCGATGACAAGCGCCAGCCAGGCGATAGTAATTGTGCTTATGCTTATAGGCGGCTCTCCCGGATCTACCGCGGGCGGTATGAAGACCACAACCTTCGCCGTGCTTCTGTCGAGCGCATTTTCGGTTTTCCGCAGAAAGGACGATGCCGGATTCTTCGGAAGAAGGATAGAAGCCGGAGCGGTAAAAAACGCCGCTACAATATTGATAATGTATGTTACCCTGTTTTTCACCGGAGCGGTAATTATAAGCGTTTACGAGGGGCTTCCGATGAGCGAATGCCTTTATGAGACGGCTTCGGCGGTCGGTACGGTGGGTCTTACCCTCGGAATAACTCCGGAACTGGGAGCGCTTTCACAGTGTGTTCTCATACTTCTGATGTTCTTCGGCCGCGTGGGCGGGCTTACTCTGATTTATGCCGCCATATCCGACGCGCATAAAAACTTATCTAAACTGCCGCAGGAAAAAATAACCGTAGGATAATAAAACAAAAATTATAAAAATTATATACTGCTAATTGCTTTGAAGGGATTAGGTGTTATTATGAAATCAATATTGCTTATTGGTCTCGGAAGATTCGGAAGACATATCGCCGATCAGCTCAATCAGCTCGGGCATCAGGTAATGGCGGTTGATCATAACGAGGAAAGAATAAACGACGTACTCGGAATTGTGACCAACGCTCAGATAGGCGGCAGCACTAACGCGGAATTTCTTGAATCTCTCGGAATAAGGAATTTTGACGTATGCATAGTCGCAATCGGAAACGACTTTCAGAGCTCGCTTGAAACCACCTCGCTTTTGAAGGAATTGGGCGCGAAACTTGTTGTTTCGAGAGCCGAGCGCGACGTACAGCAGAAATTTCTGCTCAGAAACGGCGCCGACGAGGTGATTTATCCTGAAAAGCAGGTTGCTAAATGGGCGGCGATACGTTACAGCTCGGATCATATACTGGATTATATCGAGCTTGATAAAAACAACGCGATTATCGAGGTTACCGTACCGGAAAACTGGATCGGGCTAAGCATAGGTCAGATCGATATACGAAAGAAATATAATATCAATATTATGGCGATAAAATCGGACAGTAAAATAAGCGTTTCGGTCACGCCTGATACTGTGCTCACTGCGGATGAGACCATGCTGGTGCTGGGCGATTATAAAGATTTGCAGAAATGCTTCCGAATTTAAAATTTATTTAGGCGTTTATCTGAAAACGGGCGTAAATAGGGATTTTTAAATCCCTATTTACGCCCGTTTTTTAAAAATTGTAGATAATCGCGGAATAATGTGATATACTTAGTAGCTGGAAGGGGGAGAGGCTATTGGATACCGCAGCAGACGTGAAAAAAACAGACGGGCAGGAGCATATTCTCGTCTGCCTGTCAATATCGCCCTCAAACGCCAAAATCGTGCGTACCGCCGCGAAAATGGCGCAGGCCTTCGGCGGGAGCTTTACCGCGCTTTATGTTCAGACCTCCGATGATTCAAAAATGTCAGACGAGGACAAAAAACGGCTTCAGCATCATATCAGGCTGGCGGAGCATCTGGGCGCGGATATCGCTATGGTTCACGGCACGGATGTTTCTTATCAGATTGCCGAGTTTGCGCGGCTTTCCAAGGTCACTAAAATTGTAATCGGACGCAACGGCGCTCCCCGCAGGCATTTTTGGAGCAAGCCTACCCTTACCGAAAAGCTGATAGTTATAGCTCCGGATCTTGATATTTATATAATACCTGATTCCGATGCGGCACTTAAATACCGCAAAAACCGCATTTATATCAGGCAGAGGGTAATACCTACGCTTAAAGACCTTCTTGTAACTGCGGCGCTGCTTGCCGTCACGACGCTTGCCGGAGCAGTATTGGACAGTTTCGGTTTCGAGCGGGAGAATATTATCACAGTGTATATACTCGGCGCTCTGCTTACCTCTCTCTTTACAAAAAGCTATATTTGCTCTATAATTAACTCGCTTTTCAGCGTGATTCTTTTTAATTTTCTGTTTACCGAGCCTCGGTTCACGCTGCATTCCTTTGAGCCGGACTATACAGTAACGTTTGCAATTCTGCTGATTGCCTCGCTTATAACCGGAACGCTTACCTCAAAGCTTAAATACAACGCGAAATTATCCGCGCAGTCGGCGTTCCGGACAAAGATTTTGTTTGATACCAATCAGCTTCTCCAAAAGGCGAAGGATGACAACGACGTTATCAACATTACCGCAAGCCAGCTTATGAAGCTTCTTGACCGGGATATAATCGCTTATCCCGAAACCGACGGAAAAATAAACGAGGGCGTAATCTTCAGTTCGGAGCCCGGCGGAGGAAACATATCACTGCATTCCCAAAAGGAGCGGGAGGTTGCCGAATGGGTGTTTGAAAACAGGAAGCGTGCGGGCGCTACTACCGATATTTTTAAAGACAGCCGCTGTCTTTATCTCTCTATAAGGATTAACAGCAAGGTTTTCGGAGTGGTCGGCATTTATCTCGGCGGCGGAACCCTTGACGCCTTTGAAAACAGCGTTCTGCTTTCCATTCTTGGCGAATGCGCGCTTGCTATTGAAAATATACGCAACGCAAAGGAAAAGGAGCACGAGGCCGTGCGTGCTAAGAACGAGCAGCTCAGAGCCGATTTGCTGCGCGCGATTTCACACGATCTGCGTACTCCTCTTACCGCTATTTCGGGCAATGCCGGCTATCTGCTGTCTGACTATAAAAAGCTTGACGACAATATGCGGACACAGATTTTCAGCGACATTTACGACGATTCACTGTGGCTCATAAGCCTCGTCGAAAACCTGCTTTCCATAACGCGCATCGAAGAGGGAAGAATACAGCCGAATATGACCTACGAGCTGATAGACGAGGTTATCGAGGACGCAATCAGGCATATCCGCAAAAAAGACAGTCATAAGATTTCGGTAGAGCTTAAGGACGAGCTTCTGCTTGTGAAAATGGATGCTCGCCTTATTATTCAGGTCATAATGAATTTAGTGGATAACGCCGTAAAATACACCCCGGCGGGCACAAAGATAACCGTCAGCGCCGAAAAGCGGGAGGACGCGGCGGCAATTTCCGTCGCAGACAACGGAAACGGTATCCCGGACAAGCTTAAGCCGCGTGTTTTTGAAATGTTCTTTTCCGGGGAAAACAGCATTTCTGACAGCCGCCGGAGTATGGGGCTCGGTCTTGCTTTGTGCAAATCCATTGTAAATCTTCACGGCGGCGAAATAACCCTCAGGGATAATTTGCCGCACGGTTCGGTTTTTACGTTTACTCTGCCGCTCAGCGAGGTGAGCATAAATGAATAAAATTCTGATACTTGTGGTTGAGGACGATACTTCGGTAAGAAATCTGATGACCACAGCGCTTAAGATTCATGATTACCGTTATATAACGGCTTCAAACGGCGAAAACGCAATAATGGAAGCTTCTACTCACAACCCTGATATTATAATGCTTGATCTGGGGCTTCCGGATATAGACGGCGTTGAGGTCATTAAGCGCATACGAAGCTGGTCGGATACGCCGATAATCGTTATCAGCGCGCGGAATGAGGATTCCGATAAAATCGGGGCGCTCGATTCTGGAGCCGACGATTATCTTACCAAGCCGTTTTCGGTTGAGGAGCTGCTGGCAAGGCTGCGCGTAATAACCCGAAGGCTCAGCGCCATCAAGGACAGCGCGGCCTCAGATTCCGTTTTCATAAACGGCGGGCTTAAAATTGATTTTGCCGCCGGATGTGCCTTTATGGGGGGAGAAGAGCTGCATCTCACTCCGATTGAGTATAAGCTTTTGTGCCTTATGGCGCGGAACGTCGGCAAGGTGCTGACCCACAGCTTTATAATGCAGAACGTTTGGGGCGCTAACTGGAATAATGACGTTGCGTCCCTGCGGGTGTTTATGGCTACTCTGCGTAAAAAAATTGAGAAAAATCCAAATTCTCCGCAGTATATACAGACGCATGTGGGCATCGGATACCGTATGCTTAAAGTGGAATAAATAAACACAAATATAAAAAAAGCCCTGCCGCGCAGAAAAATGCTCTGACACGTAAGCAGGGCTTAATATTTTAGGTTGACGGAGAAATAATCAGTCAAAATTCATAATACTGTTCATATCGTAAATTCCGGGCTTTTTGCCGCACAGGAATTTCGCGGCGCGGACGGCGCCCGCGGCGAAAACCTCTTTTGACTGAGCTTCGTGAGAGATGGTTATAACCTCGTCATGACCCGCGAAGATAACGTCGTGCTTTCCGACTATGGTGCCGCCCCTGACGGAATGTATTCCGATTTCATTCTTAGGACGTCTGCGGCGCATCGAATGACGGTCGTATTCATAATTCAGCGTATCGCCGAAAACCGAATTGACCGCGTTGGCAAGCATTATAGCCGTGCCTGAGGGCGCGTCTATTTTCCGGTTATGGTGCTGTTCGATAATTTCAATGTCAAAATCGTTTCCCAACACCGACGCCGCCTTTTTGGCAAGCGCCGCTATGAGATTTACCCCGACGGACATGTTAAAGGTAAAGAAAATCGGGATTTTTTCAGCCGCAGCGTGAATTTCGGCAATCTGCCCGTCTGAATAACCGGTTGTGGCGATAACTGCCGGAAGATTATGCTTCAGAGCGTATCCGAGCAGACCGTCCAGCAGGGCGACGTTTGAAAAATCGATTATAATATCAGCCGGAACATTTATATCCTCAAAGGAGGAAAATACCGGGAATCTCTCTCCGTCGTTTATTTTGTCCACTCCGGCAACTATCTGAATTTCTCCGTCGCTTTCGGCGGCGGAGGCGACAAATCCGCCCATTTTTCCGGACGCGCCGCATAAAATAGCTTTAATCATCTGTTTCACTTCCTGAAAAATTATTTTCTTTTTTATTTAAGCCCGCATTCCGCAAGCTTCAGCTTTAAATTTTCGAGAGCCGCTTTATCCATATCGCACAGCGGGAGACGGCAGGGACCTGCGTTCATTCCGAGCAGATTCATAGCCGCTTTGACTGGCACCGGATTTACATCGCTGAAAAGCGCTTTCATAAGCCCTGTATATTTGATTTGGAGCTCCGCCGCCGCGGCAAATCTGCCCGCGAGGCATTCCGCGCAGATTTTATGCATCAATTCCGGAAGGATATTGGACATAACCGATATAACGCCTATTCCTCCGAGAGACATAATCGGTACGGTCTGGTCGTCGTTGCCCGAATAAATGTTAAGCTCGTCGCCGCAGAGATAACGAGTTTGAGCAACCGAGGAAATATCCCCGTTCGCCTCCTTTACGGCGACGATATTCGGATGCTTTGAAATTTCCATGTATGTTTCGGGCTTTATGGCAACGCCGGTTCTTGAGGGTACATTATACAGGATTATGGGTTTGCTTACTCTGTCCGCAATGTAATAATAGTGCGAAACCAGTCCCTTCTGCGAGGTTTTGTTGTAATAAGGGGTAACCATTAAAAACGCGTCCGCCCCGGCTTTTTCCGCGTCGGCGCATAGCCCTACGGAATAAACCGTGTCGTTGCTGCCGGTGCCCGCTATCAGCGGAACTCTTCCGGCGTTTGCCCTGGCGGCGGTTTCGATTACTTTGACGTGCTCCTCGTAGCCGAGAGTTGATTTTTCACCTGTGGTTCCGCAGATGACAAGCGCGTCGATACCGCTTTTAACCTGTTCGTCCGTAAGCGAGGCGAGGCGTTCAAAGTTTACGCTGCCGTCACTGTTCATAGGAGTGACAAGCGCTGTCGCCGCGCCCGTAAAAATTCGCTTTTTCATAAAAGACCTCCTTTAATGCAAAGGCAATCAGTCCATCCAGCCCTTGGCGCAAAGAAGCTCGGCTAAAAGCACAGCGCCGCCGGCTGCTCCTCTCAATGTATTGTGCGAAACGCAGACGAATTTATAATCATACTGAGTGTCCTCACGCAGCCTGCCGACTGAAACTGCCATACCGCCTTCAAGGTCGCGGCATAGCTTGGTCTGGGGCATATCGTCCTCGGTGTAATAGTGAAGAAACTGCTTCGGAGCATGCGGAAGCTTTAATTTCTGCGGTTCGCCGGAATAATTATTCCAGATTTCGATTATTTCATCCTTCGCGGGCTTATTCTTAAAATCTACAAAAACCGCGGCAAGATGGCCGTCTGAAACCGGGACGCGTATGCACTGCGCCGTAAATTCAGGACCTGCCGCCGGAACGATTTTGCCGTTTTCAACACTGCCCCAGATTTTAAGAGGCTCCTTCTCGCTTTTTTCTTCTTCGCCGCCGATATAGGGGATAACGTTGTCTACCATTTCAGGCCATCTCTCAAAGGTTTTTCCCGCTCCGGAAATCGCCTGATACGTGCATACAAGACAGCGCTCTATGCCGAATCTGCCGTCAAGCGGATAAAGCGCGGGGACATAGCTCTGAAGCGAGCAGTTAGACTTTACCGCTATAAAGCCGCGCTTGGTTCTGAGGCGTTTTCTCTGGGCAGGGATAACCTGCGCGTGAGCGTCGTTGATCTCCGGTATTATCATCGGAACGTCGGGTGTGGAACGATGGGCGCTGTTATTGGAAATAACGGGGCATTCGTGCTTTGCGTACTTTTCCTCAAGAGCCTTTATCTCGTCTTTCTTCATATTGACGGCGCAGAAGACAAAGTCAACTTTTTCGGTAATCCTGTCAATATCACTTTCAGCGTCGTATACATGCATTTCTTTAATATTCTCAGGTATCGGATCTTTCATGGCCCATCGCCCGCCGACAGCCTCGGCATAGGTTTTTCCGGCTGAAGCCCGGCTTGCCGCCAGCGCCGTGACCTTAAACCACGGATGATCGCTTAAAAGCAGGACAAAGCGCTGACCCACCATACCCGTGGCTCCAATGATGCCTACATTGTAATTTTTCATTTTTTATCACATTCCTTCCGCAAACACATTTGCAAATTCGGGCTTGATATATATTGAGAATTGCAATATAATTAAACCGTTGTCCGAAAAAAGACGCCGCTGTTCTGCGCGCCCTTTTACATTTTATCATAACATTGCAAATAATGTTTGTCAATTTATTTTATGCTCAGAGCAAAGGAAAGTTTAACTTATTATGAAAACAAGCGATTTTTATTACGATCTTCCGCAGGAGCTTATAGCCCAGACTCCGATAGAGCCGAGAGACGCCTCGCGCCTTATGGTGCTTTCAAAAGAAGACGGCAGCATTTCGCACAATCATTTTTTTGATTTGCCGAAATTTTTAAAAAAAGGCGACTGCCTTGTCCTGAACGATACCCGCGTTCTGCCTGCAAGGCTTTACGGCGTAAGGAAGGATACCGGCTCCACGGTTGAATTTGTGCTGCTCCGTCAGCATGGAAGCAGGCTGTGGGAATGCCTCGCGGGGCCCGGCAAAAAGGCAAAAAAGGGCTGTGAATTCAGCTTTTCAGATAAGCTTTCCGCCGTTGTCGCAGATGTAAAAGCCGACGGGAACCGTATGCTTGAGTTTTGCTTCGACGGTGATTTTTTTGCGGCTTTGGACGAAGTAGGACAAATGCCTCTGCCGCCTTATATAAAGGAAAAGCTGAAGGACAGGGAGCGGTATCAGACCGTTTACTCAAAACAGGCGGGTTCCGCCGCCGCGCCTACGGCGGGTCTTCATTTTACGCCGCAGATGCTTGATGAGATTAAACGCTCAGGTGTTAAAACCGCGTATGTCACACTGCATGTGGGGCTCGGTACCTTCAGACCCGTAAAGACAGAGGATATAACCGAGCATAAAATGCATTCCGAGCATTATTATATCCCGAAGGAAGCCGCCGGACTCATAAATGAAACAAAAAAATCCGGAGGCAGGGTAATATGCGTGGGAACCACCTCCTGCAGAACGCTTGAGAGCTGCGCGGCGAAATACGGCGGGATACGCGCCTGCTCCGGTGAAACCGATATTTTTATTTACCCCGGTTTCCGGTTCCGCTGTATGGACGCGCTTATCACCAATTTTCACCTGCCCGAAAGCACTCTTATAATGCTTGTCTCAGCCTTTGCCGGATATGAAAACACGATGAACGCCTATAAGACCGCCGTCAGTGAAAAATACAGATTTTTCAGCTTCGGCGACGCTATGTTTATACAATAAGGAGCGGTATATGTACAGACTGATAAGGGAAGAAGACAGCGCCCGCAGAGGAGAGCTTGTCACAAACCGCGGCACCGTCCAGACGCCTGCTTTTATGAACGTTGCCACAGCTGCCGCCATTAAGGGCGCGGTATCCTCTGAGGATTTAAAGACGCTTGGCTGTCAGGTCATGCTTTCAAACACATATCATCTGCATGTAAGACCCGGCGACAGACTTATACGGCGCTGCGGCGGTCTGCACCGCTTTACCGCTTGGGACGCTCCCATTTTGACCGACAGCGGCGGCTTTCAGGTCTTTTCGCTTTCGGTACTGCGGAATATAAGCGAGGAGGGGGTTACCTTTGCTTCCCATGTGGACGGACGGCGTATATTTATGGGACCGGAGGAGAGCATCGAAATTCAGTCAAACCTCGGCTCCACCATAGCAATGGCGTTTGACGAGTGCGTTGAAAACCCCGCGGAATATTCCTACGCGAAAAGCTCCTGTGAAAGGACTACCCGCTGGCTTGTACGCTGCAAAAACAAAATGGAAGAGCTGAGTAAAAGGGAAGATACAATAAACCCCGGGCAGATGCTTTTCGGAATAAATCAGGGCTGTACCTATCCGGAGCTCAGAGTCGAGCATATGAAGAGGATAGCAGAGCTTGAGCTTGACGGCTACGCGATAGGCGGGCTTGCGGTCGGAGAGCCGACTGAGGTAATGTATGATATAATAGAGCGGGTGACTCCCCTTATGCCGCAGAATAAAATACGGTATCTTATGGGGGTCGGAACTCCCGCGAACATACTTA
>CALWUZ010000020.1 GCA_944384845.1 uncultured Clostridia bacterium
CGTCTCGCCGCGTTTGAAAAGCGGCTGTTATGCACATTCAGAAGGAAACGGCTTAGGCTGACGAGAGTTGAACACGTCACGCCTGACATTTGAATAATTTTGTTCGTACTTGTCTCATCACTTGCAATACGTCAGTATTGCCGCGTTCTTCGACTTCGCCCGAATCAAAATTCTTCTGAACGGCAGGCCGAAGAGTTTGTGTCACCGCCTTTTTTCGTCCGGCGAAGACACGAATTTGCAGGAATACGCGGTATTTCAAAAATGAGTGCAAAGCCGGCGGAAAAAGGCGGATACCCAAACCGTAACGGGTTAGACTCTCGCCAGCCTAAGGTTATAAAGCCAGCCGCGCGCTGCCGCCAGCCGCTGCGCTGAAAAATATCGCTGCACTTTCTTTTAAAGTCTGTTTATCGAATTGCATTTTGAACATTAAGATTTCATTCAAACGCTGTTTCCTAATATATTTTCCTAATATATGCTGAGCATATGTTCTGCTGAAGGAAAAAAGCTGTAAAGCCTGAGCAATAATTCAGCCTCCCTTTGACAAGGGAGGCTTTTTTGCTTCTTGACGGCAGAGAGTATATTACTTTTTGCCTGCTGCCGCAGCCTTTTTGGCTTTATGCCTTTTCCAGATTACCCAGAGCGGTCCCGCTATAAACAGCGAGGATGCACCGCCGGATATGATACCGAACGCCATCGGGATCGCAAAGGTGCGAAGCGAGGAAAGACCGAACAGCTCAGACACGACGACGATGGTAATAACTGCGATAAACGTTGTAAGAGAGGTTACGATATTTCTTATCTTAACCTTATTGATACTGTCGTTTACAAGCTCGCCGATTTCCATTCCGGGATTGAGCCGCTCGTTTTCACGGACTCGGTCGTAAATAACTATGGTATCGTTCAGCGAGTAGCCGAGAATCGTAAGCACCACCGCGATATAGTTCGAGTCGATCTGAAGCCTGAAGATAATGCAGGTGAAAAATGTGACCAGCACGTCGAACACCAGCGTTATAAGGGCGGTTACGGCGGCTGAGACACCTCCTATGCGGCGGAAGCGTATACCGACATATATAACGACTAAAACCGCGGTAATAAGCACGGCGACAATACTTTTTACAAAGAAGCTTCCGGCGATATTAGGACTTACCGAATTTGAATTGTAAAGCGCGATTTCATTATCCGCAAACTTTTCCGTAAGCGCCTGGGTCAGCTCCTCCTGCTTTTCAGCGGATACCGAATTTTTACCCACAAGAGTAATCTCAAAGGTTTTTGTATCACCGGCAAGAGAAGTGCTTTGGGTAATCGTAAAGGATTCATCGATTACTTCCTCCACCGACGCCTCTATATCCTCGTTGCCGATGTCGCCGGTATAGGAATACGCCAGCTTTGTACCGCCGCTGAAGTTGATGTCAAGATTTATGCCGAAGGACGGAATGAATATAAATGCGATTCCGGCAAGAAAAAACACCGCGTAAATGATCAATACCGGTTTTAATACCTTATTGAAATCAATATTAAAATCACGCATTTTTCTTACCTCCGTAAAGCCAGGGTTTTCTTAGGAATTTAAGCTGCGAAATACTTTTCAGCATATATTTGGAAGCAAGAATACCCATTATAAAGTTGAATATGACGCCCACAAGGAGGGTATATCCGAAAGAATAAATAGAGCCGGTGATTGAAGAGCCGAAAAGCGACATTATCGGCGAGAATATCTTTGCGATAAGGCTGTCCGGCGTGCCGAAGGCGCCCATAAGCACAACCGATACTATAATAATGGTCACGTTTCCGTCGATTATGGCGCTCAGCGAGTTCTTATAGCCGCTGTCAATAGCGCCGTCGATCGTCTTGCCCTTCTTGAACTCGTCCTTAATTCTTTCGGCAGCGATAACGTTGCAGTCAACGCCCACGCCGATTGAAAGAATGATACCTGCGATACCCGGTATAGTGAGGGTAAAGCTGTCCGCTCCCGGGAAATAGCCCGATATGCAGGCGACCGTTCCCGCAAGCTGACCCAATAGGGCAATGGCCGCCACCACGCCGTTGAGCCGGTAGCGCACAATCATAAGCAGGCAGACTATGCCGAAAGCCACCGCTCCGGCAATCACCATTACCTTGAGAGCATCAGAGCCGAGAGTCGGGGAAATCACCTGGAGCTTGCTGTCGTCAACCGTGAGGGCGAAAGGAAGCGAGCCGGCGTTTATTCTGTCCGCCAGGTCATTCGCCGCCTCGGCGTCCTCCATACCGTCAATATAAGCCGTTCCGCCGGTTATTGCCTGATTTACGGTCGGCGCGGAAATCTCCTGATCGTCCATCCAGATTGAAATTTTGCTTCCGACCAGCTCTGCGGTAGCCTCAGCAAATTTTGCAGAGCCCGCATCGGTAAAATAGAGATACACAACGTATTCGCCGTTTTCGTTTAGTCCTGCCTGAGCGCGCTCAATATCCTGCGCGCCGCTTAGTATGACGTCATCCTTATCCTCGTTGCGGCAGAAGGTAAGCAGGGCGGTCTCGCCCAGCTCCTGCACAGCAGCCGCGGCGTCAAAGTCGCTTTCATCCGCCGCCCACGGGAACCTTACGATTATCTGATGGTTATCGTTATCGGTATAAACCTCATAATCGGTTATGTTGTTATTCACAAGACGGGTTTCGATAATCGCCTTGGCGGCACTCATATCCTCGTCAGTGATATCAACGTCCTCCTTATCGGGAGAAAACACGGCTTCAACGCCGCCGCGGATATCAATACCCCAGCGGATATCCTCCGCGCCCTTGACATAAACATTTCTGGTGTCGCCGTAGTAGTTCTCTATGCCGAAAAATGCGGTATAGGTAAGCGCCAGAATCAGCACGAATATTACAAAGAACACCGGCTTGCCCATTCTTTTGGACCTCATTGGCAAATCCTCCACTATATGCGTTATTTATCAATTATACATAAAAAGCCTGCTGATGTCAATCATTAAGCGTTAAAACGGCACAATCACGATTTTCCGTCAAGCAGCTTCTCAAGCGCGGCGTATCTCACCGCCACGCAAAGTACCACCGAAGCCTTTTTGATTTCCTCAAGCGACGGATATGTAGGCGCGATGCGGATATTTGAATCGTTGGGGTCATTTCCGTAAGGATAGGTGGCTCCCGCGGGGGTCAGAATCATTCCGGCATTGGCGCATAGCTGCTCAACCCTTTTTGCGCAGCCGTCCATCACATTCATGCTGATAAAATATCCTCCGCGCGGATTGGTCCATTCCGCTATGCCTGTTCCGGCAAGCTGATTCTGAAGCTCATTGAGCACCGACTCGAATTTCGGGCGCAGAATCGCGGCATGGCGCTTCATATGGCGCTCAACGTCGGAAACCGTTCTGAACATCCTCGCGTGCCTGAGCTGGTTGAGCTTATCGGGTCCGATAGTCTGATACTTCATGCGGCTTTTAATCATCGCGACATTGTTCGGGCTTCCCGCCTCCGCCGCAACTCCGGCTCCCGGAAAGGTGATTTTTGAGGTGGACAGGAAAATTATGGGAAGATCCGGATTACCCGCCTTGACGCACTCGTCATATATGTTAAGCAGCTTATCGCCTTCGTCGTACAGGTCATGCACGGCATAGGCATTGTCCCAGAAAATTCTGAAATCTCCCGCAGCCGACTTGAGGCGCGCCATTCTCCGCACAACGCCGTCGCTGTAGGTTATTCCCTCCGGATTAGAATATTTCGGAACGCACCATATGCCCTTTACCGAGCTGTCCTTCACAAGCTCCTCGACCGCGTCCATATCGGGACCCTCCGGTGTCATTCTGACCGGTATCATCTCAAAGCCGAAAAATTCCGTTATTGCAAAATGGCGGTCATACCCCGGCACGGGACATAAAAATTTAAGCCTGCCCTGCCTGCACCAGGGCTCGCCCCCCATACCGTGGGTCATACCCTGTGCAATGGTATCGTACATCATATTAAGCGAGGAATTGCCGCCTACTATAATCTGGTCCGGCTCAAGCCCGAGAATTTTGCCGAAAAGGTCTTTAAGCTCAACAAGACCGTCAAGACCGCCGTAATTACGGCAGTCTATGCCGCTGATGTTTTTAAAGCCGGTATCGTTTCCGACAAGATCGAACATCTCGCCGCTTAAATCCATATTGTCAAAGCCGGGCTTGCCCCTCGACATATCAAGGGACAGATGCAAAGCCCTCAAGTGCTCGTATTCGCGGCGAACCGCTCTGAATTCCTCCGCAAGCTCTTCTTTACTCATTTTCAGGTATTCTGACATACGAATTGCCTCCTTATAACTAATTCAATATAATACATTTGCCCTCTTTTTTCAAGTAAATTATGATCCGGCAAAGCATTTTTTTGATCCGCGCCGTGAAAACAGTTTATTCTTGACAAAAGCTTACGCCGTATACTATTATATATAGTATACTATACCATCAGCAGGAGGCGCCTTTATGAGCAGAAAAAAGATAATTATAATAACCGCGGCCGCAGTTGCCGCTGCAGCACTGATAACCTGTCTTGCAGTATACCTTGTCTCCGTATTCAAGCCCGATTCCGGCACAGGCGGCAAGCCCACCCTATCGGTCGGCTCAGCCTCGGGAAGTGCCGGAGAAACCGTAAGGGTTCCGGTGAAATTTACCGGAAATCCCGGAGCTATGGGCTTTTTGTTCGACATAAACTACGACGACGATTTTCTTGAATACATAAGCTTTGAAAACGGAGGACTGTTGTCGGACTGTGAAATTTCGGGCGGCTCGGGCAGCCTTAAGCTGCTGAGCATTGAAGACAGCGACGTTACGGACGACGGCGTTATAGCCTACCTCACCTTCAGAATCCGCGACGAAGCCTCCGGCGAGCTTGCGTTAAGCTTAGTCTGCGGGGAAAACGGCGTCTGCAACTATAACGAGGAAAGCATTGCGGTAAAAACCTCCGACGGAAAGATTACGGTAAAATAAAAACCACTAGTTCAACTAGTGGTTTTCACCACCCCTAGAAGGGGTGAATACTGGCGAAGCCCCTGAAAGGGGCCTCTGATGTTTAGCAGCGCATTACTTTTTCGGGCAGCCGCTCACGTGCGGCTGTCTTTTTTGCCTACTGTTTCTTGCTACCCGTAAACGGGTCTATGTGGATGTATACTAAAAAAGTGGACAAGTGTGTTAGAATAAGAGACAAGAAAAAACAGAAAGGAAAAGCACACATGTCTAACAAAAACAGCCCCGCTAAGTACAGCGAAGAATTAAAAAAAACCAT
>CALWUZ010000021.1 GCA_944384845.1 uncultured Clostridia bacterium
GCCGTTTACGGCGGTGATAACCGCTTCCTTTCCTGTTTCCAGATCGTTTAACGTCAAGTTTTTTCAGCTCCGTAACTTAAAATTTCAATTTCCCGTAAAATCGTTGTCAAAGGTTATAACACAGCAGTAGGTCGGATTGATAAGCTTAGCCTGTTCGGATATAAGCTTTTCAAGCTCTTTGTGCGTCAGCTTTACAGAAGACGGGATCACAACGTCAAATATAAGATTTGTCCGCTTCGTTCCGGCGGGGGTCATACGGAAATCATGCAGGGACATATTTCCGTCTATAGATTTTAAGGCCTCCTCTATGCTTTCGCGAACGCTTTTCACCGTCTCGTTGTTTATGTCTATCGGGTCCATATGTATAACAAGGGAGACGTTAAGCTTTTCGCTTATCAGCTTTTCGCATAAATCTATCTGTTCGTGGCATTTTACAATATCTATGTCCTGAGGCACCTCTACATGCACCGAAGCAAACTGTCTTCCGGGACCGTAATTGTGTATGATAAGGTCGTGGATCCCTATAAATTCCTCAAATGAGAGAACGGTGCTTTCTATTTCCTTTATAAGCTCCTTGTCAGGCGGCGCACCGAGGATACTGTCAAGCGTTTCCCTTGCGGAGGAAATGCCGGAGTAAAAAATAAAGAGCGAGACTAAAATTCCCATCGCCGCGTCAAGGTTGAAGGGCAGGTCTGCAAGCATAGATACGCCGACCGAGAGCAGGATAACCGACGTCGCTATAATATCGTTGAGCGAGTCCTTGGCGGTAGCGATAAGCGCCTCGGAACTTATTTTTTTGCCGAGTCTGCGGTTGAAAAGGCACATCCAAAGCTTTACAAGAATTGAAGCGGCGAGTACAGCAAGCGCCCATACGGAATACTGCGGCATCTCGTCCCCGTTTACAAGCGCCTTTGCGGAGGACATAAAAAGCTCCGCGCCCACCAGCAGAATAAGCATTGCCACAACAAACGCCGACATATATTCCATTCTGCCGTGACCGAACGGATGCTCGCTGTCAGCCGGCTTTCCCGCCATTTTAAAGCCTATCATCGTAATAACGGAGGAGCCCATATCGGACAGATTGTTGAGACCGTCCGCCACAATCGAAATGCTGGAGGTCAGCGAGCCAACCGTGATTTTAAGCGCGCAGAGAAAAAGATTGCAGGCTATTCCGACAATTCCGCCGAGCGTACCGTACTGCCGGCGGACGCCGGGGTCATTTACATCTTCGCTGTTTTTTATAAAAAGCCTTATCAGCAGTTCCGACATCAAAGCTTCGCTCCCTTTGCGCCTTTTGCTCCGAAGGATACCCCGGAAAGAATATTAGTGTCTATCGTAAAGGTCAGGTTTTCACGCTCGCGCTGTCTTTTAAAGGCAATATCGGCAAGGCGGTCTATCATATCGGTGTATTTAAGACCCGACGCCTCCCACAAATAAAAGGCGAGAGAACCCGGTATAGTATTTATTTCGTTGGCGTAAACCTTTCCGGTTTCGGTGTCCATAAGAAAATCGATTCTTACCACTCCGCTTGCGCCCACGGCTCTGAACACATCGCAGGCAAGCTTTTTTATTTCCTCTGATTTTTCTTTGCTTAAATCCGCGGGAATCCTGCGCCCTAAGGAAGCCATTCCCTTTGAGGCGCCGCCTTTGGAATTTGAGAGATATTTATCCTCATAGGAAAGAATCTCATCGTGCATAAACGGCTCCTCGCAGACGCTCGCCTCGCAGCGGTCGGCGTCGCCTAACACGGAGCAGTTGATTTCTCTGAGCGAGGTTACGGCGCGCTCTGCCAGTATTCTGCCGGTGAAGGACGCTGCCAAGGCTATCGCCACGTCTAAATCGTCGGCGCTGTTAACCTTTGTAATGCCTACGCTTGAGCCGAGGTTTACAGGCTTTATAATAAGCGGGAAGCCGATTTTTTCGCTTATTTCGGAAATCACGGCATCCCTGTTATCCGAATAATCCCTTGCGCGGAAGACAACACAGTCAAGCACGGGCAGACCGGCTGATTTTAAAACGTCCTTAAAAACTGCTTTGTCCATCCCGACCGCAGAGGAGAGTATATCGCAGCCGATGTACGGCAGACCGAGGTATTCAAAGTAGCCCGCCGCGGTGCCGTCCTCGCAGTTGGTACCGTGAACTATCGGAAAGGCAATGTCTGTTTTTACGGGCTTTTTCTTTGAGAAGACGCGGTTATTTTCATAAATCATCCAGACTCCGCCGTCCCTGCGCGCGAACAGAACCGGCTCGCATTCCCTGAGAAGCGCGGGAAGATCCCTGTAATTCTCAATTGTAAAAAGCGCATCGCCGGTGTACATTTCACCGTCCTTGGTAACGTATACCGGCGTAACGTCATATTTGCCGCGGTCAACCGCGCGCATCGCCTGCACGGCGGAAATTATTGAAACCTCATGCTCAACCGAACGGCAGCCGAAAAACACTGCTATATTTGTTTTCATAATAATCACCATTTCTTTTCAAGACACAAAATGCGGTGCAAAATCACCGATACGGTGATTATATGCCGCATCTGTTTCGGCTGCCTTTGGCAACAAAAGCGGGAAACAGGCGTCTTTTTATTTTCAGCGTGATTTTTCACGCTGTTATTCCAATCTTCTGCGTTGTAAGCTGTAAACGAAAATCTCCGCGCGGTATACGGAGATTATTGATTTGGATTTCAGTTTAAATAATTGTCAGGCAAATCGTTTTCAAAAAGAACGGCTGTGTTCCGGTCGGCAAATCCGGAATAAAGCCTTGAAGCCTCAGCGAAGCTTGAGACCGCAAAAAGCTTTTCTTTGTCAAATCCGACCGATTCCGCGCCTTCTCTGAGCGGTTTTGAGCGGTTTTTGCCGACGAGTATTATTATATCACATTTTTTCGCGGCTTCAACCCCAAGGGCAAAATTGCACTCATATTCGCGCTCGCCGAGTTCCACAAGCCCGGGGGTTATTATAACCTTTTTCATTCCTTCAAAGGAGGCGAGCACCCGCACCGCTTCGATGCAGCCCTCCGGATTGGCGTTGTAGGCGTCGTCTATAAGCACGGAACCGTTTATATACGGCTTAAGCTCCAGCCTGTGCTCGGCGGGCTTCAGCGCCGCTGCGGCAAATTTTATATCCCTTGCCTCAACGCCCAGAGTATATGCGAGCGCCGCCGCTCCGGTTATATTGATTATGCTGTGCAGACCTAAAAGCTTTGAGGAAACCGGAATGCTTTCAGACTCCATTACCGCCGTAAATTCCGAGCCGTTTTTGCCGTAAGCGATATTTTCCGCCCGGAAATCAAAGTCTGCGCCGGTTCCGTAAATGCGGTAAAGCGAGCGGTCGATTCTTTTTATAAGCTCGGTGCTGTCGCCGTTGACAAAAACCGTGCCGCCGTTTTTCAGGACCTCGTCCGCAAGCTCAAACTTTGTTTTGAAAACATTGTCTATTGTTTTAAAGGTTTCGAGATGCTGCGGTCCCACCGAAGTGATAATTCCGTACTTCGGATGGACTATATCGCAGATTTCCCTGATGTCTCCCGTGTTTTTAGCTCCCATTTCGCATATAAAAATACGGGTCTGCGGCTGAAGCTTTTCCCTTATTGTCCGCACCACGCCCATCGGTGTATTGAAGCTCTGCGGCGTGGCGACAACATTATATTTTTCGCTTAAAATGCGGCTTAAAATAAACTTTGTAGAGGTTTTACCGTAGCTGCCGGTTATTCCTATGACGATAAGGTCCTTATGACCCTTCAGTATGCGCTTGGCGTCGTTTATATACCAAAGCGAAACCGCTTTTTCAACAGGCGCCGTTACCGCGCGGCAGAGGACCGCCGTCAGCGGTGAGACAAATGAAAGCATAAAGGCAGTTACGGCAAATATTTCCCCTGCGAGCGTCCGCGGGAAAAAGACGTACAGCAGTATCAGAACCGCAAACAGCATAAAGGCGGCGGCAAACATACGCTTTATCCTGCCGGTGAAGACAAGCTTTTTTATTGATTTTTTCTGCACTCTTACCGCCGAGAAAATTCTTGCCGCCAAAACCGCCGCGATGAACGCCAGCTGTAATGCGTAGAGCTCCTGCCCCCAAAGCAGGGAAGAGGCGCAGAAGGCTATGCATTCTATGCACAGCGGGAGGGAATAACCGTCCTTGACCCATAGAAAATAGCGCGACGGATAATAGGAGTTCTGCTGAAGCATCTGAAACTGCCTGACGAGGGCAAAAAAGGCGGAAAAAGCCGCCGCAATAAGTGAAATAAGAAGTACCGTATTCAAGAGCACACTTCCCTTTAGCTTTTTACAGCGCGGATTTCAGGCTATGAAGCTTCTGAGTATCGCAGCCGCCTGATAAGGCTGCTCGCAGAATGAATAATGTCCCGCGCCCTTTATAACACAGAGTCCGGAGTCCGGAATAAGGCTTTTTATGATTTCGGCGTCGGAAAGAGGCGTGGCGGTGTCGTTTTCGCCCCATATAAGCAGAGTAGGGCAGGAAATCCTGCTTATAATGCCGCGGAGATCCGTGTTTACAAGGGATACCATGGTTTTTCTCAGCACCTCCGGCGCGGCGTTGTAATCCGCGGAGCCGTAGTGCCTTCTTGCCCTTTCAAGCAGTCCCTGCGAATGGTTTTTAATAAGCGGAAGCGTAAGCAGGCGCTTGATGATTTTAAAGCTTCCGGCTCTCAGCCTCTGCCTTGCGGTCTTTTTCGGTATAAGCCCTGCCGAGTCAAGCAATACGATTTTAGGCGGATTTACAAGCCCGTCTGCCGCCATTTTAAGAATTACCCTCCCGCCATGTGAATGACCGATCATAATGGGGTCGTTAAGCCCCGCGGCGCTCATAAATTTAAGCACAAAATTACAGTAATCGTCTAAATTCCATGGTTCCTTCATGGTATCGGAGCCGCCGCAGCCGGGAAAATTCACCGCTACCAGCCGGCAGCGGTCGCATAGGGCGGATATAACGCCGCTGTAAACGTCATATGAGGAATTCCAGCCGTGCAGCAGCAAAACAGGAATACCTTTGCCCTTCTCGGTATATTCTATGTTAAGACCGTCAATTATAATATTCATAAATAATAATCACCGTTAAACTTTTCCTTAAGAATATATTATACCAAAAACGCGGGGGAAAAAGAAGTGTTTTTTAAAAAATAACGTATTTTATAAAAAAAGAATTTTTTCCGGAATTTTTTTATAATTATCATTTACTTTTTTTGGAAAATAGGGTAAAATATTTAAAAAACAAAAGCAGGGGGTGCGGAAATTGGCAAAAAAAATGGCTGAAGAAATCATTGCCGCCGAAAGGGAGGCGGAAGAGCTGATTTCCGCCGCGGAGCGGCGCGCGGCAGAGCTTAAGGCATCGGGGGCTCAAAGGGCTTTGAAGGAGGCCGGGGGAATAATCGAGTCGGCAAACAGGGATGCGGAAAAAATCATCGCCCTTGCCGAGTCGGCGGCTGAGGAGCTGAAGCGCAGGGCCTCTGCCGAATTTAAGAGGACAGAGGAGCAAATCAGGGGAAATTACGGAAAAAATCTTAAAACTGCCGTTGAGGCGGCGGTAGATATAATGCTTTCCTGAAAATACGCAAATCTTAAAGCGAGGTGAAGGACTTGGCTAAGCTTAAATGCAGGCTGGTAAATATTTACGCTCTGCGCTCTGAGTATGAGGAGCTTTTAAAAAGGCTTCAGCAGCTGTCTGTAATTGATATAGACACC
>CALWUZ010000022.1 GCA_944384845.1 uncultured Clostridia bacterium
TTCAGGACATGCTTAAAGAGAACGGCATACCGTTTATCTGCAGGCAGGACGGCGCGGGAGGCTCGGTAAAGCTTTTGCTCGGCGCCGGAATCGTGCCTGACAATATCTATGTTTCCGAAAAGAACTATGAGCGGGCAAGGGAGCTGTACGAGGTCTATCTTCTGAACGAGACCGCCGAGATCGGCTTTGATACCGATGAGGAATAAATAATATGCGTTTTTTAAAAAAATTTTTTAAAGAAAAAACGCGGGAAAACGCTTCGGACGAGCCTGTGCTTGTCGCGGCAATAAGCGATGATATGACGTCGGAGCTTTTCCGCGGAATGCTTGAGAACAACGGCATTAAGTTTCTGTGCCGGCAATACGGGATTGCCAAGCAGTATGCCTGCGACACGCCTGCGAGCATAATGTATCCTCATTATATTTATGTTATGCCGGAAAACTCCGAAACCGCCTGCGGGCTGTACAATGCGTTTTTTTCTTTTTTTTCTGATTTAAAGGAGAATTGATTTCAGGGTAAGCTTATGTTTGTAGATACTGCGAAAATACATTTAAAGGCCGGCGACGGCGGCGACGGAGCGGTCTCCTTTCACAGGGAAAAGTATGTCGCTGCGGGAGGACCCGACGGCGGCGACGGCGGGCGCGGCGGTGATATAATTTTCAAGGCGGACAGCAATCTTTCCACCCTTGCCGATTTTCGGTATAAGCGAAAATATGCGGCGGAGCCGGGAGAAAGAGGCGGCTCCGGCCGCTGTACGGGGAAGAGCGCTCCGAGTCTGTATATATCCGTTCCTTTCGGAACGCTTGTAAGAGACGCCGATACCGGCAGAATAATCGCCGATATATCCGACGATAAGCCGGTGACGGTGGCAAAGGGCGGCAACGGAGGCTGGGGAAACCGGCATTTTGCTACTGCCACAAGGCAGGTACCGCGCTTTGCAAAAAAGGGTAATCCGGGCGAAGAGCTCGATGTTACACTGGAGCTTAAGCTGCTCGCCGACGTCGGGCTTATAGGCTTTCCGAACGTCGGCAAGTCTACGCTTATTTCCGTGGTCAGCGAAGCAAAGCCTAAAATTGCAAATTATCATTTCACCACCTTGACTCCCGTGCTCGGCGTTGTAAGAATGGGGGAGGGCAGTTCCTTTGTTATGGCGGATATTCCCGGTCTTATTGAAGGCGCGGGAGAGGGTGTGGGCTTAGGGCATGAGTTCCTGCGCCATGTTGAGCGTTGCCGCCTGCTGCTGCACGTGCTTGACGTTTCAGGAAGCGAGGGCAGGGACCCCATAGCTGATTTCAACGCTATAAACAGAGAGCTTTCGGTTTTCAGCGGTGAGCTTGAAGCGCGGCCGCAGATAGTGGTCGGCAATAAATGCGACCTTGCTGATGAGGCGGAGATAAAGCGCATTTCCGGTTATTTTACCGGAAAGGGCTACAGATTTTTCCCTGTAACCGCGGCTATAGCCGAGGGTACCAAAGAGCTTATAAGCTGTGTCGCCGAGGAGCTTTCAAAGCTTCCGCCTATAAAAAGGTATGAGTCTGAGCCGAAGCCGGTTGAAGATTTTACGAGGCAGAAAAAACGCGGCTTCAGCATACGTGTGTGCGACGGGGTTTATTTTGTAGAGAGCTGCGAGTGGATAACGGATATTATGAACACAATTAACCCTGACGATTATGAATCGCTTCAGTATTTTGAAAGGGTGCTGCGCTCCAGCGGAATTATAGCGGCGCTTGAGCAGGCGGGAATAAAGCAGGGCGACACTGTAAGCGTTTACGATATAGAATTTGAGTATGTTGTGTAAGGGCAGGCAATAAAAACGGAAAATAAGAATTTGACGAGTACGGTTATAGCGAATATCAGTTTTTAAGGAGAAATAAAATGCTTCACGACGGAAAAGGGCAGCTCTTCTTACCCACTGAGGATTGGAGAATGGAAATCAAGAGAAGAACACATATGCTCAACCAAAAGTATAATGCGCTGACCGAGGATCAGCCCGAAGCCCGCAGGGAAATTTTGCGCGAGATATTGGGCGAACTGAATGAAAATGTGGTTTTTCAAGGCCCCATTACCTTTCATTACGGAAGAAATACCAAAATCGGCAAGAATACCTTTATCAATTTCAATTTTACCTGTCAGGACGACGCCGAGGTCGTAATCGGTGAAAACTGCGAT
The DNA here is from genome assembly GCA_944384845.1 of uncultured Clostridia bacterium. Taxonomy (GTDB): domain Bacteria; phylum Bacillota; class Clostridia; order Oscillospirales; family Acutalibacteraceae; genus UBA737. Next base: position 2,170 of record CALWUZ010000022.1, read on the forward strand.
TTCGGTCCAAACGTAACTATCGCTACTCCCATTCATCCGATGCTTTCCGATGAAAGACGGGAGCTGATGTGTCCGGACGGTGTCGGGCGTCATCTTTGCTACGCAAAGCCCGTACATATCGGAAAAGGATGCTGGCTCTGTGCGAACGTTACAGTTCTGCCCGGTGTTACGATTGGAGAAGGATGCGTTATCGGCGCGGGCAGTGTTGTCACGCGCGACATTCCTGCCAACAGCTTCGCCGCGGGCAATCCCTGCCGTGTGATCCGCACGCTGACCGAAGCCGATTCGATGAAGAACAAACCCGAAGTATTGGGCGATTGCAGGGTTATTGAATGAAAATACAGTCAAATCCGAATTTATTGAGTCCGTCGGTGCTGGCGTTTGTAGGCGACGCAGTGTACGGGCTGTATGTAAGAACGGCGCTTGCTGATGTAAACAGACCGTCGGGCGAGCTGCACCGGCTTTCGGTAAAGCTGGTTAATGCCGCGGCTCAGGCGAAATCCTTCGGGGTTATCGAGCCGCTGCTTGAAGAAAAAGAGCTTGCGGTGTTCAAGCGGGGCAGAAATTTTCATACCTCCTCTACTCCCAAAAGCGCCACAAACAGCGATTATCACACCGCTACGGGTCTTGAGTGTCTTTTCGGCTGGCTGTATCTTTCCGGTAAAAGGCAGCGCGCGGACGAGCTCTTTGATATAATATGGAAAAACCGCGTCTTATAGAGCGGTCTGCAATAAACTGAATTTAGAGACGTTAAAGCCCGCGCCCGTCGGATTACGATTCCGTTGGCGCGGGCTTTGAAAATACCCCTTTTTAAATCAATCGCATTATATGATGTGTTTTCATAATTGTCAAGAAAAAATATGACAAAATGTCATTAAGGTGATTCTATGAAAAATAATCTCAGAAAATTAAGGCTAAAAACGGGACTTACGCAGATAGCTTTGCAGATGAAAACCGGAATTGAGCAGTCGCTTCTGTCAAAATTTGAAAACGGCGAAAGAATACCTCCGACCGAAACGCTTGTAACGCTTGCGGATTTTTACGGAGTAAGCATCGACTATATTTTATGCCGCACCGAAAAGCCTGAAATCAACAGATAAACCGGCGGATTTGTTATTTGCCACGAAAAAGGTTAGACTAAATATGTAAATTTTTTTCGGGGTGAGGCTCTTGAATAAAAAATCAGTCTTGGCGTGGATAACCGATATATCGGTTTTTATAGTCGGCGGGTCAATTTACGCGGTGGCGGTGCTTCTGTTTTTATCGGGAAATGAGATTTCTCCCGGAGGTCTTACCGGAATAGCCACAATGCTTAATTATCTTTATATGCTGCCGGTCGGAACGGTGGTTTTTATACTCAATATTCCGCTGCTGATAATCGGCTTTAAGAAATTCGGAGGAGTTTTTA
>CALWUZ010000023.1 GCA_944384845.1 uncultured Clostridia bacterium
CGGTTTTGAAATGATTTGTCAGGGTAAATTTACAACCGCTCAGATAGACAGAAACACCTGGACTGAGGAAATGCTTGATATGCTGATAGACTGGATAAATACCGATCCGCGCGGAGAGGAATACCGCGGTCTTGACTGGTCGAAGGAATATGACCTCGCAAGAAACGGCGACCCGAACGATACTCAGACGGCATTATAAAAAATTAAAAAATATGTGAGCAATAGGAGTGTGACTGTTATGTCAATGACCATTTCGGAAAAAAGAGAAGTATGCCTAAAGGAATATGAGGAGCACCGCTCTTTTATAGATTCACGCTGCGAAACGGATATTGAAAAATACCGTAAGGGCGAAATGCGGATTTATATTAAAGATAGAAACGGAAAAGCGGTTAAGGGCAAAAAAATAAGCATACATCAGAAAACTCATGACTTTAAATACGGCGCCAACATTTTTATGCTTGACGAATTTGCAGAGGAATCGGATAACCGGGCATACAGAGAAATGTTCAGCAAGTATTTCAATCTTGCCACCGTTCCGTTTTACTGGGACGGTCTGGAGCCGGAAAAAGGCAAGCCGCGCTTTACGTCGGACAGTCCAAAGCTGAGCCGCCGCCCTGCTCCCGACCTTTGCGCCGATTACTGTAAGCAAAGCGGCATTCTTCCCAAGCTTCACTGCCTTTTTTACGATAAATTTATTCCCGACTGGCTGCCTTTGAGCGATGAGAAGCAGATGCGCCGGCTTTATGAGAAACGTTTTTCGGAAATAGCGGAGCGTTACAGCGGAAGAATGTATGAATTTGAGGTAACAAATGAAACCCTCTGTGCGCCCGGATGGAATAAAAAAAGTGTGCTGAGTGATAAAAGAGGAAATATCGAATGGGCTTTTGAGCTCGCGCGAAAATATTTTAAAAATGACAAGTTGGTTATCAACGAAGGCAATCCGATTCCGTCAATCATACACGACGGCTATACCGCAAAGTATTTTCTTCAGCTTGAAATGCTGCTTGAAAAAGGCACACCCATCGATAAAATCGGTTTACAGCAGCATATATTCACCGGCGCCTCGCTTCCGGCGGGCTCGGAAGCCAGCGATGAGAATATTAAAAATGACGCGAGGAATCTGATGAATTTTCAAGGCATTTTAAAAGCCTTGGATAAGCTGGCGGAATTCGGTCTCCCGCTTGAAATAACCGAGATTACGGTTCCGACCTTAGGCGTAGGTGACGAAGCCGAGGAATTACAGGCGGAAATCCTTGAAGTTCTTTATAAGGTTTGGTTCTCGCATCCGAATATGGAGTCGATAGTCTATTGGAATACAGTTGATTATACTGCATATATCGGAGACGGAAGCTGGAACGAGAACAACTGCCGCGGCGGACTTTTTCACCGAGATTTCACTCCGAAAAAATCTGCGCTTAAGCTATATGACCTGTTCAATAAAGTTTGGCATACAGAATTAAGCACCGTATCCGACGAAAACGGCAGGGCGGCTTTCCGAGGCTTTTGGGGTGATTACGAAGCCGAAATCGACGGAAAAAAATATTCCTTCGGGCTGCACAAAAATTCGGATAATTTTACGGAAATTATAATTTAAGGCAGGTAAAAGCTTATGAACGAAAAAAAAGCTCTTGTAACCGGCTCGTCGAGAGGAATAGGCAGAGCTATTGCTCTGACGCTCGCGCGCGACGGCTGTAAGGTGCTTGTGCACTGCGCCGGAAACACCGCAAAGGCGGAGGAAACAAAAGCGCTTATCGAAAGCGCGGGAGGAAAAGCCGAAATAATAAAGGCGGATTTATGCGATACGGCCGAAACAAAGCTTCTTGCCGCGAAAGCCGCGGACTGTGATATTCTTGTCCTTAACGCCTCGCTGCAGTACCGGAACCGGTGGGATAAAATCACGCTTGAGGAATGTTATAATCAGCTGAACTGCAATTTTGTATCATCGCTTCTTCTGATACAAAGTGCTGCTGAACACATGAAGCAAAGCGGCTGGGGCAGAATAATCACAATCGGCAGCGTGCAGGAGGCAAAGCCGCATCCGGATATGCTGGTTTACTCCGCTTCGAAGGCGGCGCAGACGAATATGGTGAAATCCCTTTCGGTACAGCTTGCGCCTTACGGCATAACAGTAAACAACGTAGCGCCCGGCGTAATTTATACCGACCGCAATGTCGAAGCCTTAAGCGACCCGGAATATGCAAAAAAAGTGACCGGCTCAATCCCCGCGGGCTTTTACGGAGAACCGGAAGACTGCACGGGTATAGTAAGCCTTCTGTGCTCGGATAAAGGCAGATATATCACCGGACAAAGCATTTATGTTGACGGAGGCAAGAGCGCGCAATGACAATACGCTGGATAGGTCAAAGCGGTTATATACTTAAAACCGAAAGCACCGAAATTATTATAGACCCCTATCTTTCCGACGCGGTAAACCGCATTGCGAACCGTCCGCGTATGGTTAAGGCTCCGATAGAACCGGAGAAAATCGAGGCTGACGCGGTAATCTGCACTCACGACCATATCGACCATCTTGATACTGACGCAATAGCTCTGATGAACCCAAGGCTCCGGTTTATCACGACCGAAAAAGGAAAGGAAATATTAAACTCAATGGGTCGCGAAAATGTCACGGTGCTTAAGCCCGGCGAAAGCACAAAAGCGGGAAATTTTAACATAACGGCGGTTTTTGCAAAGCATACTACCGAGGCCTTCGGAATAATAGCGGGATGTAACGGAAAAAACCTTTATTTCAGCGGAGATACGCTTTTTGATGAGAGGCTGTTTGAAATTTCGCACTTTAAGCCGGATATTACCTTTATCTGCATAAACGGAAAATTAGGGAATATGAACGTAAACGAGGCGATTTTAACCGCCGAAAAAATCGGAGCGGCGGTAAATATCCCCAATCATTACGGAATGTTTGCTTCAAACACAGAGGACCCGGGGCTGTTCAGCGGACGCATCAGAGGCGGACGTACGCTTGAGTATAACCGAAGCTACAAGCTTGAGGAAATAGAATCCAGCCATCTGACGGATTCTTTTTAAGTATGTAATGCGATATTTTGTCAACCACTTGACTTTTTTTAAAAAATGCCTTATTCTGTAAAAAACAAATCCGACAAAGGATGTGCTTTTATGGAAAATATTTATTTACTGCCCAAACCGGTCTTCTGCCGGAAAAACGAAGGCTCGTTTAATTTTCTTTCGCCGGAATTTATTTACGGCGGAAAGGACAGCCGCATTTCCGGCGCCGTAAGCCGTCTTTACGAGGACTTCGCCGCGGAAAACAAAGCCGGGAAGTTTACCGTTGAACACGGAGACGGACAATCCGAGGAATACTCGCTTGTTATCGAAAAAAACGGAATAAAAATTACCGCCGGTTCGGCGGCGGGCGCCTTTTACGGAATCCAGACACTCAAGCAGCTGCTTATACAGGGAAGCGAGCTGCCCTGTCTTGAAATTTACGACTGTCCGCGGCTTTCCTACCGCGGCTTTTATCACGACGTGACGCGCGGCAGAATACCAAAGCTTGAAACCCTCAAAAAATTAGCGGATGAGCTGGCGCTCTATAAAATCAACTCTCTGCAGCTTTATGTTGAGCACAGCTTCGATTTCAAGGAGTATAAAGAAATCAACGCAGGGCAGGAGCCTCTGACCCCGGACGAGATAACCGAGCTTGACCGCTACTGCCGGGAAAGATTTATCGATTTTGTGCCCTCACTTTCCTGCTTCGGTCACCTTTACTCACTTCTGCAAAGCGATAAATACAAGCACCTGTGCGAGCTTGAGAATTATATTCCGCAGCAGCATTTATGGGCGGAGCGTATGGCGCACCATACAATAGATGTTTCCAATCCCGAAAGCCTTGAGCTTATAAAATCGCTGATAGACCAATACCTGCCGCTTTTCAGCAGCAAATATTTTAACATATGCTGTGATGAAACCTTTGATTTGGGAAAAGGCCGGAACAAAGGCGGCGATGAG
>CALWUZ010000024.1 GCA_944384845.1 uncultured Clostridia bacterium
GCTTATAAGCTCGTCTGGTGAGATTTCCGCACCTGAAAAGCTTACGGTAAGCGAGACATTTGCCCTTCCGTTTTCGGGAAGACCCTGAGATACGGTGACAATGTTGGCTCCGAAGCCGTAAAGTCCGGCGGCAAGCGCGGAAAAAACTCCCGCCCGGTCTGAAAGCAGGGCGTTCAGATTAAGCGTTTCGCTTCCTGCGGCTGAATATTTAAAAACAAAATCCTTATACTTATAAAAGGCGCTTCTTGAAATTCCGGCGGCTTTTGCCGCGGCCGCCGCGCTCGGCGCCCCGCCGTTTTCCAAAAGCTCCTTCGCGCGTATCACGCCCTCAAAAACCGGCGGCAAAACTTTCGGATTGATGAGAAGGTATCTGTCTTCCTCCATTATTGTCCTCCGTACGCAAACTGTTGTATTCTATTATAGTACAGCAATGCCGCTTATGCAACTCATTTTTTCTTGTTTTTTACATAACTGTCAAAACAATACACTTTTTCTGCGGCGGAGGGATAGCTTTGAAACAGGAAGCACGAAAAAATTTTCTCATAAACACCTTTTATTTTCTCACGGTAACTGCCGGAGTTTTTATATTCTGCCGGTTCCTGCTTAAATATCTCACTCCTTTTATTATCGGCGGGCTTATAGCGTGGCTTGTTCAGAAGCCGGCGGTTATAATCTCGAAAAAAACGGGACTGAAGCGTTCTGCCGCGGCTCCTGTGCTGGCGCTGGCGGCTTTTCTGCTTGCGGCGGGGCTGTGTGTTTTTTTAGGCTTCAAGCTTGTTGAGGGTGCGGGAGGTCTGATTTCCGAAATCAGCGGCTATGCCGGCAAGCTTTCGGTTTATTTTGAGGATATAAAGGATAAGCTCGACCTGTTTTTTGAGGATTTGCCGAAGGAGCTTACAGTGCTTGCCGACAATTTTTACGAAAAGGTAACCGAGACGCTGCTTACCGGTCTTACAACCCTGCTTTCAGACTTCGCGGCGTATCTGGCGAAGCGCGCGCCGGCTTTTTTGGTCAGCTGTATAGTCTCCGCTGTCGCGTCGTGTTATATAGCGGCGGATTTTCCCGGACTTGTCAGATTTATAAGGAGCCTTTTCGGAAGGCGCTTTTATGAGAACACGCTCAAGGTGAAAAATATTTTTGTAAACAGCGTTTTTAAATTTATAAAGGGCTACGCGATTCTTATGCTTATCACCTTTTTGGAGCTGCTTGCGGGACTGTATATTTTAAGGATAAAATACGCGCCTCTGCTGGCGGCTCTGATTTCGGTCATAGATATTCTGCCCGTTTTAGGCACCGGAACGGTGCTTGTTCCCTGGGCGGCGGCGGAGTTGCTTGCAAGGGATACCGCCGCCGGCATAGGGCTTCTCGTGCTGTACGCGGTTATAACCGTTATCAGAAATTTTGCGGAGCCTAAAATAATAGGAAAGGAAATGGGCATAAACCCGCTTTTTACGCTTCTTGCGATGTTCATAGGACTGAAGCTTTTCGGATTTGCCGGAATTCTGCTTCTGCCGATAACGCTTATAGTGGTCGTAAAATATTATAAGGACGAAATGGAAGCCGAGGCAGAGCGGAAATAAAAATGTCATTACCCGGTTTTGCGCATATGATATAATATAAATATGTCCGTTAAGGCAGGGTCTTCCGCCGCCTTAACGGCTGTTTTACGGAGTGACAATAAATGAAGAGGTATATTATTACGACAGGTACCGTTACCTATGCGATAAAAGGACGGGATCTGCTCAGACAAAAAGGCTTTAATGTGAAAATTGAAAGAATAACCTCCGGCAAGGGCAGCGCCGGGTGCGGTTACAGCATAATATTGACGGGAGAATTAAATGACGCCGAAAAAATATTGCGCGCCGCCGGAGTTAAAATTCTTGAGATTAACGAGAAATAATGAATTTGAACGGGGTTGTTGTTATTGGCAATAGCCCCTTTATTTTTGAAAAAATATACGGAGGTGTTTTATATGATTTATCTTGACAACGCTGCGACAACCGGTAAAAAACCGGCTAACGTTATAAAGGCGGTTGACGCGGCGCTGAGGGAATATTCTGCCAATCCCGGAAGAAGCGGTCACACAGCTTCGCTCAAAACTGCCGCGGCGGTATACGCGGCAAGGGAAAAAGCGGCGGAGCTTTTCGGAGCGTCAGGTCCGGAAAACGTGGTGTTTACCCTGAACTGCACTCACAGCATAAATTGTGTAATTAAGGGGGTTCTTAAAAAAAACGATCATGTGGTAACGTCGTCGCTTGAACATAATTCGGTTATGCGGCCGCTTGTGAAAACAGGCGTTCCGTTCGACATCGCCCGGGTTTCTCTGACCGACGACAGACTGACGCTTTCGGAGTTTGAAAGAAAAATACGCCCCGAGACAAGGCTCGTCATCTGCACCGGCGCCTCAAACGTTTTGGGAAAGATGCTGCCGGTAGCACAGATAGGCGCTCTCTGCCGTTCAAGAGGCGTGCTTTTCGCGCTTGACGCGGCTCAGATTGCCGGAGTGGTTCCCGTCAATATGCGGGAAATGAATATTGACTATTTGTGCATAGCTCCGCACAAGGGACTCTACGCGCCGATGGGACTTGGGGTGCTTATCTGCGAGAAGCCTATTGAAAACACGCTTACCGAGGGGGGTACCGGAACTAATTCCATAGAAATGGTGCAGCCTGATTCTCTTCCCGAACGGCTTGAGAGCGGTACTGTGAACGTACCGGCGATAATCGGGCTTTCTGCGGGCATAGACTATGTCAACAGGCTTACCTTGGACAGGATTTACAGCCATGAGCTCGGGCTTTGCGCATATCTTTACCGCGAACTTTCCAAAATAGAAAGGGTTAAGCTTTATACGCCGGAGCCCGCGGCCGGCGCTTACGCTCCGGTGCTGTCGTTTAATGTTTACGGAAAAAACAGCGCTGAGCTTGCCCAGTATTTAAGCGACAGCGGCATAGCCGTTCGCGGGGGGCTGCACTGCGCTCCCGCCGCCCACAGGCAGATAGGCACTCTCGGAGAAGGAACCGTGAGAGTCTCCGTCGCCGCCTTTAACACGCTGCAGGAAATAAAAATGCTTGTAAACGCCGTGAAAAGAGCATAATTTTAAAATGTCTGCACTCAGAATTGCGCAGTCTGGCTTTTTGCATGCCTTTAATAAAAAGTGACGGCGCCGCGCAGCCGGCGCGGCGCCGTTTGGGCGGAACAGGTTTTTATTCCGCTTTGGGAAGCTTGGCGGCATAGGCGGCAAGCTCTTCGTCGGTAGGAATATAATCATCCATTTGTCCTTCGTGGAATTTCTCGTAAGCCACCATATCAAAGTAACCGGTAAGACCGAATAATATGTTTTTTTCTCACCCGATTCTCAGCAGCTCAGGCTCTATGTAAAGGTATGATTGCTGTTACATCCGCTTCAACGGCTTAAAAGATTAAATTTTAACGTATTAGAACATTGAATATATGCTTATGTCAATACTTTGAATTTATGTTTTTAAGAATTTAAGCTCCCTATTTTGTTAAATTGTTTTTTGTATCGTTTAAATTATCGGCAAAACAGAAAATCTTGAGAAAATATATGATTTTCTATTGAACGGAAAAAAAAATTATGCTAAAATATATATTAAAAGTAAGAAGGAAAAGGAATGTTCGGTTGTGAGCGGCATATTTAATGCTATTTATGCTTTTTTCAATCAAATAATATATGCGGTCGCCAGTATGCGCATACCGTTCGATATTATCGACATTCTGCTTATGGCATATATAATATACAAGGCCATAGGCTTTATGCGTGAAACCCGCGCGGGGCAGCTCGCCAAGGGACTTGTAATTCTTTTTGTAATATATTTTGTCGCCAACTGGTGGGATCTTACCACCATGAAATGGGTGCTTTCGCGGTTTGTTGATTATATCATTGTCGCAATAGCCATTATCTTCCAGCCGGAACTCAGGCGCATACTTGAAAGAGTCGGTCATACCAAGCTGGTTTCGCAGTCCTCCTCAAATCCGGACGACGATCCGCTTGAAAACTGCATAGAGAAGGTCAGCCGCGCCGCCGGAACCATGCAGGAAAGCAAAACCGGCGCGCTTATAGTATTTGAGCGCTCGACACAGCTCGGTGAAATTATAGATACCGGGACGGTTATAAACGCGGAGCCGTCGGTTCAGATGGTAAATAATATATTTTTCCCGAAATCGCCGCTTCATGACGGAGCGATGATTATCAGGGACGGCAGGCTTTACGCCGCGGGCTGTATTCTGCCGCTTACCCAGCGTGAGGATATTTCCTCCCAGCTCGGGACACGGCACAGAGCCGCGATAGGCATGAGTGAAAATTCCGACGCGGTCGTGCTTGTTGTTTCCGAGGAGACAGGGAATATTTCGATAGTTGCAGACGGGAAGATAACAAGAAATTACAACGCCATTTCCGCCCGTGCGGAGTTAAACCGCCTTCTTCTCGGTTCCGGTAAAAAATCCGGAAATTCAGTTGTCACCGCGATTAAGCATATTATTCCATTCAAAAAAGCACACGGAAAGGAAGCCGCTCATAAAGATGAAGTGGAAAATAAAGATTCCCGGTAACTTTTCATTACGAAAGCTGCTTTACAACAAGCGCTTTACAATTCCGTTTTCACTTGTTACGGCGTTTGTTTTCTGGCTTATTATAATGATAAATCAAAATCCGGATATTGACAGGACTTTTACCGATGTTCCGGTAAATATAAATCTCGAAAATACCTATGCCGCAGAAAACGATTTGGCTATAATCGGAGATATATCTTCTCAAAGGTTCACAGTTACCATAAGGGGACCGAGCTATGTCGTTTCCGCGCTTCAGGTAGGGGATTTCTATGTATACGCGTCCGCCGTGGCAATAAACGCACCGGGGGATTATCAGCTTGAGGTTTCCGGCGGCAAAAATACCGCTTTATCAGATTATGAGTTTGTAAGCATTTCGCCATCGACCGTAACCGTTAATTTTGACTATGTGGATACGAAGGAATTTACAATAAAGGCTAACGCAGAAGGAGTTAGCGCGGCGGAGGGGCTTATAGCCGAAAACGCTGTGGTAAGCGGCACTGAGAGCGACACTATCACCATTCAAGGACCGAGAACGGTTATAAATACCATAGATTCGGTTGTCGCCTACGCCGCGGTAAACGATACTTTGAGTGAAAGCACCACCTATGACGCGGAAATACGGCTTTACGATGCAAACGGCGAGCGGATAGATATGACCAATCTTACTCTAAGCGAAACCGCAGTGAAGGTCACGGTGCCTATTTCAAAGAGCAAAACCGTTCCCGTGGCGGCGGATTTCTCAAATCTTCCGAGCGGCTTTGATAAGGGCAGCATATCATATGATATTGACCATGAAACCGTTACGGTTATCGGTACGCCGGACGCGATAGATCAAATTACACAGGTGACGCTGTCCGCGATAGACATAACCACCGTTTCGGTCTCCTCCTACAGCTTTGACGTTTCGCCGAGGCTTCCGGACGGCGTAAGGCTTCTGGACACGATAGAGCATTTTACCGTTACGGTTGACGTTTCGGGATATACCGAAAGAACCTTTACGGTATCGGATATAAGGTATACCGGTCTTTCCTCGGGACTCAGCGCAAGCTCCGGCGCAGCTATAAGAAACGTGCGGATATGCGGACCTGCGTCCGTTCTTAACCGGCTCAGAAGCAATATGCTTTACGCACAGGTCGACTTGTCAGACGTGGCGGCGGGAGAGCATACGGTCTATGCCGTTATAGGATGCGACGATTACAACAACATCTGGCAGGTGGGCACATACAGCACTGCCGTAAAAATAGAATAATCAGTGTAAAATTCAGATAAAGGGCTTATTAAGCCCTTTATTTGAATGAGTAAAAGATTTTTGTCACTTTTCCGCCCGCGTCATATAATGATAACAGGGGGGTGGAAGTATGATAGTAGAATATATAGTTTATGCCGCCGCGCTGTGTCTTTCAATGCTGGGATTAGCAGAGCTTATACATATGATTAAGACAGGGCTTGCATCATCCGGGAAAAAAGCTTCCACATATTCGGTGGTGTTCTTGTCCGGAGGCAGCCCCGAACGGCAGATAGAGTTCGCCGCCAGGCAGCGTTTATGGCTCGGTAAGGCGTATTCGGACTATATAATAGCGGTAAATACGGGCGTCGACGCCGAAAGCGACCGGGAATGCCGGTGCGCGGCTGAAAAATACGGTGTCGAATATCTTACGCCCGATGAGCTTTCCGAACGTATAGTGAGCTATATATCCGTACACGGCGGTTCGGACTGAAAAATCAAGGACGGGACGGATTATAAAATGGAGGAACTGAAAACGGAACCGGCGGGCGAATTGAGCGGAACTGTTGAAAAAATAACCTACCGCAACGACGGAAACGGCTATACCGTTGCCGAAATTAGAACAGGCAAAGAAGCCGTTACCGTTGTCGGAATACTTCCGTTTCTGACCGAGGGCGACTCGGCGGTATTTTACGGCGGCTATACCGTTCACGCCTCCTACGGCCGCCAGTTCAAGGCGGAGAGCTTTGAAAGAAAAGCTCCTCAGAACGCCGCTGAGATACTTCGCTATCTTTCATCAGGCGCGATAAAGGGAATAGGTCCCGCTACCGCGCAGCGTATAGTTGAAAAATTCGGCGCGGAAACGCTGGATATTATTCAGAACAGTCCCGAGGCTTTAACCGCCGTAAGGGGCATTTCGCCGGCAAAGGCGAGGGCTGTTTCCGAGGAATACGCCAGGCAGTACGGCGTGAGGGATATAATGCTGATGCTGTCCAAATACAGCGTGGCACCGGATAAATGTCTTGATATTTTCAGGCGCTTCGGTCAGACAGCCTCCGAAATTATTAAAAGCAATCCGTACGTTCTCTGCGAGGAAGGAATAGGTCTGCGCTTTGAAACCGCGGAGGATATAGCGGCGGATATGTCGTTTGACAGAGAAAGCGAGCTCAGAATTTCGGCAGGGCTTGAATATGTGCTGCGCAGGAACCTTGCAAACGGACATACATGTCTGCCGCGGGGAAAGTTTATAGACGCTGCATGCAGGCTTCTTGAGTGCAGGCGCGAAACTGCGGAAGCCTGCTGCGACAGACTGACGGACTGTTTCAGAATAAACACCAAAAGCATTGACGGCGTTGAATATCTCTCTGTTCCGGAGTATTATTCCGCTGAGGAGCATATTGCGGCGCGGCTTGTTTCGGTAAAGCAATACATAGACCGCGCTGTCACCGTGGACGAGCTTGAAATCGAAAATGTTGAAAGACAGCTCGGCATAACCTTTGAAAAGCTTCAGCGCCAGGCTGTTTTCGAGGCGTTTGCCAACGGCGTGCTTATTTTGACGGGAGGACCCGGCACCGGTAAAACTACGACTCTTAACGCGATAATAAAGCTGTTTGAAAACCGCTCGCTTGAAATTGAGCTTGCGGCTCCCACCGGAAGAGCCGCAAAGCGTATGACAGAGCTTACCGGAAGAGAAGCCAAGACCGTTCACCGGCTTTTGGAGGTTGAATGGGGAGAGGGCGACGGCAGACAGTTTTCCCGCAATGAAAAAAATCCGCTTTCCTGCGACGTTATAATTGTTGACGAGGCGTCAATGATTGACGTGCTTTTGTTTGACAGCCTTTTAAAGGCGCTCAGGCTTTCCTGCCGCATAATTCTTGTGGGGGATTCCGACCAGCTTCCGTCTGTCGGGGCTGGAAACCTGCTTAACGATATACTTTCGTCGGATATTTTCCCCTCAATACGTCTGAAAAAGGTTTTCAGGCAGGCGGGCAAAAGCCGTATCATTACCAACGCCCACGCCATAATAAACGGCGAGAGACCGGATTTTTCGGTCAGGGACTCCGACTGCTTCTTTATCCGCAGGGCGGACAGGCAGTCGGTCAGCAGGACAGTGCTTGAGCTTGTCAGCGAGAGACTGCCTGCGGCGTACGGCTTTGATCC
>CALWUZ010000025.1 GCA_944384845.1 uncultured Clostridia bacterium
CTGCAAAGGGCAAGACGACCGCTACACGCCGTCGCCGTGAGAAGAAAAATATCGAACGTGGCTCAGCCCATATCCAGTCTACCTTCAACAATACTATCGTTACCATCACCGACACGCAGGGCAACGCGCTTTCCTGGGCTTCCGCCGGTGAGTTAGGTTTCAGAGGCTCAAGAAAATCAACTCCGTTCGCGGCGCAGAGCGCTGCCGAAACCGCGGCTAAGGCGGCTATGGAGCATGGTCTTAAGACTGTTGAAGTGTATGTAAAGGGTCCGGGAGCAGGACGCGAGGCGGCAATCCGCGCGCTGCAGACCGCAGGTCTTGAGGTAAGTCTTATAAAGGACGTAACCCCGATTCCGCACAACGGCTGCCGTCCTCCCAAAAGAAGACGCGTATAAAAAATCAATTAACCGTACAGGCAATATAAATTGCGCTAAAAATTTGGAGGTGTAACAGATGGCAAGATATACCGGAGCAGTATGCAGGCTTTGCCGCCGCGAGGGTCAGAAGCTGTTCCTCAAGGGAGAGCGCTGCTATTCGGAAAAATGCTCGGTAGGAATCAGAGGCTACGCGCCCGGTCAGCACGGACAGGGCAGAAAGAAATCGTCCGAATACGGTATGCAGCTTCGCGCTAAACAGACCGCGAGACGTTTCTACGGCGTTCAGGAGAATCAGTTCCATCATTATTTTGAGGTTGCTGAAAGAAAGCAGGGAATTACCGGCGATAATCTTTTAAGAATACTTGAGAGCCGTCTTGACAATGTGGTTTACAGAGTCGGCTTTGCTTCTTCGAGAGCGGAGGCGCGCCAGCTTGTGGGGCATGGTCACTTTGAGGTAAACGGCAGGCGTGTTGACATCGCTTCGTATCTCTTAAAGGCGGGAGACGTTGTTTCGATATGCGAGAAGAGCCGCGGCAGTGAAAAGATAAAGTCTGTTGTCGAGGCAAACAGCGCAAAGCCGGTTCCTCAGTGGATCGACCTTGACAGGGATAATCTTTCGGCAAAGATAATCGCTCTGCCTACAAGAGATCAGATTGAAGCCCCTGTTGACGAGCAGCTTATAGTTGAGTTTTATTCTAAGTAATGAACCGACCATTCCCGGCGTTTTCCGTACGGACGCCGCGGCATAAAAAAACAGTACGGAGAAACGGAGCTTTTAAATGATAGAAATTGAAAAGCCCAGAATAGAAACCGTTCAAATCACACCTGACGGCACATACGGAAAATTTGTAATGGAGCCGCTTGAGAGAGGCTATGCCACAACGCTCGGAAACAGCATGAGGCGCGTACTTCTTTCAATACTGCCCGGCGTTGCCGTTACATCGGTTAAAATTGACGGTGTTGTGCATGAGTTTTCCACCATACCCGGAGTTAAAGAGGATGTAACCGAAATAGTTCTCAACATCAAGGGACTGATTGCGAAGCTTCATGCCGATACGGCGAAAAAGATTTATATTGAGGCAGAGGGTCCCTGCGTGGTGACTGCCGCTTCGATAAAGGCCGATTCGGAGGTTGAAATATTAAACCCTGATATGTACATCGCCACGCTTGACACGGGAGCCAAGCTCAATATGGAGATGACTCTTGACAGGGGCAGGGGCTATGTGCCCGCCGAGCAGAACAGACCGGCGCAGAATGTTATCGGCGTCATTCCCGTTGACTCTATTTACACGCCTGTGCTTAAGGCAAACTTTACGGTTGACAATACCCGTGTGGGAAACGTTACCGACAAGGGCAAGCTTACGCTTGAGGTATGGACCGACGGCTCAATCAGAGCCAATGAAGCGGTTTCTATGTCAGCCAAGGTGCTTATAGAGCATCTGGAGCTTTTCCTCGACCTTACCGAGGGCGCCTGTGAGGGCGAAAGCATTATGGCTGAAAAGAACGATAACGAGAAGGAAAAGGTTCTCGATCTTACGATCGATGAGCTGGATTTATCCGTACGCAGCTTCAACTGCCTGAAGCGCGCCGGAATAAATACGGTCGAAGACCTTATCAACAAGTCCGAGGAGGATATGATGAAGGTAAGGAATTTGGGCCGCAAGTCGCTTGAAGAGGTTATTGCAAAGCTGAATTCTTTCGGCTTTACGCTCAAGAACGACGACGAATAAATCAAAATCACTGTTAAGGAGTGAATTGAAATGCCGGGTACCCGCAAATTGGGAAGAACCAGCGATCACAGAACCGCCATGCTCAGGGCAATGGTGACCTATCTGCTTGAAAACGGCAGAATAGAAACTACTGTGACCCGTGCCAAAGAAGTAAGATCAATGGCAGAGAAGTATATAACGCTCGCGAAGGACAATACCTTGCACGCAAGACGTCAGGCGATGGCGTTTATCACCAAGGAGGACGTTGTCAGCAAGCTGTTCAGCGAGATAGCTCCGAAATACGCGGAGGTTAACGGCGGCTACTGCCGTATTATAAAGACCGGTCCGCGCCGCGGAGACGCCGCCGAGATGGCTATTATCGAGTTAATATAGCTTAAAGGTTTTAGTGCTCACATTGGGCACGGCGCAGCTTCAGGGCATATACTTTAATAGTATTTTGCGCCGATAATGTGTGCACTAAAATAATTTCTACAATCTGCCGATAAATCCTGCGGATATTTTTAAGGCGGCGTTCAGAGGCTTTATGCTTTTACGCAGGCAGGTACGGCGGATAACGCCCTTGTGAACAAAATCCGTAAAAAGCCGGTTTTTGGGAGCATAGAGGCAGTGCTGAAAGGAATAGAGTGTGCGCGGAAATTTTGAGTTTTAAGGCAGCGGCGCTCTGTCGGAAAAATGTCGTTTTTTGGCATATTTAAGCGCGCGGAAATCCGCGCGCTTTTTTGTATCATATTTCAATGTGAGCCTCAGAAACAGCGCGGCGGGTATTTTAACGCCGGTTATCCGTTCCCGTCTGAGGCAGACGGTTCATCCGGCTGCTTATGTGCTTCGGCCGGATCCGCCTCAAACCAGAAGCAGACGCCGAAATCGGTGTTATAAACCCCGCATTTATGCCCGTGCATCTTTATTATTGCCGAAACTATTGAAAGACCGAGTCCGAAGCGGCTGCTGTCACGCTTGTGAGATTTGTCGCCCCGGAAAAAGCTCTGCCATATCTGCGGCATAATTTCTTCGTCCACATGACTTCCGGTATTGAAAACCGAAATCCGGATAAGGTTTTCCTTTACGGTGCTTTCCGTCCAGACCTTTCCGCCGTCGGGAGTATGCGAGGCGGCGTTTTCGAGATAGGATTTCAGTACCTGCTCAATTTGCGTCGGGTCGGCGTTGATTAATGTGCCGGAGGGCACCTTATTCTCGGTCTCGATATCCCTGCCCGCAAATATACGCTCAAGCCCTTCTCCGCAGAGCGCTGAAACGTCGAAATCGGCGCGGTTGAGCGGAATCTGCCCCGATTCGTAGCGCGAAAGCTCTAAAATGCTCAGCACCAGCCGGTTCATGCGCCGGCTTTCCTCGATTATTGTATTGCAGTATTCTTCCTTTGACTCAGCGTTCACATTAAGCTTAAGTCCTTCGGCATAGCCGCTTATAATTGAAATCGGTGTTTTCAGCTCGTGGGAGACGTTAGCCACAAAGCCCCGCCGCATAACGTCGAGCTGACGTTCAAGCTCAATTTCCGAGCGGAGCTTCGCATTAGTCTCTTTAAGGTCGGCAAGGGCGGTATTAAGCGAGGAGGAAAGCTCGTTTATTGAGCCCGCCAGCTGACCTATCTCATCGCTGCGGGTTATGCTAAGCTTTCTGCCGAAGTTAAGCTTAGACATATCCCTCGTAATTTCGTTCATTTCGGTTATAGGGCGTGAAAACTGACGCGCAAAGACAAGCACCCATATTATTGAGGTAATAAAGCATATGACCGAAATAATTATAATAAACTCGTTGGCTATAGCCGCCGAATTTGAAATAAGCTGCATCTGAACCCTGACCTCGGCATATATGGTGTCGGATATTTTTTTGCTGCAAAGCAGGTATTCGGTCTGATCAAATTTCCTGACGGCAGTCTGAAATATTATGCCGTCAGATAACTGCTCGGTTTTAATCGGCACCATTTCTTCATGCGTCATAATAAACTTATCGTTCTGAAGCGAGAAATAATCCATCATCTGGCTGCCGTGCGTGGTGTAGAGTATGCGTCCGGAGGAGTTGTATATTTCAACATCGAAGTTGTATTTTTCATTTATTTCCGAAAGGGTGTTTATAACCTCCGCAGTGTCGCTGAAGTCAAGACGGCTGACGGTATAAAGCTGCTCTCTGAGGGAGTTTTTTTCTTTAGCGCTGAAAAAGCTGACCAGAAAAGAGACGTTTGAAAGGCAAAGCACCAGAACAAAGACGGCAAAGATTGCGGCAATTCGGATGAATATATTGAACCAAAGCTTGTTTTTCAGCTGCTTAAATCTCAAGCTTATACCCCATTCCGTAAATTGTCTTAAGGTGAGCCGAGCCGTAATCGCCGAGCTTTGTGCGAAGACGTGCTATATGTGAATCGACGGTTCTTGAGTCTCCTAAATAGTCGTAGCCCCAGATAGCGTTTAGAAGCTGATCGCGGGTGAGGACTCTGCCTGAATTTTTGTATAGATAGGACAGCACTTCAAACTCCTTAAGCGTCAGCTCAAGAGGCATGCCGTCCACATAGGCGACAAAGGCGCTGTCGTCTATCACGAGCCCTTTTTTGATTTCCTCGCCTGAAAGGGGTTGTCCGGAGCTGCGCTTTAAAAGCGCTTCCACGCGCTTTACAAGCACGGCGGGAGAAAACGGCTTTGTGACGTATTCATCAATACCCGATTCAAATCCGGTAAGCAGATCAAATTCTTCCGAACGTGCAGAGAGCATTATAACCGGAATATTGCTTTTTTTGCGTATTTCACGGGTTACTGCCCAGCCGTCGGTTTCAGGCATCATTATGTCTATAATCGCAAGACTGATATCGCTGTTCTTATCAAAAAGCTCAAGCGCCTCCTTTCCGTCGGCGGCGGGAATGACCTCATAGCCTGACGCATTAAGAAAATCAGAGACAAGTTTTACTATTCTTTCCTCGTCGTCAGCGACGAGTATTTTTTTCTTTTCCATTTCCGTTCCTCCGTAAAGCCCTTTTTTTTAAATATAAAATAAATATTTCCGCATTGTATTAAGAATTTGTAAATTGTGAGCTTTACGCGGTGCTTTAAAAGACCTTTTCCACCTTGCAGCCGCTGTAATAGTGGGTGAGTATTTCCTCAAAGCTGCTTCCCTGCTTGGCCATATAATCGGCGCCGTACTGGCTCATGCCCACTCCGTGACCGTAGCCGTAAACCGTAAAAACAAATTTTCCGTCTTTATATTCCACATCGAAATTTGACGAACGGAGAGAGAACACACTGCGCAGCCTTGCGCCCTTAAGCTCGGTTCCGCATATGCTTATGCTTTGAACAGTCCCGGAGTCCGTTCGCTTTATATCTCCGAAATACTCCGCCTCGCTGCCCGAAAAGCTTAAATCTCCGGAAAGCCCCGATCTCAGCTCGTCGGCGGTGATCTCTTTTGTTGAAATATAGTCGGGAGAGAGCTTGTCGCAGGGGCTTGAAACCGGCACAAGGTAGGAAAGCGCGCCGCCCCATATGTTTTCGCTTGATTCGGTCATACCTGAGGAAATTGCGTGATAAACCGCGAGAATCGGTTTTCCGCCGGAGGTTATCATATATCCTGCCGAAGAATTGACGGCCTCTTTGATTTTTTTTGAGTATTCGTCGGCGCCGTCTCCCCATTTTTCACGCGCCGCTTCCTCGGTGATAAAGCTTTGGTCAATGGTGTGATCGGTGGTGAGATCATAGCTTTTGCCGGCGTTTTCAGCACGGCGGTAGCATGCAAAGGTATAGGCGGCGACAGCCTGTGCTTTTAATGCCTCGGTTTCGTAAAGTGCCGGCATTTCTGCCGCTACAACGCCGAAAATATATTCCTCTGCCGGCATTTCCGTTACTTCTCCGGTTTCTGTGTCGCATACGCGGAAGGAGTCTGATACGGCGTCCTCTGCTTCCGGTATAACCGCGCCGCCGCTCATAGCGGAAACCGCTTCCGGCTTTTTCATCACCGCGAGCGGCAGCATAAGCATAACGGCAAGAATAATAAGACCCGAATAAAGGATTTTTTTCATTTTTTCTTCCTTCCCTATTTTTAATAAATGTTTTTTCAGTCAAAAGGCAGGCGGAGTATATTATTCCGAGCTCATATTGATGTTGACTTTTTTCCGCTGAAGTTATAGAATTAAAGGGTATCTATATAATATTTATGAGCTTGTTTCTCATTTAATGTTTTTTTGGAGTGTAAAAAATGAAATACAGCAAGATTGTTTTGTTTTTCTGCATCGCGCTGCCAGTGAGCGTTCTTCTGCGCACGCTTCAGCTTTTTTTCACCGTTGACGCATCGACCGGTTTTTTCAAAAACGAATATATGGGTGTTGGCAGCCTGCTGCTGGTGCTCATATTTGCGGTCTGCGCGGCGACGGCGATAATATGCTTCACCGGTCACAGAGTCCCCGACAGCCCGCCTGAAAAAAATATTTTTGTCTGCCTTTCCTCCTTTCTTATGGCGGCGGCTGTCGGAATCGAGCTTTTTGCCGAATCCTTTTCCGGAACGGTAATGGCATGGCAGCTCGCTCTGCTTATGCTTACGGGCGTCGCTTCAATGGTGTATTTTGCGGCGTTCGGGCTTAACGGTCTTATAAGCCTCAGGCTGCCGGCGGTCTGCGCCGTAATACCGGCGCTTTATTTTATAATGCGGATAATCTGCTCCTTTACCGCTGTATCCTCCCTCGCGCTGATTTCGGATAATCTGCTGCTGATAGCGTCATACTGTGTTTTGCTGCTTTTCTTTCTGTGTTTCGGAAAGCTGTACAATGATATTGATTCCGAATATAATTTCCGAAAGCTTATGGCTTCGGGAATGGTATCCGTTATTCTGTGCTTTACGCAGTCGGTACCGCATATTATCATAAATTTTGTTACTTCAAACGGTTATCAGCATACCTCGAACTCGGCAAATTTCGCGCTGCTTGCCGCCGGAATTTTTACGGCTGTGTTCGTATTTTCATATTTTTCCCGAGCGTGTTCCGCAGCGCACAGCGGAGGGAAAGCCTGAAAACAAATAACCGAAGGCTCAGACCGACGGACAAAAGCGGTGATAAGAATGAGAATGAGAAAAAAGAAGTATCTTGCGGAAAGGCTTGAAAACGTATCCGACATACTTTTTATAAGCGAAACAGAGGACAGAAATTTTATCACCTCGGTAAAGGAAAAGGCGTATATCGATTTTGACGGCTGGTTCGGACGCCGCGCGCCGTATATGCTTGAAATAGGCTGCGGCAAGGGCGGCTTTGCCGCCGGGTTTGCCGTAAAAAATCCCGGAATTAACCTTATAGCGGTTGAAAAGGAAGCCAACGTCATTGTTTCGGCTTGTGAAACTGCAAAAAGATGCGGAATAAAAAATCTCAGATTTATGAAATGCGGCGCTGAATATCTGCCTAAATACATACAAAACAGCAGCATAGAGCGTATTTTTCTCAATTTCTCCTGTCCGTTCCCTAAAAACGCATATGCCTCTCACCGGCTTACTCACAGCCGCTTTCTTAATATATACAAGGATCTTATGACGGCGGACGCAGAGATTCACCAGAAGACCGACAACGCCCGTTTCTTTGAATTTTCGCTGGAAACACTCAGTCAAAACGGCTTTACGCTCAAGAATATATCCCTTGATCTGCATAACAGCGGCATCGAGGGAAATATAGAGACTGAGTATGAGCGCAGATACGCCTCACAGGGGCTGCCTATTTACAGGCTTGAGGCGTATATAAAGAGGGGAGAAGCGCTGTGACGGATTTTCATTTTGAAAAAATCGAAAAAAACTGTGCAGGCTTCGGCGTTATTCTCAGCCTGGAAGCAAAGGAAAAGCTTAATATATACGGCACCCTCCTGCTTGAATGGAATAAAAAGATGAACCTCACCGCCATAACCGATCCTGAAGAGGTGCTGTACAAGCATTTTTATGACTGTATTCTTTTTTTTAAGAATATTAAGCCGCCGCGCGGGGCGTCGCTTATCGATGTGGGAACCGGCGCGGGATTTCCCGGCGCGGTGCTTAAAATTATCCGCCCGGACCTTTCTGTGACGCTGCTTGACAGCCTCAACAAGCGTCTTGTGTTTTTAAACGAGGTAATAAAATCCGCGGGGATTGACGGCGTTCTGACGCTGCATATGCGCGCCGAGGACGCAGGAAGAAACCCCGAGTTCAGGGAAAAATACGATTTCGCCTGCGCGCGGGCGGTGGCGTCGCTGCCGGTACTGTCGGAATACTGTCTGCCTTTTGTAAAAAAAGGCGGTTTGTTTGTAGCTTTGAAGGGTCCCTCCGCAGGGGAAGAGGCCGCGGCGGCGGAGAGAGCGGCGGGAATGCTGGGCGCAGGCAAACCTGATATTATATGCGAAACTCTTACCGGAAATGAGCAAAGAACCTTTATTTTACTGAAAAAAATATCGCAAACCCCGACAAAATATCCGAGAAAACCCTCGGAAATATCAAAACAGCCGCTTTAACGCGGCTGTTTTTGTAAAATCGGGGCGAATTTTCCCGACGTGTTTTTCTTTACAAACCGGCAAAAAAATGTAAGAATATAGATGCAGCCAAACGACAAGGAGGAGCGTAAACGAATGTTATCCGAAAAGAAACTTATAATGCTGAGACCGGCGGATATAAAGCTTTCCCCTTATCAGCCGCGCAAAAGCTTTGACGAATACGAGCTTAAGCTGCTTGCGGACAGCATACAGGTCAACGGTATAATTCAGCCGCTTTCGGTGCGCAGGCTTCCGGACGGCTCATACGAGCTTATAGCCGGAGAGCGCAGGCTAAAGGCGGCTATGGCGGCGGGGCTTAGACGCGTCCCCTGTGTTATACATAAGACGGACGATGAAACCTCCGCGCTTTATTCTGTTATTGAAAATCTTCAGCGGAGCAACCTGACGGTTTTTGAGGAGTCAGCGGGAATAAACCGGCTTATAACCGAATACGGAATGTCACAGTCGGAGGTGGCGGCAAGGCTCGGAATAGCGCAGTCCACCCTTTCAAATAAGCTCAGGCTGCTCAAATTAAGCCGGAGCATACAGGAACGTATCGTTTCCGCCCGGCTTACGGAACGTCACGCAAGGGCGCTTCTGCGGCTGCCGGAGGAGCTGCGCGAGGAGGCGCTTGACCGGATAATCGCAGAGGGACTTACCCTGGCGCAGACCGAGGAATATATTTCGGAGCTTTTATCCCCGCCCGAGCAGCCGGAAAAGCGTGCGCCGGACGAGCCGGTAAGAAAAGCTGCCATAGGCGATCTGAGGCTTTTTTCAAACAGTCTTTCAAAGCTGCTTTCCACCCTTCAGAACGCGGGTATAAACGCCAAATCACGGAAATATGAAACCGATAAGTATATAGAATATAAGGTCAGGATACAGAAAAACGATGCTGAGCCAGACCGCTTCAAACAGTTAAAAATCTGTTAGACGCCTTTGCGCCTCCCCTGTGCGAAGGCTTGTTCTGACGATTTTTAAATACCACCATATTCATCCCCATACACAAAGCGCCGCGGATGTCCGCGGCGCTTTGTGTCTTATAATCGCAAATAAAATTTTGCGCAGTCCTTTATTATACTTACAGCTTTTGATCTCTTGAATCTTCTTTATAAAGCAATATATTTTCTACCGTGCAGTTTAATATTCGGCACAAATCGTTTATCGTTACAGTAGATACGGGAAGGTTTTTCCTAAGACGGTTAATCGTGGAACTGCTTAAGCCGTGCTTATAAATCAGTGTATATGTGCTTTCTTTGCTTTTTTTCAAGGTTTCCCAAAAAGGACTGTATAATATCAACTTTATACCCCCATAAGAATAATTAAATAGTAAAATGCGGGCAATCTATTGACAATAGTCTATATAACGACTATAATATATGCGGTGACAGCTTCTTACATGAGATATACACGGAAGGATGATATTATATGAAAAAATTTTTTGTTTTTCTTCTTGCGGTGTTATTCATTGCCGCCTCCGGCTGCAATAAAAACCGAATTGGAGATTTGGCGAGCTCGGAAAACAGCGTAGCTTTCGGTACATCGGAGGTTTTAGGTTCACAGCAGGAAAGCGAAATCTCCGGCAACGAGCTTTTTGAAACCGAAAGCCGGGCAAATTCTGCGGGCGGCTCTGTGACAAGCTCGGTTCCAAAGCCATCCGGCGCGTCAGACTTACAGAATCCGTCAGATAAGAATCCGACAACCTCAAGCGGATCGCAGCACGTCAAGCTGCCGCTGAATGTCGAATGGATTACAAAGCCGACTCTGGAATACTTTTTAATCAGACCCACCTATGATGGAAAAGGGTGGCTGGCATTAAAGGATTTAAATCTCGAACACTTCGGAGACTATCACAGCGCGGGAGACTACGAAGTACAGCTTATAGATCAAAGCGGTAAGGTTTTGCTGAAATTTGACAATCAAAACAGTATGTATGATATTATCTGCGAGGAGATACCTGACAGAATAGTTGTATTCAAAGATGATAAATTCGCTTTGTACGATACGTCGGGCAAAGTAATACTGCCTTTTCAGGATAACGTGATATTCTTTTTTAACGGTATGCTTCTTATGGAAAAAAAGGATTTTACACATATGAAGCTTGATAAGAACGGGAAGCAGACAGAAAATTATAACGGCAATGTGTTCCCGGGCGGCAGGGGAGATCCGGAGCTGATATATGAAAAACAGAGCGGCTCGCTATATGAAACTTGGATAGATGATAAAGAAAATAATATTTTTTATATCGGGGACAAGATGAATTCTTCAAGTCAGGCGGTTGCGTATGTGGGAGAGACTTTAAAAAATTACAGTGAATATAGTCAATATTATAAAATACCTGAGCCGTTTTACGGTATGGGTGTCATTGTGAACGGTAAGCTTGCTTCAGAAAAATTTTTTGATAAGCTTTCATTAGTGAAATTAGGCAAAGATCATTCCCGAAATCTTTACGGCGCCTTTGCAGGAGAGAAATGCGGGCTGGTAAATACAGCCGGAGTAACCGTGTATCCGTTTGAGTTTGAAGATATGGCGGCTAACAACGCCTGCAGTGCTGCCGCTGTACAGAAAAACGGCAAATGGGGATTTGTTAAAATTCCTGTTTTGTAGGAAGCTTGCCTTAAGAAAAATATCTAAGGTCATTATTTGACATAAATTTCAAGGTAAGGCTATAAAAAATATTTTAAAAGCGAAATTAAAAAAACGGCATCACTCTTCAAAGTGATGCCGTTTTTGTTGCCTGGTATGGCTGAATGCGCCCATATACAGAATATAAATTTTTAAGCCGTATCGTCTTATTTGCACCGGCGGCGCTTATACCGCGCCGCCGGGAATTTCCCAGCTTCTGATGCGTGTCTTCATTTCGTCAAGACCTAAAACGCCGTATGCGAAGCCCTTTCTGACAAGCTCGGGCGGCAGAAACTCATCATATTTTTCAAAAATGGGTATTTCTCCCTTGTAGACAAGCTCCATAGGGTCGAGCGGCTCCCTTTCCGCTTCGGAAAGCACTCTGAAAAACTCCTCTTTTGATGCTTTCATTTTAAATTGTATAAAATACGGTCTTGCCGAATCAAGCGCCGAAAGACCTAACTTTCCGGCGCATTTAAGCTTTAAAAACCGCTCCATTGCAAGGAATGCGTAGGTTCCCAGCCACGGGAAAAGACACCACATATTGCCGCCTAAATTTATAAGAGACTCGTGGGTAAGACCCGCCAGCCGCGCCGCGCTTCTTGCTTCCGACAGCCTTGCCGCGGCGTTTTTCATAAGATAAGGGTATACTTTATCCTCCTTAAGCACCTCGCGCATTCTTTCAAGCACCCTTGTGCTGATGTCTCCCGGGCACTGACCGAAATATGCGGGAACCTTTCCTCTTACCTGATCGCAGTAGACAAGGCGTCGTTTATGATCTATTTCCTCCACTATCCATACATGCCCCGCTATCGCAATCTTTTCGCCCACGGGCGGCGGCATCACTATCGTGCCTAATTCCTCGGATCTGCTTCGCACAGTATATTCCTCGTTTTCCTTGAAAACGGCGTAAAATTTAAAGGAGTTGGTCTGCCGTTCTCCGGCAAGACCGATAATAAGCCCGCCTTCTTCGGTGCGCTGAATATGTCCGGTTTCCAAAAGATGGCGCAGGAGCAGCCGGTAGTCCTCCCGGCTTACGCGCCTGAAATAGTTAAGGGTAAGCACCTTTGAGGCCAGCGCGGCGGGAGACAGCTCTCCGGAAGAGGCGAGGGTGCTCATGGTCTGATGATACAAAAGACTGTAGGGCAGGCGGTCAAGCCTCGGAGGCTCTACATAGCGTTCCTCGGCATAAAGCTGAACAAGGGCTATGCCCTGGAGCAGCTTCCACGGGACAGTTTCGGGCAGCATGGCGCGGGCTTCGGGCTGTTCCTCGCGCATTACAAACCACATTTCTGGCGGAAGCCCGCGTCTTCCGGTGCGTCCCATGCGCTGAAGGAAGGAGGATACCGTAAAGGGCGCGTCAAGCTGAAAGGCGCGCTCAAGCCTTCCTATGTCTATACCGAGCTCCAGTGTGGCCGTGGTCACGGTGGTCATAAATTGTTCGTCGTCCTTCATGACAGTCTCGGCAGTTTCACGGAAGGATGCAGAAAGGTTTCCGTGGTGGATAAGAAAGCGGTCGGGCTCGTGCCGCACCTCACAGTAGCCTCTGAGAGTGGTGGTGACCGCTTCGCATTCCTCTCTTGAGTTCACGAATATAAGGCATTTTTTGTCCCGCGTATGCTCAAAGATATAGCCGAAACCGGGGTCGGCATTTTCAGGAGCGGTATCGGTCTTGATATCAAGCGCGGGCAGAGACTCGTTGCTTTCGTCAGCCGAGGGCGCTGCTCCCGGCGTAGTAAAAAAGTGCTCCATCGAAAGCCGCCATTTAATGCCCTTAGCTTCGATTTTCGGTACTGCCGTGCCGCGGCCTGTTCCGGCGGCAAGAAATTTTCCGGCAGCCTCGGGATCTCCGAGCGTAGCGGAAAGCCCTATTCTCCGCGGGTTTACACCGGCAAGGCGGGAAAGCCGCTCTATAAGGCAGAGGGTCTGTCCTCCGCGGTCGCCGCGCAGCAGTGAGTGCACCTCGTCTATCACTATAAACCGAAGGTCTCCGAAAAGCTTCGGAATAAAGGCGTGCTTTCGCATAAGCAGCGCTTCAAGCGATTCGGGTGTTATCTGTAATATACCCGACGGTTTTTTCAAAAGCTTGTCCTTATGAGACTGGGCGACGTCGCCGTGCCAGTGCCATACGGGAATCTCAGCCTCGCGGCAAAGATCGTTAAGCCTTAAAAATTGGTCGTTTATAAGGGCTTTAAGCGGTCCTATATAGACTGCCCCGACAGACGCGGGCGGCTCCTCGGAAAAAAGGGTCAGAATAGGAAAAAACGCCGCCTCGGTCTTGCCCGACGCGGTAGAGGCGCAGAGCAGCAGGTTTTGGTCGGTGTTGAAAATCACATCGGCGGCGGCAACCTGGACTCCGCGCAGCGATTCCCAGCCGTTCTGATATATATAGTCCTGAATAAAGGGAGCATAGCGGTTAAAAATATCCATAATTTCACCTCGGAAAATCAGAAAACGGCGTTATATCTCAAATTCGGCGAATTGCTCGGTTACCTCGCCCTTTTCTTCAGGCTTTGCGAAGCTGAAGCCGCCGGAAGACATAAGCTTTTCGGGGTCGGCGTCCGGATTCTGATAAATAATGTCAAGCAGTTCGATAAAGTCGCGTATAACCTCGCGCGGAGTAATGGACGTGTCCGCTCCGATTCTTGAAAATTCGATTTTGATAAAGCTTACAAGCTGCTTTTCGGTGAGCGTCTGCTCGTATCCGAAAAGCTGGGCGTGTATGTCCGCAAGCTTTTCGGTAAGCACAAGCAGCTCCTCGTAGGTAAGCGGAGCGAGCTTTATCACCGGAGCCAGCATATCCCTTATTTCACCCCGCCCGAAACGTCCTTCGGCAAGACGTGAGCGCAGTGCCTCGTAGCTGTAGACTCCTCTTCGGGTGTCCTCGATGCATTGGGGCGTTCCGCTCATTATAATACCGAGATACTGCGCCCTGCCCTGGAGGGTGTCGTTGTACATTGTAAGTATTTTTTCATAATTGTACTGTCTTGTAATGCTGTTGGGAATTTTGTAGATGTTTACAAGCTCGTCTATTAGGATGAGCAGTCCGCCGTAGCCCGCTTTTTTAAGGAAAACAGCAAAGAGCTTTATATATTCATACCAGTCGTCGTCGGTAATTATAATGTTTACGCCCAGCTGCTCCTTTGCCTCTGATTTGGTGGAATATTCGCCGCGGAACCATTTCACCACTTTCGCCTTCATATCGTCGTCCGCGCTTAAATAAGCTCTGTAATAAAGGGTAAGCAGGCGTGCGAAGTCAAAGCCATGCACCAGCTCGTTAAGAGAGGAAATGACCTCGCGTATTTTCTTTTCGGTCAGCGCTTCGGCTCTGCTGTCCCCGAAGGACAGATTATTTTCGTTTAAGACCTCAGTCTGAACGCCGCTTATCCAGCGGTCGAGTATAAGGGTAAGCGCTCCGCCCTCGGGACGCGTTTTTGTGGAAAGGTTGCGTATCAGCTCCTTATAGGTAGAGAGCCCCTGCCCTCTTGTGCCCTGAAGACGTCTTTCCGGCGAAAGGTCGGCGTCCGCCACCACCAGGTTTTTGTCCATAGCGTAGTTTCTGATTGTCTGAAGAAGAAAGCTTTTTCCGCTTCCGTATTTTCCGACAATGAAGCGGAAGGAGGCGCCGCCGTCCTCGATTATTCCTATATCGTGCAGGAAGGCGTCTATTTCGGTCTCTCTTCCGACTGTGATGTAGGGAAGCCCTATCCTCGGTACCACGCCGCCCTTAAGTGAATTTATTATGACGGAAGCTATGCGTTTAGGTATTTTCATATATTAAACATTCCTTTCAGCTCGTCGGCGTAATCCTCGATTATATAAGGCGCGTCGCCCGAAAAATCTATAACCGTGTCGTCAAAGCGGTCGAACAGCGTCTCGTTTATTCTGTCCGCCGCCACCGACAGCATA
>CALWUZ010000026.1 GCA_944384845.1 uncultured Clostridia bacterium
GCGGTGCTAAAATATTGCCATATGAAAAATGCGCTGAAGGAATTAATCTTTATTGTATGCGTCAAGAGAGCCGGCGGCTGGTGAAAGTCCGGTACGATAAAATAAAGAAGCCTCATTCCCGAGCAGAGCGGCTGAACCGTCAGTAAGCCGCTACGGAGCTGCACCGTTACCATAGCAGAGAGCTTGTTGGAGCTCTAACGAGTGACCGTTTTTATAACGGTAATCAGGGTGGTACCGCGAAGTTTTTTCGTCCCTGAGACTGCAAAGGCAGTCTCAGGGCTTTTTTATTGCAAAAATTCCGAACCGCTGTCCAACAATAAAACAAAGAAAGGTAAATTAAAATGAAAAACATTACGATTGCCGACAGAACGCTTTGTACGGGAAGCTCACAGTTCAGCTTCAAGGAGAAAATCGAAGTCGCCCGCCAGCTCAGCCGCCTGTGCGCGGATACGATTGAAATGCCGGAAATATCCAACGTAAGGACTGACACGCTGCTTGTGCGCACGATTGCCGCGTTTGCAAAAAACAGTGTGATTTCGGTCTGCGCGGGAATGACGGAGGAAAGTCTTGAAAACGCAGCCGCCGCTTTGCAGCCCGCCGCCCATCCGCGGCTGAGAATAGAGCTGCCGCTTTCAACCGTGGGAATGGAATATACCTGCCACAAAAAAGCTCCCAAAATGGGCGAATTTATAACCGGACTTGTCTCAGCCGCCAAAGCTAAATGCTCAAGCGTCGAATTCTGCGCGCTTGACGCCACGAGAGCCGATACGGAATTTGTGCTTGAAATGACCGACTGCGCCGTAAACGCGGGCGCGGAAATAATCACGGTATGCGACAGCGCCGCAGAGCTGCTGCCCGACGAGTTCGCCGGATTTGTATCCAAAATCGCGGCGCATATCGGCGGAAGGGCAAAAACGGCGGTTATGTGCTGCGACAAAAACGGAACTGCCACGGCAAGCGCCGCCCTTGCCGCTAAAGGAGGCGCCTCTGAGGTTAAAACCGCCGTATGCGGTGATATTACAGGTCTTGAAACCTTTGCGGGAATTTTGAGAGACCGCGGGGAAAGCTGCGGACTTTCAAGCGGGATTAAATACACCGAGCTTAACCGCATCGTAAAGCAGATAATGTGGATAACCGGCGAAAAGAGCGGAAACCCGCTTCCCGCGGCCGCAAGCGATTACGGCGACGCCGTAACCCTCGACGAAAACGACGACAAGGAGGCTGTCACCGCCGCGGCGCGCAGGCTCGGCTACGATTTGTCGGAAGAAGACTGCGCCAAGGTATTTGAGGAATTCCGCCGCGTAGCCGCCAAAAAGCGCGTAGGCGCAAAGGAGCTGGAGGCGATTATTGCCTCATCGGCAATGCAGGTACCCCCCGCCTACAAGCTTGTGAGCTATGTGATAAACAACGGCAATATAATTTCCGCTTCGGCGCAGATCACGCTTTCAAAGGACGGCGAGGAGCATAAGGGGATCTGCATAGGCGACGGTCCGATAGACGCCTCGTTCCTTGCCATTGAACAGATAATAGGTCATCATTACGAGCTTGACGATTTCCAGATTCAGTCGGTTACCGAGGGCAAGGAGGCTATGGGCTCGGCGCTTGTCAGACTGCGCTCCGGCGGAAAGCTTTATTCGGGCAACGGCATTTCCACCGACATTATCGGAGCAAGCATAAGAGCTTATATAAACGCTGTCAACAAGATAGTTTACGAGGAGGCTTAAAAAATGAAATTATCATTTTCAACCAAAGGCTGGCACAACAGCAGCTTTGAGGATTTCTGTCAAATAGCAAAAGACATGAAGTTTCAGGGAATAGAGCTTCACAATATACACGGTCCGCTTTTCACCGAGAAGGACGGCGCGTTTCACAACTATGCCGCCGCCTCCACCGTAAGGCGGCTTTACGAGCTTAAGCTGCAGATTCCCTGCATTGACGCGGTGTGCAATCCCGCCGACCCTGCCGACAGAGAGTACAGCGTAAGAGAGATAAGAGACTGCCTTGAAATAGCCTCAAATCTTCACATTCCCTATGTCCGCATAAAGGTATCCGGAGGCAGCGCCGACGCCGTAAAAGAGGTTGTAAGCGCCGTACTGCCGGATGCGGAGAAAAACGGCGCCGCACTTCTGATAGAAACCTCCGGCATATTCTGCGACACCGGGGCTCTGCGCGAAATGCTGGACAGCTTCGCCTGCGACAGCTTAGCGGCGCTTTGGGATATGTATTCCACCTTCTTCCTTGCCGGCGAAAGTCCGGAGGACACCATTAAAAATCTCGGCGCGTACGTAAAGCATGTTCATATCAAGGACGCCGAAAAGAAAGAGGGTCAGAACGTATTCTGCCTTATCGGCGAGGGAGAACTGCCCATTGATGAAATGATGCTCGCGCTGCGTTCGGTAAACTACGACGGCTTTATCTCGCTTGAGTGGGACCCCGAATGGTGCCCCGAGCTTGACGATATGGAGATAATATTCGCTCATTTTGTAAACTATATCAGCCAGTACGGCGATACCTCCCGCGCGAAGCCCACCCTTTACTACAACCGCGCGCACACCGGAAAATATGTCTGGAAGAAAGACCTGCTCATCGACGCCACGTTTTCCGAGGTGCTTGACCGTATGGTTGAGGAATTTCCCGATCAGTACGCCTTTAAATACACCACGCTCGACTATACGAAAACCTACAGCGAATTCAGGGACGATGTGGACTCCTTTGCCCGCTCGCTTATAGCTCTCGGCGTAAAGGCGGGTCACCACGTGGCGGTATGGGCGACCAATATTCCGCAGTGGTACATCGCGTTCTGGGCAGCCGCCAAAATCGGAGCGGTGCTGGTCACGATGAACACCGCGTATAAAATCCACGAGGCGGAATACCTGCTCAAGCAGTCGGATACTCACACGCTCGTTATGATAGACGGCTACCGCGATTCCAACTATTCCGAAATCATGGCGGAGCTCTGCCCAGAGCTTGAAAACACCAGACCCGGCGAGCAGCTGCACAGCAAGCGTCTCCCCTTCCTGCGCAATATAATAACCGTCGGGTTCAGGCAGAAGGGCTGCCTTACCTGGGAGGACGCGCTGGAACGCAGCAATCAGGTTCCGGTAAGCGAGGTTTACCGTATGGCGGCGGCGGTTGACAAGGACGACGTATGCAATATGCAGTACACCTCCGGCACAACTGGCTTTCCGAAGGGCGTTATGCTGACCCACTATAACGTGGTGAACAACGGAAAGTGCATAGGCGACCGTATGGAGCTTTCCACCGCCGACCGCCTGATGATACAGGTCCCGATGTTCCACTGCTTCGGAATGGTGCTTGCCATGACCGCGGCGATGACCCACGGCACAACGCTGCTGCCTCTCCCCTACTTTTCACCGAAGCCGGCTCTCGCCTGCATCAACTCAGAGCATATCACCGCTTTCCACGGCGTTCCCACTATGTTTATCGCCATGCTTGAAAATCCCGATTTCGCCAAAACAGACTTTTCCTATATGCGTACCGGAATAATGGCGGGCAGTCCCTGCCCTATTTCGGTAATGAGGGACGTTGTCGATAAAATGAATATGAAGGAAATAGTTATTGTCTACGGGCAGACCGAATCGTCTCCCGGCTGCACGATGAGCTCGGTAGACGATTCCATCGAAGCCCGCGTCAGCACGGTAGGAAAGGCGCTGCCCGAAATCGAGTGCAAAATAATCAACCCCGAAACCGGAGAGGAATGCGAGGACAATGTCACAGGCGAGTTTGTGGCGCGCGGCTACAATATTATGAAAGGCTATTACAAAATGCCGGAGGCAACCGCCGCCGCTATTGACGGGAACGGCTGGCTGCATACGGGCGACCTCGCCTGCCGCACGCCCGAAGGCTATTTCCGCATCACCGGAAGGCTCAAGGATATGATTATACGCGGAGGAGAAAACATCTATCCAAAGGAAATAGAGGAATTTATTTACACACATCCGAAGGTCAAGGACGTTCAGGTAATAGGCGTGCCCGACGAGCAGTACGGCGAGGAAATAATGGCGTGCATTATCTTAAAGGACGGGGAATCTATGACCGAGGCGGAGATGAAGGAATATATCAATTCCCATATGGCGCGCCATAAGGTTCCGCGCTATATCGAGTTTGTAGACAGCTTCCCGATGAACGTCGCCGGAAAGATACTCAAATACAAAATGCGCGAGGACGCTATTAAAAAGCTGGGGCTTCAGAAGGCGGACAGCGTGGTGACGGCGTAATGATAAACGGAAAGTATTTTGCAACCGACGCGCACTGCCATATTTACCCCGAAAAAATCGCCGACCGCGCCATTCACGGAACCGATACCTTTTACGGAGAGCATTCCGTAGGCAAAGGCACAGTCGGCGATCTGCTCGAAAGAGGCGTAAACGCCGGCATAGACCGCTTTTTAGTCCAGTCGGTTGCGACCACCCCTAAGCAGGTGGGCAGTATAAACGAGTTTATCGCTTCCGAGGTTGAAAAGCACCCTGACAGGCTGATAGGCTTCGGCACCCTGCATCCGGACAGTCAGGATATAAAGTGCGATATTGAACACCTCATTTCCTTAGGGCTCCGCGGAGTAAAGCTTCACCCCGACATTCAGGCGTTTAAAATCGATGACTTCCGCTGTCTTAAAATCTATGAGCTGTGCGAGGAAAGAAAGCTTCCCATACTTATGCACACAGGAGATAAAAGATACGACTATTCCAACCCTAACAGGCTTCTGCCCGTACTTAAAATATACACGGGGCTTACCGTAATCGGCGCGCATTTCGGCGGCTGGTCAATCTGGGAGGAGGCAAGCGAGACCTACAAGGGCATACCGAATTTTTATGTGGACTGCTCCTCGTCGTTTCACTATCTCCCGAAGGAAACCTCAAAGGCGATTATAAGACGGTACGGAGCCGACCGCGTGCTGTTCGGAACCGACTATCCTATGTGGTCCCCCGAAGAGGAATTAAAATACTTTTTCTCTCTCGGACTTGACGAAAGCGAAATAAAGTGTATACTTAATACTAACGTTTCCAAAATTTTAGACCGGGAGTGAATAAGATGAAAAACTGGAAAAAGGATACCGTCTGCGTGCAGGGCGGATACACGCCTGCCAACGGAGAGCCGCGGCAGGTTCCCATAATACAGAGCACCACCTTCAAATACGCTACGAGCGACGCTATGGGAAAGCTTTTTGACCTTGAAGCGAGCGGATATTTCTATTCGCGGCTTCAGAACCCTACCTGCGACACGGTTGCGGCTAAAATCTGCGAGCTTGAGGGCGGCACTGCCGCCATGCTTACCTCATCGGGACAGGCGGCTTCCTTCTACGCCATATTCAACATCGCCTCCTGCGGGGATCATATAGTTTCGTCCTCCACAATTTACGGCGGAACCTTCAATCTTTTCGCCGTTACTATGAAGCGTATGGGAATCGAATTTACCTTTGTTCCGCCCGACTGCACCAGGGAGGAGCTTGACGCCGCGTTCAGACCCAACACCAAGGCGGTCTTCGGCGAAACAATCGCTAACCCCGCCCTTACGGTGCTGGACTTTGACAAGTTCTCTGAGGCGGCGCACAGCCACGGCGTTCCGCTTATTGTAGACAATACCTTTGCCACGCCGGTAAACTGCCGCCCGTTTGAATGGGGCGCCGACATCGTGACCCACTCCACCACCAAATATATGGACGGTCACGGCGCTGCCGTGGGAGGCTGCATAGTCGACTCAGGCAAATTCGACTGGACAAAGTATCCCGAAAAATATCCCGGACTCTGCACTCCGGACGAAAGCTATCACGGCGTCACCTACACAGAGCGCTTCGGTCCCGGCGGCGCCTATATAACCAAAGCCACCGTTCAGCTCATGCGTGATTTCGGGGCGGTTCAGTCGCCGCAGAGCGCCTTTATTCTGAACCTTGGGCTTGAAAGCCTGCATGTCAGAATGGCGCGCCACTGCGAGAACGCTCTGGCTGTGGCAAAGGCGCTAAGCGGGGACGGCAGGATTTCCCGCGTCGTTTATCCGGGTCTTATCGGCGATAAATATTATGACCTTGCGCAGAAATATATGCCGGACGGCACCACCGGCGTCGTAAGCTTCACCTTAAAGGGCGGAAGAGCTGCGGCGGAGACCTTTATGAAAAACCTTAAAATAGCCGCGATAGAGACTCATGTAGCCGACGCACGCACCTGCTGCCTGCATCCGGCAAGCTCAACCCACCGTCAGATGACCGACGAGGAGCTCGCCGCCGCGGGTGTTCCGTCTGACCTTGTCCGCTTTTCCTGCGGGCTTGAAAGCGCTGACGATCTTATCGCCGATATTAAGCAGGCGCTTGACTGCATAGGCAAATAAGGGCGGTGTCCTGCTATGCCGATAAAAATTCCCAACGACCTTCCCGCGGTAAAAACGCTGAACGACGAAAATATCTTCGTTATGACCGAAACCAGAGCCATAACGCAGGATATACGCCCGCTGAAAATACTGCTGCTTAATCTCATGCCCAAAAAGATAGAGACCGAAACGCAGCTGTCAAGACTGCTGGGCAACTCTCCGCTTCAGGTTGACCTTGAGTTTATCCACACCAAAAGCCATAAATCTAAAAACACCTCGGCGGAGCATCTCTTCGCCTTTTACAAAACCTTTGACGATGTAAAGGACCGCACCTTTGACGGCATGATTATAACCGGCGCTCCGGTCGAGCTGCTTGAGTTTGAGCAGGTGGAGTACTGGAGCGAGCTGTGCGGAATTATGGAATGGAGCAAAACCCACGTACACAGCACCTTCCATATCTGCTGGGGAGCTCAGGCAGGGCTTTACTATCATTACGGAATAAAAAAATACCCGCTTGAAAAAAAGCTTTTCGGGGTATTCCCGCACAGGGCGGACTACAAGCGCTCTATTCTTTTCAGAGGCTTTGACGACATTTTTATGGTGCCTCACTCAAGGCATACAACGGTAAAAACCGAGGATATTAAAGCGGTTCCGGAGCTTAAAATACTCGCCTCCTCCGACGAGGCGGGGGTATACGCGGTTTCCACCGAAAAGGGCAGGCAGATTTTCATTACCGGACATTCGGAATACGACGCCGACACCCTAAAAAACGAATACTTCCGAGACCTTGAGGCGGGCAGACCGATAGAAATACCGGAAAATTATTTTCCGGACAATAATCCCGATAATCCCCCGGCGGTCACCTGGCGCTCTCACGCTAATCTGCTTTACTCAAACTGGCTCAACTATTTCGTATACCAGACAACGCCGTATGATATAAATGAAATAAAGGGTTCTTAATTAACAAACGCCCCGCCTGTTTATTACAGTCGGGGCGTTATTTTAGCCTTTGGCATCAAATGTAAGCTTATTGCCTGCAAATTAAAATGTCTCCCTTTCAGAGGCGCCGGGATTCAATCATTAAAAATATTATTTGATTTTTAGTCTTTCTCTATACCAGTTCATAGACATAAAATTAAAAGGGAACAGATATATCTGTGTGGTTTGAAAGTAACTTATTGTTTCATTTTCATTATTAGATATAGTTATATCGTCCGATTCATTATTAAATATAATTATATCGTCCGATTCCGGTTGTTCTATAACTTTCCAATTAACAATTTTATAAGTTAAAGAGGTATATGTTGTTGTGCCCCCGTCTTTGTAAGTGTTTTTAATCGGTACAAGCAGAATTAGAATAATAATTAAAGTTGCAATGATTTTTTTCATAAAAACACCCCCTGCTTTCCCTTTTCTATTTTTATAATAACATATCAATAGTACATATATCAATATTTTAAATAATTAAAATTATATAAAGCAATGATAAAATATAAACTTTAAATAACATTTAAACACGCCGGCCGCATAAGAAGCAGCCGGCGTGTTTAATTATGTCTTTTAAAATCAGTATTCGGTCATGCCCTCAAAGACCAGCACCGCATCGCCGGTCAGAATCACGCGCTCCTCGGTATAATTTACGATAAGGTCGCCGCCCCTTACCTTTACGGTAACGTCCTCGCCCTC
Source organism: uncultured Clostridia bacterium (assembly GCA_944384845.1). GTDB lineage: Bacteria > Bacillota > Clostridia > Oscillospirales > Acutalibacteraceae > UBA737. Next base: position 8,008 of record CALWUZ010000026.1, read on the forward strand.
ATTGCATTTTCCCGTGACGCATGCCGCCGCGACCGCCGCGCAGGCTCCCGTTCCGCAGGCGGAGGTCTCGCCGTTTCCGCGCTCGTAAACCC
>CALWUZ010000027.1 GCA_944384845.1 uncultured Clostridia bacterium
ACACAGTAAACAACACTGTTATACAAATATCTTGACAAGGGAATAACGGTTTCCGAAAGCAAATCTGACATTTTGCTGAAATTTGTTAAAGTAAAATTTCTCGGTATCCACCTCGGCGGATAAACAAACATTTCATCAAGCGGCTTGAAAGCATTAAATATTACATATAAAATCGGCAGCAGCAGCAGAAAAAGATAGCACAGCAGAAAAAACATCAGAACCACGCTTGAAAATTTAAGTCTGCGTATTCTTTTTTTCCCTATATGCAATATGCGTCCTTCTACCATACTCATATTCCAATCACCATATCCCGACCTTTAATCCTTAGTAGCAAGAGCCTTGCGCAGAACAAATCCGGTTAAGAAGGTAAGCGCAAAGAGAACGACAGAAATTGCCGAGGCATAGCCGACCTCAAACCTTGTAAAGCCGTAATCCTGCATATGCAGTGCAATCGTATGAGCCGCATAATCCGGACTCGGAAAGCCCGCCACCTGTGACGGAATATCGGCAATCGCAAAAGCGCTTACAGAAGAGGTGACCGCGCTGAACAGGAGCTGAGGTTTCATCTGCGGCATAGTAAGATAAATAAGCTCCTGAAAGCTGTTCTTAATCCCATCGATACGGCCTGCCTCATACATATCAGCCGGCAATGCCTGAAAAGCCGCAACAAAAGTCAAAAAAGACATTCCCGAACCCATCATAATACCTATAAAAATAACGACGAAAAACAGAATATCCGTATCCGTAGTCCATTGTATAGGAGAAGAAATCCAACCCATGGTTGTAAGGAAATAATTAAGAATACCGTAACGGTCTCCCGAAAAAATATACAGCCAGATTACCGACATTGCAACGCCGCTGGTCATTTGCGGAATATAGAAAAGAACCACAAATAAATTTCTTATTCCTCTTTTAAAGGAGTTAATTATCCACGCCAGAAAAAAATTAAGAAAAAATACAATAGGCGTGACCGTAAAAGCGTACAGCAATGTATTTTTTAAAGCCTTGGCAAACTCGTTATCGTCTAAAAACAAGGAGCGGAAATTATTTAATCCGATAAAAACCGGAGCCTCGTAAAGGTTGTATGAAAACAGGCTTAAACCTAAGGAATAAAACACGGGAATTATTCCGAAAACAATCAGCGAAATAATAAACGGCGCCATAAAAAGCCATCCCCATATATCCTTTGGGGTTAATAGCTTTTTTCTTTTTACCGATACCGGGCTGTTTTTTCTCATGATTTGCCGTTTCTCCTTCGTTCAAGCTCCTTGTTGATATTTTCCGCGGCATATTCCAGAGCTTCTCTTTCTGTCATGGTTTTAGAAATCACAACATTGTTAAACGCGTAATTAATATAGCGTGGAGTATAATAATTTCCCAAAACAGGATTATAAGCCTTGGTCTCTTTCATTGACTCTAAAAATATTTCCAAATGCTCGCTTTCCCAGTCAAGAGCGGTAAAGGCTTCTAAATTGGCGGAAATCACTCTTGCGGACATATCAAGCTTTGCCTCCAGTCTGTCGGACAGCCGCAGCTGATTATCAGCTGACATATACCATTTAAGGAAAGTCCATGCCTCATTCGGGTTTTCAGCGTCCGCCATTATCATAGCCGACGAGGTTGTAAGACCGCCGATATTATTGTTTATACTGCCGTCTTCCCGGCGAACTCCTGGCATTACGGCAATATCCCATCTTCCTATAAGCTCGGGTGCCGCATAAACAAACTGAATATAAGTAGCAAGATTTCCGAAGCCTACCGGTGTTTCTCCCGTGCGGAAGCGGTTAAAGAAATTTACCGTTGTCGGCACGCCGTACATTGTATAAAAATCGCAGTGCATCTTAAAAGCCTTCAATGCGGTTTGGCTTGCGACAAGGCTTTCGCTCATATCCTCGTTATAATATTCTCCGCCATGCTGAAACAGCAGAATTTCAAAGCCCGGACTCGCCGACAAAGTCATACTGTTTTCCGCAAGCTTTGGTATGACGTTTCTGATCATTTCATCCCATGTTTCAGGGACCTGCAGATCAAATCTGTCAAAAATATCAGTCCTGTAAAACATAAGATTCATATCAATGGTCTGAGGCAGCGCGTAAACTCCGCCCTGATAAGTCAGCGGTGTAAAGCAAACCTCCGGGAAAAGCTTTGCCACCTCTTCAAAATCATCAAACCGACTTAAATCATAGCACTGATTTCTCATCATATAATCTTCAACCGAAGCGGCGCTCAAAACCGCATCCGGGGCGTTTCCGCTTAAAATTGCCAAAAGCATCGCGTTTATACCCGTAGACATTTGGGCAACAGGCGTAAGCCTGAACCTTACCTGAATGCCGTTTTGAGCTACAAAATCCGACTCTATCAAATCCTGAATTTCTGTCGCCCAAATCTGTGTCCCTCCGTACCAAACGTCGATAGTCTTCATATTCTCGTCATATACGCCGGAACCTATGACTGAGCTGTAATCCTTAGTAAAGGTGGATAAAAAAGTAACAACCGCAGATAGAAGCTTTTTAAAAGCCGAAACATTAACCGTTTCATATTCTTCATCGCCCGGTATAACCATCAGTCTGTCAATCGAAAGCGTTCCTGCCTTAAGCTGTCCCATCCAGTTTCCGTATTGTGTTATTATATCCGTGAACTTACTAAGATTGGACGGTATCTCAAAAACATCGTTCATAAGGATTTCATAATCCTCAAGAGTATTTTGCATTTCACTGTATGTAAGCGCTTTATCATTGCCGCATGCTGACTTTATTAAATCAGCCGAGGATTTGAGGTTTTTATGCAGCGCTTCAAACGTGTCCATAAGCTCGGGAATTCTTTCGTCAAGCTGATAATCATAATTTTCATCCGGATCGCTCGTAGTAATAAGCGTTATATCAAGATATAAATCGGAAAGAACATCCATATCGCTGTCAAGCTGCCGTACAGCTGCGGTCAAATCTCCCGTAACCGCAGACATTGAAAGGGTGTGACTGCCCTTTGTAAGATAAAACAGATAAGGCTCCTTACTGTCGTCAGACAAATATTCCGTCCGCCATTTTGTGTCGGGTAAAAAGCAATACGCCGACATTTCGCTGAAAGGAACCTTTCCGTCAATTTCAATCCTCCTGTAAGACGGCAGACCGTAATTATAATAGCTGTAAAGATTGAAAGCCAACTTATACAGCCCGTTCTCGGGAACTTCTATCTCCCAGGTTATCGTCTGGCGCGGATTTTTCCAAGAGGAGCCGCCTGCAACATTGATTTTTGCGTTTTTTAAATCAGAAGGATTGCAGCTTAAATCATCAGAGCTCTCAAGTCTTAGCGA
>CALWUZ010000028.1 GCA_944384845.1 uncultured Clostridia bacterium
TTTTCAAGCAGCGTTTTTCCGGTTTCCACAATATCGACTATAACGTCCGACAGACCTAAAATCGGAGCCAGCTCTATCGAGCCGTTTAAATGGATAATATCAATATCGCGGCATTTTCCGGCGTAATACTGCCGCGCTATGTTTGAAAATTTAGTAGCGACACGCAGGGTTTTTGAGGTATCGTCGCAAAAGCCCTTTTCAGCCGCCACCGCCATTCGGCACCTGCCAAGCTTTAAATCAAGCAGTTCAAAGACGTCCGGCTCATATTCAAGCAGAATATCCTTTCCCGCTACGCCTATATCCGCCGCGCCGCGCTCGACATAAATGGCAACATCCGACGGCTTCACCCAGAAAAAGCGAAGTCCGGCGTCACGGTTTTCAAAAATCAGCCTGCGGTTGTTTTCCTTTATCGCGGGGCATTCAAAGCCCGCGGTCTCAAACAGCGAGTAAACCTTTTCACCGAGTCTTCCTTTAGGAAGAGCCACATTTATAAAGCCGTCATCAGGCGCAGCCTTATCATCAATACGTTCAAGCATATCAAGATATACCGCAAAGCCCACGCCGCCTGATTTTCTGCCCATTTTGCGCATAAGCTTATCGTATCTTCCTCCTGAAAGCACCCTCGACTGAACGCCGCCGACATAACCCTTAAAGACCGCGCCGCTGTAATAGGCGGAGGAATCTACTATTGAAAAGTCTATACTTATTTTGTCCGCAAAGCCGTCCTGCGCCGCCGCCGAATATATTTCGGAAAGCTCTTTGAAGCAAACCTCCGCCGCGGCGGATTTGCATATTCCGCCCACCGCCTCAAGTGCTGAAGCAGCGTCCGGATAGTTTTTAACAAGACATTTCAGCCTTTCAAACACATCTTGACCGCAAACCTGCAATAAAGCTCCTCCGCTTTTGCGGGCTACCGCGTCCATCGCCTCGCTGCGGCGGCTTCCCTCAAAGCCGTACTCATCAAGCAGCGCCTGAGCAAGCCCGGCATGAGACAGCCCCAGCATAAAATCGCCGCTTATCAGAGAAAGGCTCTTAAGCGCAAGAAGGACAACCTCGCAGACCTCTTTTTCCCCTATATCGCCGACGCATTCAAGCCCCGTCTGCATAATTTCCTTGTAGGTATGCGAGCTTTCGGAAATCCGGTAAACATTTTCATTGTAGTAAAGCCTCTGTACCGCCCCGGTCCCGTCCTTAAAGTTTTTAAGAATAGAAAGGGTAACGTCCGGCTTGAGCGCCAGAAGCCTGCCGTTTGTATCGTTAAAGGTTATTATCCCGTCCGACACTAAAAAATCCTTATTTTCGGAATACAGGTCATATTCCTCGAATTTGCTCATTTTATAGCGGACATAGCCGTAATCACGGTAAAGACTCCTTAAAGTAAAAACCGCTTTTTCGTCGCTTTTTAAAATACTTTCATCAAAGCTCATCGTTTTCCTCCATACGACCGATAACCGTTTTGTAGCCGCCGCTTCCGTAATTGAGACAGCGGCTTACGCGGCAGATGGTAGCCGTGCTGGCTCCGGTGCTTTTATTTATATCTACATAGCTCCTGCCTTGACTCAGCTGGCAGGCGACCTCTATTCTCTGGGCTATAGCCTCGGTCTCCTGTATTGTACAGGCGTCCTCAAAAAAGGCGGCGCACTCCTCCTCGTTTTTAAGGCAAAGCACCGCCCTGTAAAGCCTGTGAAGTCTTTCCTTGTCAAGCCTTTGCATTTTCCGCACTCCCGAAAATTTAGTACTTTAGCATTTTATCACATCACCGCACTAAAGTCAAGCGTTTATTTATACCCTGCGTAAATTCAGCGGCTTACTTTTTTATAACCGACAGCAGCTTATAAATGCATGCAAGTATAAATTTAAAGTTTACTGCTATAAGAAGCAGCAGACAGACCGCCTGCACCGCAATCCAAAACGGAAGCTCCAGCACCATAAAGACCGTCTGAACCATAATAAGCAGCGTATTTACCGTGACATGACCGCCGTACATTTTGAAAGGGATGTATTTCTTTATATTTACCGCCCGTATCAGGAAGACCGCAAAATAGCTTATAAAGGTCGCTATCGCCGCGCCCTGAACCCCTAAGGGAGAGGGTATCAGAATAAAATTAAGGACAATATTTATTACGGCGCTTGCCGTCGAAGTCAGGAAAGAAACGCCGCTGTTCTTAGTCACCACATAAACGGTGCCGGTAAAGGAAACAAAGGCGGTGAAAATCATAGAAGCGGCCAGCAGCGGCACATACTGCCACGCGGAATAGTAATCCTCCGTGGACAAAAGCTTTATAGCCGGCTTTGAAAGCGCTATAATAACGCCGCCCGCAAGAAACATAACCGCCTGAAACGAGCGCCATACGCCCGTGAAAAACCTGACGTGCTCCCTTTTGTCTCCGTGGGATTCAACCACGGCGGAAAACTGCCACGCCTGCATAAACACGGTGGAAACCAGCGTCAGAATCGTCGGAATCTTATACGATACCGCGTAAATTCCGTTTTCATTGCTCCCGATAAAGGCGTTTACCATATAGCGGTCGGAAACGCTGGTGATCCACCAGATTATAGTGGCGGGAATAAGCGGAATACTGTACCGCAGCATTTTTTTAAAGGCGATTTTTCTCGGTCTCAGGGTAAACTGAGTCCAAAGACGCTCCTTTATAAACAGAAACACGGTGCAGAGGAAATCCGCCAGCACGACCGACAGCACATATCCGGTAAGACCTATCCGCATTACCGCGAGACAGAGGATATTGAACGCTATAACAAGCGCCGTGTTTATTATTCCCTGAACAGCAAAAAGCGCCGTGTTACCCCTTGCGCGGATAAACTGAGAGCAGAGCGAATGATAGCAGGACGCCATCGTATACAGCACAATAAGCCATATATGCCCCTCAAATTCCTTTACAAAGCCGAGAATCGGCACAACGGCGAAAAAAAGCACCGAGCCGCAGGTTATCACCGTAAAGCCCACGGTAAAAATACTCCGCCTGCCGCGAGCATTGTCAAGCGCGAAGCGGAAAACGCCGTCGGTAATTCCGAGTGAAATTATCGGAAAGAGCAGATTGGCGGTCTGGGTTATAAGGTCGGCGGTGCCGTAATCCGACGGGGTAAGATACCCCGTATAGAAGCGCACCATAAAAAAGACCAGAATTTTTGAGCCGAACGTACCGATGCTTATAAGCAGGGTATTTGACAGTAAGGTTTTGTATTTATTCATTAAGCTTCGCCGTTTCCCTCCCTGCAAGCTCGGCATACCTGACGCGTATGGTTTTCGATATATTGCAATTTAATTAAAGCTTTGAATTTTTTCTTTATATTTTTGAGTTAAAATTTGTATTTCCTCAATTATTTTTTCAGACGCTTCGGAATTGTCGTCTAAAAGCTCCGCCTGCTCTGAAGCGTCATTTCCGGCGCAGTTCAAAACATTCTCACACAGTTTTCCGAGCTCGCCGTTTATCTCGAGATAAAGCTTTAAAGCCTCCTGCCGCTTTTCCTCTGGCAAATTGCCGTAAGCAATATCCTGAACAAACGGGTCATAAGCAAGCTTTAAAAAATTACCCAGCTCGTCGCCGCTCTTTATACACCGCGGATAAAGAATATCGGCAAGCCAATTTACAGTCTGATTTTGATAAAGGGCAAATTTATTTGCATCCTCAAGGGTTTTCACATTATTATCAATCGTTTCGGTCATAAAGTAAAGACCCTGCCAGCGCATAACATTCTGATTTGCCATCCGCTCCTCAAGCGCTGAATAACGCCGGCACGATAAATAAAGGATAACGCTGAGCATAACAATAATAAATCCCGATAAAACAAGAGAAATTCTGTAAGCTGTAAGCTTAGTCATACCGCGTCCCCCTTTTTATCTCATATAATACCATAATTTTTTCCTTTTTACAACAAAAATATCCCCATACAGCGGGTATGGGGATAAAATCATCAGCTTATTACTCTGAAAAATCATCCGGAAAGACCACCGATAACGGTTCGCCGTCGGCGGAATAAGAAACGTTGATTACAACCGACGGATCGCTTTCCCCGGCAAACGCCCTATATATGTAAGAAAGAATTCCGACGCCTGCGACTACACTTTCAACAACAGCCTCGTCCGCACCGGTATTATAGCTTCCGGAATCAATTAAAATGCTTACATTATCCAATTCTGTGCTGTACCTTATATCATCCAAAAACGATATTTCCGCTTTTTTTATTTCGTCTATACTGCTTATAATCTCGCTTTTGAGGTCGGACCTGTATCTGTCGTATCCGCTCTTTGTAAGCACAACGGTATACGAACCGTCCGCATTCAGCTTTTCTGATATAAAACCGTAATTCTCCCCGCTGGCATCAGGCTCAGCCGGCATTTCCGCCAATATTCCGTAAAGTATATCCATCATCTCTTTTGAATAGGTCATATGAACATTTTCGCCCGAAAATTCAACCGAAACAAAAGCATTCTTTAAATCTTCCGCTTCCGGCTCGGACGGAAGCTGTATATCAGATTCTTTCGGAGGCGTGGTATTTACGCTCGAAGAAGGCTTAACGGCAGAAGATGTTTTTTTGCCGTCGCCTGAGGCGGGTTTGTTTTCGCTCGGCTCCTTCGGCTTTTGAGCGCTGCTTGCTTCAGAAACCGAAACGCTTTCAGAAGAAGAGGGCTCGGCGGCGGTGCTGCCTGTTCCCGATTCATCTGACGGCGCGGCGGAAAAAGAGCTTTGCGGCCTTTCCCCGTCTGATACCGTTTCGATTTTGCCCCTGTCGCTCATTCCGAGAGCGAAGCCCGCCGCCGACGCAATCAGCGCCGCAGCGGCGATACACACCGGCAGTATCTGTTTTATGCCCGGAGGCGTAACGCTTCCGCATTCGGGGCAGCGCCTGAGCGTTTTGCTGTATTCATGTCCGCATTTTTTGCATACAATCCATTTTTCCATTTCCTATCCCCATAAACAGCCTTTTTTGATTTCGGTATACTTCCTATTTAAAGCACAAAAAAGTGCGCCGACCGAAGTCAGCGCACCGAAAAACGCAAACTCCGATTGTCGCCAAACAATTTCAAGCAAGCTTAAGGATACAGCCTTACACAATAACTTGACGAAATTCGCGTTTTTACCAAATTCATAAAGTTATTATGCACAGGAAAAAGAGGCATAATCCTTCCGTAAAAAGAAAAATATCCCTGAGTCTGCTTATCAAAATTGCTTGGCATAGTCAGTGTATCATATTTTCAGAGCTTTTACAACAGTTTTTTGGAAATATTTATCCAACCGTAAACGCGGGGCGTTTTCATTTTTTTAAAAAACAGCCGATTAAGCTTTAAAAGCAGAATCAGCCGTTTTGATTTTTATTCACGCCGATACATAGTTTTTTTACATAACCTACCTTTCCGGCATATCCCACAAGGTCCCAGTCGGGCAGGCGGTTATATATGAGTATTTCCGATCCGTTCGGAATTTTTCCGTAGACTGAAAACGGGTTTACGCGGCAGGTTATTCCGCCGGGGGGGCGAAACGATGTCACAGGCGGTTTCAATGCGGCCGGAGCTGTATGCCGCTTATCTTCACGGAGCTTCAAGGTGGGGCGGAGATTTTTCTCTCCTTGCGGAAAACAGCGTAGCGGTATATAATCTTTATAGAGCAGGATGACGAATACTACGGCTCACAGCTTGGCGAGGTCTACGACGGTCTGCACGATGCTTATGCCGCCGCAGGCAAGAACAATGATGAAACGGAAGCACTGCTGCAAATTCAAACGCCGGATAAGGAATGGTTTGCCCGGCGAGGCGTTACAGGCAATTATCACGGCGGCGGCAATGTGGTTTTTGAGGAAGCATCAGTTCTGAATTGGGTAATCTCCCACAGCAAATAGAAAGATTTAACCGGAGGCAAGCCATATGAGAACAAAAACGAAATTAAAATCCTTGCAGATATATGTATGACCGTCCTGCTTATGCTGCTTATGGCTTTTGAGCTGATAGGCAGAGCGGCTCATGAGTGGATCGGAACAGGAATGTTTATTCTGTTTATTATTCATCATATTTTAAACACAAAATGGAGCAGAAGCCTGCTCAGAGGCAAATACACTCCCTTCAGGATTTTCCAGACTGCTTCAGCGGTATCGGCGCTTCTTTTTATGCTCGGCTCCTTTATCAGCGCTCTGCTTATTTCAAGAGAAGTGTTTGCTTTTCTGCCCGTCAGCAGCGGGCAGGCATTCGGCGGAACGCTGCATATGCTCTGCGCTTACTGGGGCTTTGTAATATTGTCACTGCATCTGGGGCTTCACTGGAACAGCATAATCGGTATGGCCGGCAGGCTTGTAAAAAAAGCGTTCCGCGCCCGGCGGAATATACTGCGGATTTTGGGGACAGCCATCGCCTTATACGGCGTATACGCCTTCTTCCGCCGAGAAATCCCGGGCTATTTGTTTCTGCGTACTCAATTTATCTTTTTCGATTTCAGCGAGCCGCTGATTTTCTTTTTCCTTGACTATCTGAGCATTATGGGGATGTTCGTCTGGACAGGTCACTATCTCTCCAAAGGCGCGCTGAGTCTTCAGGCAAAAAAATAAGCAAGGCTGTGTTAAAAACTTTAACGCCCTGCTTCCGAATATCTGAAACAACTTACAGTTTTTCTTTATAAAAGGGTGATTAAGATAATTATAAGCGCAAGCAGACGCACGGATATCCCGACATACTATTCGGAGTGGTTTTTCAATCGAATAAAGAAAGGCTATGTCTGTGTCAGGAATCCTATAAACATACACCGAATCAGCAAAATTCCGCTGTCACCTGACGTGGTGGACGGTATCGTTTTCTGGACAAAAAATCCCATTCCGATGATGAATCGGCTTCATGAACTGTCAGACTATATGTATTGCTTTCAGTTTACGGTAAACTCATACGGCATGGATGTAGAAAAAAATATCCCGAGCAAAGGCGGTGTTATAATTCCCGCCTTTCGGGAGCTGTCCCGCAGAATCGGTTCCGAACGTGTCATCTGGAGATACGACCCCATATTGCTTACGCCCAAATACGATATTGCTTATCACACACATTATTTCAATAAAATGGCAGAAATGCTGTCCGGATATACGGAAAAATGCATCATCAGCTTTGTCGATTCATACCGCAATACCGAAGGCAGCGTCAAAAGGCTTTCCCTGCTGCCCTTAGGCGCACAGGAAATGCTCGAATTAGCCGAACGGTTTGCCGAAATTGCCGATAAAAACCATCTAAAACTTGAATCCTGCGCGGAAAAAATCGACTTGGAGCAGTTCGGCATCGCTCACGGTCACTGCATAGACAGCGGTCTGTTTGAACGGCTTCTCGGACAAAGGCTTGATTTGAAAAAAGACACAAATCAGCGCAAAGAATGCGGATGTGCCGCAAGCATAGACATCGGCATGTACAGCACATGCCAAAACGGGTGCAGATACTGCTACGCAAACCGCAGCATAAATATAGTTTTAAAAAATACAGCCGCGCATGATCCGCTTTCTCCGCTGATTTCGGGAAACATTCAGCCGGATGACGATGTTATTACGCGCGAGGTGAAATCCTGCAGGCAGCGTCAGCTTAATTTTTTTGATATAAAATAAAAACGCTCAGGCTGTTCAGGCAATTTGAGCGTTTAACTTTATAGAAATATAATATTTAATTTAAAAAACGTTGAAATTCCGAAATCAAGTCGCTTAAAATACTTTTTTAACGTTCTGATAAGCCTGAAATCTTATTGTCCGTACCCTGAAACTCAAGCACTAAAGATTTTAATAAATTTTGCTGTTTCAAATTTAAACCGTCTAAAACCACAGAACGATTCCTATCAATGCCGACAAGATAATTCAGGGGAATATGATACAGCTGTGAAAGTTTTATTAAGCGGTCTATACTCGGAAATTCAGCTTCATTTTCCCAACCTGCTGACCGCGGCTCCGGCGCCTTATCTTTTCTTCAATAATCTTATTTTTCGACAAAATTCCATATTTTAAGTTAAAAACAACATAAAGCTTAAGCCGTCCGGCAAAAGGATTGTAATTTCTTGAAAAAATGGTATAATATATATTACAGATTGAATAACAGACATAATTTTCAAAGGAAATGATTAGTTTGAAATACGGTATTCTTAAAAGGGCGGCGGCGTTTTTTTGCTGCGTGGCGCTTCTGGGCGCAAGCGCGTGTAAAAAAAGCGATAATAGCAGCACCGTTTCTTACGGTATATCGTCCGAAACGCAGATAACTCACGAAATAAGCGGAACCGGTCAGGCTTCTTCCGAAGCTGAGGTCACTGAAGACTCAGCCTGCTCTTCTTCCGATGCCTCACAGCACGGCGGAAGCCGTTCCGAATCAGAAAGCAAAGAGTCGGAGGAAATTTCAGGTTTACCGGCTCAAAGCGGCGCACAGCAGGATACCTCTGCCGGCGCCGAAGCCGCCGGGATTGACGGTATAATCTCCGGAATGACACTGCATGAAAAAATCTGCCAAATGCTGATTTTAAGCCCAGAGCTTCTAACCGGCTCGTCTGAAGTTACCTCCGCAGGCGAAGCAACCAGACTCGCCCTTCAGCGCCTTCCGGTCGGAGGAATAATATACGGCGCGCAAAATCTGATAACCAAGGATCAGGTGCGCGCCATGCTCAAAAGCACGCAGGACTATTCCGCTCTGCCGCTTATTATGACCTGTGACGAGGAGGGCGGCAGGGTAAACCGCCTTATGAGCACGGTGGGAACGACATATATCGGTGCAATGTTTGATTATAGGGACAAGGGACCCGAAACCGCCTATAAGAACGCCCTTACCATCGCCTCGGATATGCGCGCCTTAGGCTTCAATACGGATTTAGCGCCTGTTGCTGACGTATGGTCAAACCCCGGCAATACCGTTATCGGAGACCGTGCCTACAGCGACAGCTTCTCTCAGGCGGCGTCACTTATTCCGTCGGCGGTAAGAGGCTTTCACGACGGCGGAGTAGGCACGGCGCTCAAGCATTTCCCAGGTCACGGAGACACACTTGCGGACTCGCACAACAGCTCCGTATATGTTTCCAAAACCTTGGAGCAGCTGCGGCAAAGCGAGTTTCTCCCCTTTAAAGCGGGGATTGACGCCGGAAGCGATATGGTTATGATAGGACATCTGACACTTACCGAAATCGATGAGCAGCCCGCTCCCTTCTCTTACCGGATCGTTACCGAAATTCTTCGCGGCGAGCTGGGCTTTTCCGGAGTTGTAATCACCGACGGGCTACAGATGAAAGCCATGACAAGCTTCTACACAAGCGGAGAAATAGCCGTCAAAGCGGTATCGGCGGGTGTTGATATCCTGCTTTGTCCGTCCGATCCGCAAGAAGCGGTGACCGCGCTTAAAGACGCGGTAGCCTCGGGAACCGTTTCTGAGCAAAGAATTGACCAAAGCGTGCGGCGCATACTTACACTAAAGCTTAACCGCGGAATTTTAACGACCGGCTGAGACTGGTAAAATCAAGTACGATATAATCCCGGCAATTCCGCCCGCGAATAGAATTTATCATAACAAAAAGCTGCTCTGCTCCGGAACGCGCCGGAGCAGAGCAGCTTTTAACTCTAATTTCAGGTCTTTGGATTCAGATATTCAAGTATTTCCGCCGCGTTGGTATCGGGCTTTACCTTCGGCATAACCTTCTCTATAATGCCGTTTTCATCAATGACATAGGTTGTGCGCACCACACCCATGCTCACCTTTCCGTACAGCTTTTTTTCCTGCCAGACGCCGTAAGCCTTTATGGCAGTAAGCTCCGGGTCTGACAAAATGATAAAGGGCAGATTGTATTTTTCCGCGAACCTGCGGTGAGAGGCTTCGCTGTCTTTGCTTATGCCGATTACGGCGGCGTTATTTTTCCTGAAATCCCCGTAAGCCGCCGCAAAGGCGCACGCCTGTCTGCTGCAGCCCGGAGTATTGTCCTTCGGGTAAAAGTACAGCACTACCTTTCTGCCCTTGAAATCCGCCAGCGAAACGGCGTTGCCGTCCTTATCGTTCAGTGTGAAATCCGGTGCTTTTATTCCTTCTGTAAGCATTTTTATCCTCCCAAGCTTTTTATTTTACATAATAAATATAGTTTTTCTTGCGCTCCTTCGGCGCAGGCATTTCGCAGTCGGCATAGCCCAGTATGCAGTGACCTATGCCCTCGTAATCTCCCGTAATACCTAAGGATTTGAGCAGTTCCCTGCCTTTTTCGGTCTCAAACTCCTCCTTGGCGCGGTGTATCCAGCAGCTTGAAACTCCCAGAGCATGCGCCGCGTTCATCAGGTTTCCCATAACAAGGCTGCCGTCGTATTTATATGTTCCGACGGATTTATCCGCAAGGACGACAAGCACAACCGGCGCGCCGTAAAACGGGTCGCCGCCGCTCCCCATAACTGCGGCGTTCATTTCTGAAAGCATATCTCTGGTTTTCCTGTCTGTCACGGCGATAATAACCGGCGACTGCCTGCCCATTCCGGTCGCGGCAAAGGTTCCCGCTTCAAGGATTTTGCTTAAAATATCCTCCGGTACCATATCCGGCTTATACTTTCTGACGCTCCTTCTTGTGAGCAGATTTTCAATGGCATCCATTGGTTTTCCTCCTTAATATTCCAACATACTTAAAATCAGACCGGCATTGCTTTTTTTGCCGTCCGGTGTTAATATTATAACATAAATTTAAAATTCCGAAAGGGGCTGTCAGAAATTAAAACCGCGTATTATCAAAGTAAAATAGGCATAATTGAAATCGGCGTTTCAGACGGCGCCGTCTGCCTTATAAAAACGGCGGAGAAATCAGGAAACAGCGATTTTACTCCCTTATCCGACGAAGCATTCGCTCAGATATGCGAATATCTTGACCGGAAGCGTAAAACCTTTGATTTTCCGATAAAGCTGCACGGCACTGAATTTCAGCAGACCGTCTGGCGGACGCTGCGCAGAATACCATACGGCAAAACCGCGACCTACGGGGAAATAGCCGCCGCCATAGGCAACAAAAACGCCGCCCGCGCGGTAGGCGGGGCCTGCAACAAAAACCCGATACTGCTGGCTGTTCCCTGCCACAGGGCAGTAGGTGCCGGAGGGAAGCTTACAGGCTTTGCGGCGGGGCTTGAAAACAAAAAGCTTCTTCTGGAGCTTGAAAAACCGGATAAAAGCGCCGGCGGATAAGAGCAATCATGCGGCTGTTTCACCTTATCGGTGAAACAGCCGCTTTATATTTTCATTATAACGGGCATAATTCCGTTTTCCTCTATATCGATTACCGCATAGCTTTTGCCTGAATCCCGCGGCTCGGAGCAGGAGCCCGGATTAACAATATATATTCCGTTTTCATATAATATTTGTGAGGTATGAGTATGCCCGTAAAGCGCTATTTCGCAGCGGTTTGCCGCGGCGGTTCTTATAAGACCGTCAAGCCCGTGCTTTACTCCGAGGGTATGACCGTGGGTATAAAATACGCGCCGCCCGCCCACCGTTTCAATACCAAAGGAGGGAAAAACCGAAAAAAAGTCGCAGTTTCCGCTGACTATATGAAATTTTTTATCCGGAAATTCCGCGGGGAGGTCCTCAATATCGGCGGTAACATCGCCGAGAAAAAAAACATGGCGGCTGTCTCCCCTGTCGCGCAGTATCCTTCTTACGGTCCGCTCTCTTCTGTGTGAATCGGAAATAACGACAATTCTCATTTATACACCTATTCTATAATAAATTTTAAATTCATAATATTTACTGTACCCTATTTTATCACAAACGGAGGAAATTTCAATGAATAATAACGAAATCGACAAGCAAAAGCTTATAGACGCGGTTTTATCCTCATCGGGCGGCAAAATCGACCGGAAAAGCCTGACCGGCGCCGTGGAAAACAAAAACATAGAGCCGCTGATAAAAAATCTGTCGGCGGAGGACAGAAAAAAGCTTGCAAGCGCCATGTCCGACAAAAAGAGCATGGAGGCGCTGCTGAACAGCCCTCAGGCAAAGGCGCTGCTCAAAACATTTTTAAAGGGCGGAGGAAAAAATGGATGATCTGAGCGCGAAGCTTACCGAGCTGCTCAACGATCCGGAAAGCATGAACCGCGTCAGGCAAATGGCTGAAAGCATTTTGGGCGGAAGCGAGGCGGAGGCGGAGACAGAGGCTCCCGCCTCCGGCGGAGAGCTTTCAAATATAAGCGATATGCTTGACGGCGGAGAGCTTCAGACAATTATATCGCTTATATCGCAGATGAAGGCGTCGTCGGACGATTCACGCGTACAACTGATAAACGCGCTGAAGCCGCACCTAAGCGAGGAGCGCCGGAAGCGCGCCGACACAGCGGTAAAAATTCTTAAGCTGCTTGACATGCTTCCGCTGATAAAGGAAAGCGGCCTGCTCAAGCTGTAAAACAAAATATTTGCATTTGCCGTAATTACGGATGCCGTCGCATTGAAAACAGGTGTTATTATGAACGAAAATGAATTTATGCGCCAGCAGCAGGACGCTGTTGAAAGAATGAGGGAAATGAGCTCAAGAGCCGCGCCGATCGGCACAAACCAGCCGATGCCCCCTGTTCCTCCGTTTGTAAGGGTTCAGCAGAACAGAGGCGGAGGCCGGACTCAGCAGAGCTATCAGCATAACGCCGAGCCGCAGCCCGACCGCCGCCGCGGCGCTCAAAAGGCTGTGCAGAACAGCAGACCGGCGGAAAAGCCCGCCGCCCCGAAGGCTATGCAGAACAGCGGTCAGTCCGGCGGTCTCTTCGGAGGGCTCAATCTGCCTTTTCTGGATATGCTTTCAAATGAGGGAGATATATCCCTTATAATCGGACTGCTGCTCATACTCATGAGTGAAAAGGCTGATAAAAAGCTGCTGTTTGCACTGATTTATATACTTATGTAATAAAGGAATTTCCATTTTTTTCCTGAAGATTTCTTTGCAAAAAATTCATTATGTAAACTTGGACAACCTTAAAAGTTTTCCGACTTATCCACCGTGATATTAACCTTTTCGGTGTGTAAAAAACGGATTTTCAGGCTTTGCGGGGCTTTTTCGGTGGAAAACCGTGTGGATAAGTGGAATAAATCTTTATTCATAATAAAATGAATAAAAAAATTATGTTAAGTATTCGACAAAATACGACCTTCTGCCCTTTCACCGCTTCATGGAACGCAGCCTTTCTTTATCCTCATCAGATACTCTGCGCGATTCAATCATTTTCTGTATCGCTTTATTGTGCGTCCAGTCGTCGAGCCGGTCTTTTTCAAGAAAGGCGAACACCTTATCCGGAAATTTCGCCATAGCCGTCGCCGCGCACCAAGCGGCTCCCATTTTATAATAATATCCGTCGTTGCTGTAATTATTCAGGACTTCAAGCACGCGGTCCGCATATCCGTCGGTCAGATAATGCGACATCATCATAACCACGGCTATGCGCATATAAAAGGTTTTTCCTGAATCAAGATAGGAAATCAGCAGCCGCCAGACTCTTTCCCTGTCCTTTTCGCACTGCCTGAACGACTGGCATAGTATATCGCAGGTGCACCAGTTGTCAACCCTTGAGGCGGCGCGGTCAAACAGCGGAAGCAGCTTTTCGGTATCACCTCTTGTCCTTCCCAGAACATAAGAATAAAGCAGTGACATTTCAATGCTTGAAAAATCGCAGGCACTTAAAAACTCCTCTCCTGAGCCGGCGGCGCATATTTCCTTTGCGAGCCTTTTAAGCGCCGGAAGCCTTACACCCAGAAGCGGCAGGGACGAGTCGTTTATAAGCCTGCCCGAAAATTCGCGGTAAGCCGGCTCGGCCTTATCCTCCAGTATTTTTTTAATTTCGGCAATATTCAATAATCTCACCCCGTATCAGTATAGCATACCGCGCGCCGAAAAAACATCTTTATTTTTTCGGTAAAATGTAGTATTATATTAAAAGCGATATGTTTTATGAGGTAAATAATGAGAAGAATAAAACTGAAGGACAGAAAGCTGCCGGATTACACGCGCGGTGAGGAAATTTTCAACATGGTGTCCCATATTGCGGGCGGCGCGTTCGGCATTGCCGCGCTTGTAACCTGTGTTGTAAAGGCGTTTCTGAACGGCGACGCATATCAGATTGTAAGCGCGTTTATATACGGCTTTTCAATGATACTTCTTTATACCATGTCAAGCGTCTACCACGGGCTTATACCGCAGACGGCAAAAAAAGTAATGCAGGTCATAGACCACTGCTCCGTCTTTATCCTTATAGCTGGGACTTATACTCCGGTGGCGCTCTGCTCGCTCAGGAGCCACAGCGCCCCTCTCGGGTGGACGATTTTCGGCATTGTGTGGGGCGTGTCGGCAATCGGCATAACCCTTAACGCAATCGACCTTAAAATGTTCAACGTTTTTTCGGTCATATGCTATCTCGCCCTCGGCTGGTGCATAGTCTTCACCGGAAAAACCGCGATCGAGGCGATAGGAATCCCCGGCTTCAGGTGGCTGCTCGCCGGCGGCGTCGCTTATACGATAGGCGCGGTGCTTTACGGCATAGCCGGAAGAAGCGTTCACCGCTATATGCACTCTGTTTTTCATATTTTTGTGGTTTTGGGAAGTATACTCCAGTATTTCTGCGTTCTGTTCTATATTTTGGTGTAAGAAGGAGCTTTATATGAAAGAATATGTAATTATCACCGATTCCTGCTGCGACCTTTCCGAGGAGCTGGCGCAAAGCGCCGGAGTTACGGTTATTCCTATGGTTTTCACCATTGACGGAGAGGAGCACCGCAACTATCTTGACGGCAGGGAAATGCCGTATAAGGACTTTTACAGCCGCCTGCGGGCGGGAGCCGCGGCTTCCACCTCGGCGCTTAATATGGACACCTTTATAAGCGTTTTCGAGGAGCAGCTAAGGCAGGACAGGGATATTCTCTACCTCGGCTTTTCATCGGGACTCAGCGGCACCTACCATGTAAGCACCTTAGCGGCGGAGGAGCTGGCGGCTAAATACCCCGAAAACAAAATATTCTGTGTGGATACCCTCTGCGCCTCTATGGGCGAGGGTCTGCTGGTATATCTCGCCGCAATGAAAAAGCGGGACGGCGCGGCGATTGAGGAGGTGCGCGATTTCGCCGAGCAGAACAAGCTTCACCTCTGCCACTGGTTCACGGTGGACGATCTCAACCACCTTAAGCGCGGAGGCAGAATTTCCGCCACAACCGCCTTTGTCGGTTCGCTGCTTAATATCAAGCCCATTCTCCATGTAGACGACGAGGGGCATCTCATCAACATCGGAAAAGCAAGGGGCCGCAGAGCGTCTGTGGAAAGCCTTTTTGCCCATATGAAGGAAACGGCGCTTGACCCGTCCGGTCAGACGGTCTTTATCAGCCACGGCGACTGCGAAAACGACGCGCTCGTCCTTAAGGATATGGTTATAAAGGAGCTTCACCCCAAGGAAGTACAGATAAATGCAATCGGTCCGGTTATAGGCGCGCATTCGGGTCCCGGCACGCTCGCGCTTTTCTTCCTGGGCGAAAAAAGATAGCTTTAAGGCTTCCCATTCCGACAAGGCTCAGGCTTTTTCGACAAATTTCTTTCTTAAACCAAAGCTTTTAACGGGGTCTTTCCGCTTTTTACGAGTGAAAATTCTTAAAAAAGAGCTTTTGCGACATTTTTCTTTCTATTCCTTTTCCTTTTGACGTCAGCTTTCGGCTTTTTTATCCGTTTTATCTTTTATATCGGAGCTTTTACGACCTTTTACGATTTTATTTTAAAAAATCCGACAGGCGCTTTCCCTTTTTTAAGCCCGTATTTTTTTAAATCCGAGCTTTTGCGGCATTTTTTAATTTAATACAAAAAACGATATTTTCCGCGCGGCTTTAAGCCGCGTTATTTTTTTAAATCCGGAATAATATTAAAGGAGAAAAAATTTCAGCAGGCACTTGACAAATACCCTTAGGGGGTATATAATATACGCAGATACCCCCGGTGGGTATAAAGGAGAATGCTTATGAAAGAAGAACAGTATATAATAAGCGGAATGTCCTGCGCGGCGTGTCAGGCGTCGGTTCAGCGCGTGGTTTCCCGGCTTGACGGCGTGGAAGGCTGCGACGTTAATCTGATAACCGGAAAAATGGATGTCCGTTACGACGAAGCCAAAACCGGAGAGGCGGATTTTATCCGCGTGGTAGAAAAGGCGGGCTTCGGTATCAAAGCCGACCGTCCCGAAAAAACCGGCAAAGCCGACGAGCCTGAAAAAAAGGAAAAAAGCGGTCTTTCGTCAATTATAATTTCGCTCGTCCTGTCCGCGGTCCTGCTGTATGTTTCGATGGGTCAGATGCTGACCGACAGGCTGCCGGTTCCGTTTTTTATGAATATCAATTCCGACCCTTACGGGTTTGCGCTTACGCAGCTTCTGCTCTGCGCTCCGGTGCTGTTTTTGGGCAGACGTTTTTTCACATCGGGCATACCGCTTCTGCTCAGAGGCCACCCGAATATGGACTCGCTTGTAGCGGTGGGCGCGGGAGCATCGTTTATATACAGCGTCGTTATGACCTATGCAATACCGTATGACGCGCACGCGGTACACAATCTTTATTATGAGTCTGTCGCGGTGGTTATAACCCTTGTGGCGCTCGGCAAGCATATGGAGCAGAGAAGCAAGCGCAAGACCGCCTCCGCCATAAAAAAGCTTATGGAGTTAGCACCGGACACCGCCACGGTAATACGCAGTGGAAAGGAATGCGTGGTTCCCACTGAGGAGGTCGCCGTCGGAGAAACGGTAGTTATAAAGCCGGGCGACAAAATACCGCTTGACGGCGTTGTGGAAAGCGGCTCCACAGGCGCGGACGAGTCGATGCTCACGGGCGAAAGCCTGCCGGTTGAAAAAAACGCCGGAAGTCAGGTCATAGGCGGCAGCATAAATTTGAGCGGCGCGGTATACGTCAAAGTCACAAAAACCGGGAAAGACACCGCCCTTGCCAAGATAATCAAATTTGTTGAGGACGCTCAGAATAAAAAAGCTCCTATTTCAAAAGCCGCGGACCGCGTAGCCGGAGTATTCGTTCCGGTGGTTATGGCTATCGCCGCAGCGGCGGCGGTTATATGGCTCGCGGCGGGCAAGGATTTTTCCTTTGCGCTCAGGGTCTTCACAGGCGTGCTGGTAATCGCCTGCCCCTGCGCCTTGGGACTCGCCACACCCACCGCCGTGATGGTAGGCACCGGTCTCGGCGCGCAGAACGGAATCCTTATCCGCAACGGCGAAGTACTTGAAATCACTCACAAAATCAAGGCGGCGGTATTTGATAAAACCGGCACAGTCACTGTGGGAAAAGCGGCGGTCACCGATATTGTGTCGGACGATAAGGAGCGGCTTCTGAAAATCGCCGCAGCGGCGGAATCGGCTTCAAAGCACCCGCTGGCGGCAGCCATTACGGAATATGCCGCCGCGTCCGGAATCTCAGACCCCGGACGTCCGGAAAATATGAAAAACATCTCAGGAAAAGGAATAAGCTGTATCGCGGACGGTAAAGAGGTGCTGCTCGGCAGCAGAACGCTTCTTGAAGAAAACGGCATCGATGCTTCCGCCTATTCCGCAGAAGGCGACCGGCTGTCCCGCGAGGGAAAATCCCTTATTTTCGCAGCAATCGACCGTAAGGCGGCGGGTCTTATAGCCGTAGCCGACCAAATAAAGGACACCTCGCGCCCCGCGTTCGAGCGGCTTAAAAAGGAAGGCATAAAAACCGTAATCCTTTCAGGTGACAATAAGGCCTGCGCCGAATATATAGGCGGACTCGCAGGAGCCGACGAGGTCTATTCGGAGGTTCTTCCGGAGCAGAAGGCCGAAATAGTGTCGCAAATAAGGAAAAAGTACGGTCCTGTAATGATGGTGGGCGACGGCATAAACGACGCCCCCGCCCTTACCGAAGCGGACGTTGGCTGCGCGATAGGCAACGGAAGCGATATTGCGATCGAAGCGGCGGATATAGTGCTTATGAAAAGCGATTTGAACGATGTCCCGCGCGCAGTGCGCTTAAGCCGCCTTACAATTACAAATATAAAGGAAAATTTATTCTGGGCTTTCTGCTACAATACAGTCTGCATACCTGTTGCGGCGGGGCTGCTGTACGCCTTCGGCGGACCGCTTTTAAGTCCGATGATTGCGGGGCTTGCAATGTCTCTCAGCTCTGTATTTGTAGTGGGAAATGCGCTGAGATTAAGGAGTAAAAGGCTATGAGCGAATGTGAATGCTGCAAAAAGCGCAAGCACCGGGAAGAAAGCGAATACCGCTCCCTGATAAACCGGCTCAACCGCATCGAGGGTCAGGTACGGGGAATTAAAAGCATGCTTGAAAACGAGGCTTACTGCACCGATATACTGACGCAGGTTTCAGCCGTCCAGGCGGCACTTGGTGCTTTTTCAAAAGAACTGCTTTCAAACCACATACACACCTGTGTGGCTGAAAATATCCGCAGGGGTGACGATTCGGTAATAGACGAGCTGGTCGTCACGCTTCAAAAACTTATGAAATGAGGTGGAAAAATGGAAAGAAAAATTTCTGTACCCGATATGCACTGCGACGCCTGTGTCAGGCGCATAACAAAGGCTCTCGGCGACGCCGGACTTAAATTCACGGTTTCGCTGGAGGACAAAAGCGTAACGGTTGACGGCTGCGAAAACTGCCTTAAAACCGCCGTTTCCGAGCTTGAGGATTTGGGCTTTACTCCTAGCGCCGAATAAGCCTGAACACAGCAGCCCCGTCCCGCGTATATTTTACGCGGGACGGGGCTTTTTATATTATATGTATTCCTTTATAACGCTCCACGCTTCACAGAGCCTTTCAAACGACCACGCGGCGTTGGCGGGGCTTGTAGAGGGCAGACAGACTGCTTTTATGCCGGTCTTCGGCTCGGTATAGCGCAGATAAAATTTTTCGGCGGTTTTTCCGTTTACGAAAATTGTTTTTATCCCGCTTTTTTCAAGCAGACCGGAAATATCGTTCGGAACAACTTCCCTGATGCTTGAATCGGACGAGCCTGTTATATCGCATTCGGCTATAACGTCCCACAGCGCGAGCCTGTTGCCGAGAATCAGGCGTTTTTTCTCATCGACCGTACGCGGAATCCCGCAGCCGAGTATTTCCACCGCGACCCGCCAGAAGCGGTTTTGCGGATGTCCGTAAAAAAAAGCCTGCTCCCTTGACTTTACCGACGGAAAGCTTCCTAAAATAAGCACGCGCGAGGACGCTGAATAAAGCGGCGGAATCGGATGTATCTGCTTCATTGCCTTCTCACCGCCGCGCCGGCAATGCGGCAAATCAGAAAAGCGGCTATATCCGCCGCAACCACGGTGGCGCCCACTGGCGTCGCCGCGAGTATTGAAATCAGTATCCCCGCCGCGGCGCAGACGACCGAAATAATTGCCGAAAATACAATCACCGGCCTGAAGCTTTTAAAAATACACATTGCCGAGAGCGCCGGAAAAATTATAAGCGCTGAAATAAGCAGAGAGCCCACAAGATTCATAGCCAGAACTATAACCACCGCCGTTACAACGGCGATAAGCAGGTTGTAGGCGCCCGCCCTTACGCCGCCGGCGCGCGCGAAATCCTCATCAAAGGTAACGGCGAAGATTTTATTGTAAAACAGCATAAACACCGCTGTCACCACCGCCGAAAGCACGACCGACACCGCCACCTCCGCTTTTGAAAGAGTCAGTATAAGCGATGAGCCGAACAAAGTGCTGCAAACATCTCCGGAAACATTGGCGGAGGTTGAAAACACGCTCATCAGCAGATAGCCCAGCGCAAGCGCGCCCACCGAAATCATGGCTACCGCGGCGTCGCCCTTTATTTTTGTACGTCTGCCTGTTTTCAGCAAAAGCACCGCGCTTAAGACGGTCACCGGCAGTACGATAAGCATTTCATTCGTAAGCCCCAGCACGGCGGCTATGGCTATCGCCCCGAAGGCAACGTGGGAAAGCCCGTCCCCGATAAAAGAAAAACGCTTGAGCACAAGAGTAACTCCGAGGAGCGATGAGCAGAGCGCGATAAGCACTCCCGCAATCATAGCATAGCGCACAAAGGGGTATTCAAAATACAAAACAATTTTTGAAAACAGCTCACTCATTCTTCTCCGCTCCCGTATGCTGCGGAAAAATCCGCAAATTGTCTGCTTTTAATATACTCATTGCGGCTTCCGAAAAAAATTTCACTGCCTATCCTCAGAATATGCGTGGCATACTTAAGCGCGGCGGATATATCGTGGGAAATCATTATAACTGTTATACCCTCTTGATTAAGCCTGTCGATAATATCGTACATTTCCGCAGCCGCCTCCGGATCGAGTCCGGAAACCGGCTCGTCAAGCAGGAGCAGCTTCCTTGTGGCGCAGAGCGCGCGGGCAAGAAGAACCCTCTGCTGCTGACCTCCCGACAGCTCTCTGTAACAGCGCTTTGCCAGATGCGCTATGCCCAGCTTTTCCATATTGCTTAAAGCCGCCGCCTTTTCCGCCGCGCTGTAAAACGGACGAAGCCCGGCATGCCCGGCGTTACCTGAGAGAACTATTTCCCTGACCGACGCGGGAAAATCCCGCTGCACCTCGGTCTGCTGCGGAAGATAGCCTATCTCTGTAGATTTAAGGCCTCCGCCCGTTTCAATACTTCCGGAAATCGGAGAGTTTAGGCGCAGGACCGCCCTCATAAGGGTGGTTTTGCCGGAGCCGTTCTCGCCTATTATGCAAAGATAATCTCCGCTGTCAACCGCAAAGCTTATACCGTCGGCGACCGTTCTGCCCTCATAACCGAGCGTTAAATTTTTAACCGTAAGAAGCGGCATTTTCTTCACCTCAGTTCAAAGCCTTTTTCAGCGTTTCAAGATTAGTTCTCATTATCTCAATATAGCTTGTACTCCCGTCGGTAACCGACTGCATACTGTCAAGCGCCAGTATCTGCTGATTTTTTTCCTTAGTGTTTTCCGCCACCGTTTCGGCAATTCCGGGAACAGGACTTTCGGTAGTCAGCACATATTTTATTCCGAGCTCATCGATTTTACCGCTCAAAAAAGCGACGGTTTCAAAGCTTGCATCGGTTTCCGCCGAGCAGCCCGGAAAAGCCGCGTAATATGAAAGCCCGTAATCCTCTGTCAGATACCTGAAGGGGAAGCGGTCTGCGAAAACAAGCGTTTTCTGCTCTGCCGACTCAGCTGCTTCAGAATACTCTTCATCAAGAGCGGCAAGCTCACCGATATAAGCTTCGGCTCTGCTGCTGAAGTAATCCGCGTCGTCCGGAGCCTTTTCAGACAGAACCGCGGTTATTGCGTCAGCAAAAAGCTCCGCATTTTCAAGCGAAAGCCATACATGCTCGTCATACGCCTCCCCGCCGTCCTCATGGGAATGCTCCTCAGCCTGCATACCCTCTGATAATTCCTCAGAAACAGCTTTGTCTCCCAAAACCTCAAGCAGATTTATAACAGTCCGCTCCTTATTCTCCTGCTGCTTTACGGCTTCGTCAATCCAGCCGTCAGAAACGCCGCCCACATATATCAGAACGTCACAGCCGGCGATTTCTATCATATCCTCCGCCGAGGGCTGATAGCTGTGCATATCCGTACCGCCCGAAACAAGCAATGAGACATCCGCCTTCCCGCCGGAAATTTCCCTAGTCCAGTCATAAACAGGGAAAACGGTGCATAATACCTTTAAGCCGCTGTTTTCACTATCCTGCCCGCCGGAGCAGGCAGCCAGTTCCGCAAGAAGCGCAATCGCGGCAAGGCAGACTGTGATTTTTTTTATAATCTTCTTCATAAAAATTCTCCGCAGCATCAAAATTGCAACTTATTCGCAAATTAGTATACTACTTTTCAAGCCCTTTGTCAACCGCAAATAAGTCATTATAATATTTACAGTTGAATAAAATCCGAATATGGTATATAATCAAATAAAAAACCGACCGGAAGGAAACGCAAGTGAAAAATTTAATTGTTAATATTTATAAAACGCTTTTCTTTTTTGATTTAGCCATAATTGTCGCTTATTATATTCCGGAAATAAAGACCGAAAACACCGCTGTTTTAAATCTTTGGCGCGAGGGCGTCTTCCTTGCGGTGACAATTTTATTTACCGCGTTTTTTCTTAAATTCGTCGAGCATGGAAAGCTCAGGGTTTTCAACCTTAAAAACAAGCTCAGGCACTACTCTATCGGACTGCTAACGGCGGTAATTCCCCTGGGAGTGACCGTTTTGATACTCTGGCTCTTTAAGGCGTTTACATTTTCCGGAATGAATCAGACAGGCAGCATCGTGCTGTGGCTGCTTGCCATTCTTTTTAACGCCGCTGCCACAGAGCTGCTGCTGCGCGGTTATCTTTACCGCCTCTACAGGAAATTTTACAGCCTTCCCGCAGTAACCGTGGTTATAACCCTGCTGTTTATATCGCTTAATATAGACATGTTCTCCAAAGGTGTTATATACACCCTTAACATGCTCCTTATGAATATTCTGCTGTGCCTTACGGCAGAGTACTCCTATTCGCTTCTGGCGCCCGTCACCGCTCACTTTATATACAACGCAGCAAGCTCGTTTGTTCTGGGAAGCTTTTCTCTTTCAGATGAATATCCTGCGCTGTTTAACACGGCATCCGCAGGAAACAAATATTTTTCGGGCGGTGATTTGAAGCTTGAAGGCAGCGCCGTAATGCTTCTGATGAATATCGCGCTGTGTGCTTTTTTTATCGTCAGACTGAAAAAACGCCAGAAACAAAGCTTAAACCGCCGCGGCAAAAGAAAAAGCCCGTACCGCTGAAAAGCGGAACGGGCTTTTAAATTTCATTTTACATAAGGCTTCTGTAAAGCTCAGCGATTTCCTCTTCGCTCGTATCTCTCGGATTGCCGGGGCGGCAAGCGTCGGCATATGCGGATTTAGCAAGCTCTGGAATGTCCTCTTCCTTAACGATGCCCTTAAGCGTGGTCGGAATGCCTACATCCTCGGCAAGCTGGCGCACAGCGTCAACCGCCGCCTTGCGGTATTCCTCCTTTGACATAGAGTCTACTCCCTCAACGCCCATAGCCTTTGCTATATCGCGGTATTTTTCGCCGGTATATTCTGCGTTGTACGCCATAACAGTCGGAAGAAGTATGGCGCACGCCTTACCGTGCGGCGTATCATAATAAGCGGAAAGCGTATGCGCCATAGAATGATCTACGCCGAGTCCAACGTTTGAAAAGCCCATACCGGCAATGTACTGACCGAGAGCCATACCGTCGCGGCCGTCCTTATCGTTTTTGACGGCTCCGCGCAAAGAGCGGGCTATAATTTCAATAGCCTTAATATGGAACATATCGGAAAGCTCCCACGCGCCCTTGGTTATGTAGCCCTCGATAGCGTGCGTAAGCGCATCCATACCGGTGGCGGCGGTAAGGGAAGCCGGCATTGTCGCCATCATATCAGGATCAACTACAGCCACCACGGGAATATCATGCGCGTCAACGCAGACAAACTTACGCTTTTTCTCAACATCGGTAATAACATAATTTATGGTTACCTCCGCGGCGGTTCCGGCGGTGGTCGGTACGGCTATAATGGGAACGCATTTGTTTTTGGTGGGAGCGACGCCCTCAAGCGAACGCACGTCGGCAAATTCCGGATTGGTAATTATAATACCTATCGCCTTTGCCGTATCCATAGATGAGCCTCCGCCTATGGCGATAATGCAGTCTGCTCCGCAGGCCTTAAATTCCTCAACGCCGTGCTGCACGTTTTCAATGGTCGGATTGGCTTTAATATCGAAATAAAGGGTGTATTCGATGCCGGCATTGTCGAGCAGATCTGTTACCTTTTTTGATACACCAAACTTGACAAGATCCGGGTCGGTCGCCACAAAAGCTTTTTTAAAGCCGCGGCTCTTAATTTCATCCGGGATAGCACTGACGGCGCCCGCGCCGTGATAAGAGGTTTCGTTAAGCATGAACTTGTTCATAAACATTCACCTTTCCGTTATTTTTTATATTTTGATTATATAATATAAATTGCGCTCTATCAATGTACAAATCGTTAAAAATATTTAACTTTTTTTCATAGGAGGAACATTTTTCCGCAGCTTGTTAATTAAGGACAGGCGTTTGGTTAACTGAGGTTAAGATATTTATATAATAAAATTACAAAAAGCCTTTTTCAGCCGGCGTTCTTTAAGCTTTCAAGAATTTTTTTGGATTCATTGTAAGCCGTCTCGGCATCCTTTGATTTTTCAAGCGTCGTGCCGCCGACTCTGCGGCAGGATATTTTCAGCCCCTCCGGCAGTGAGCCGAATTCCTCGGTTTCGGTTTCCTTGTAAAAATCTTCACCCAAAGGATAAGGCTCTCCCTCAAGAAGTCCGCCGTCGTCCGAAAGCTGTTTTAAATAATCGTATGCAGCATCGTCCGTAATATAAAGAATTGCATTCTGATCTCCCGCTATCGTCACCTGAAGCTTTGTAAGAACAGTGTATTTGTACTGCGAATTTGAAGATGAATCGGTAAAGCTGCAGTTTAAGACCAGAACATTTACCTCGCCGTCGCCGTTCAAATCGTTTGTATATTTTTCAATATAATCGGCTATTTTTTCGGTCTGGTCGTCGAGAACGGCGGTATATGAGAAAAACACCACTTCAATGTCATACCGCGTCCTTGTGGCGCACTGTACCGTAAGTATCGATATAACAATCGTTATTGCAGTTATCGCCACAACATACCATTTATACTGAAACCAGAAATTATCCCATTTTTCCTTCGGAGTCTTCGGCACTATTGCTATCTCGCTCGGCTTTGGCGGCGCCTTCATTTCTCCGTGCTGCATTTTTTTCAGCTCTAAAAATTCCTGCCGCGCTTTTTTCTGCTCCTCTAATATCTCGTTGGTTTTCTTTTCAGCCATCCGCTCACCCTCCGACTCACTTTAGATAAATATAACATTTTTATTTTTTCTTTTCAAGTAATACGTCAGTATTTTCTGTTAATTTTTCTTGAATATTATAAAAAAGCAATAATTCCGAAAGTAAAACAGGGTTATATATAAATAAAAGCCCCCTGCTTAACGCAGAGGGCTTAGACTAAAGCCGGTTAGATTTCAGCAAAATATTTAATCGTGCGTACCATCTGGCTGGTATAGCTGTTCTCGTTGTCATACCACGATACAACCTGAACCTGATAGGTATCGTCGTCAAGCTTTGCAACCATGGTCTGAGTAGCGTCAAACAGCGAGCCGTAGGTAATTCCGATAATGTCGGAGGAAACAAGCGGCTCCTCGGTATAGCCGAAAGAAGCGGAGGAAGCTGCCTTCATAGCGGCATTGATACCCTCGGCGGTTATATCTCTGCCCTTAACAACGGCAACAAGGATAGTAGTAGAACCGGTCGGAACCGGAACACGCTGAGCTGAGCCGATAAGTTTCCCGTTAAGCTCGGGAATAACAAGACCGATAGCCTTGGCAGCGCCGGTGGAGTTCGGAACAATGTTTACCGAAGCAGCGCGGGCACGGCGGAGGTCGCCTTTTCTGTGCGGACCGTCAAGCACCATCTGATCGCCTGTGAAAGCGTGAACGGTGGTCATAATACCGCTCTGGATAGGAGCGTACTTATTAAGCGCGTAAGCCATAGGAGCCAGGCAGTTTGTTGTGCAGGAAGCGGCAGATATAATCTTATCGTCAGCAGTAAGGGTCTTTTCGTTTACGCCGTAAACAATTGTGGGAAGATCCTTGCCGGCGGGGGCAGAAATAACTACCTTTTTAGCACCCGCGTCTATATGAGCCTGGGACTTGTCCTTCGAGCAGTAAAAACCGGTGCACTCAAGAACAACGTCAACGCCAATCTCACCCCACGGAAGATCCGCGGCGTTCTTTTCGGCATAAATTTTGATGGTCTTGCCGTCTACGGTGATGCTGTCCTCACCGGCGGAAACAGTATCCGCAAGAGCATATCTTCCCTGAGCGGAATCATACTTGAGAAGGTGAGCGAGCATGGCGGGACTTGTAAGATCGTTTATAGCGACAATCTCATAGCCCTCAGCTCCGAACATCTGACGGAAAGCGAGACGGCCGATACGGCCGAAACCATTGATAGCAACTTTAACCATTGGAAATAACCTCCTTTAAATTTACCTTACTATTTTAACCCATTTTTCCGTTATTTTCAAGCTATTTGTTTAATCTTTAACGCTTTTTTTATTTTTTATTTATTTTGGCATAATAACTTAATGTGCGGAGGTTGCATTATGATATATTTGCCAAAAGCATTTGAACGCTATATTTCTTCCCTGCGGCTTTATGTCCAGATGTCGGTGCTGCGCGGCGGAAACAATATAAAACGTTTGTCGCAGCTCAAAAAAATAAGCCTTGCCGAAGCCTTTTATCTGAAAGAAGAGCGTTCCGCCATGGATATAATAAAGCTTTCAAACTCTGTTCTCGGCGCGGCGATAATTATTATGCTGCAAAGAGGAATAAAAATATCCGTAATCCTGGCCGGAAAAGGCGTTTATCTTGTGAACCGAAGGCTTTACACCGCTCTGCTGACCGAGCTCGCAGGCAGCTTTGAAGCGGGAGAAAATAAAATTTTCATCGGTATAAAAAGCTCCCGTCTTACAATAAAGGCGGACGGCTGCCGCCGCTCCGGACTGCTGTGCCGGCTTATAAAAATCTTAGGCGGAGTATACTTCAGCGAAAACTCCGGAAGAAAGCTTATAATCAGTATTCCGCTGAAAAAAACGCGGCTGGAGCCCGAAACGGTGGAAAACGAATGGTGTTATATACTCGACCGCTTTTCACCGGTAAATATATGGCTTTTACAGGTCACCGGGGACGACTTTCACTGACCTCGCTGTCAAAGCCCGTTTATAAGCGCTTCGGCAGTCTTCATTCCGTCTACGGCGGCAGACATTATCCCGCCGGCGTAGCCGGCACCCTCTCCGCAGGGATAAAGTCCCCTGACGGTAACGCTCTGTCCGTCTGCTCCCCTTACTATCCTTACCGGCGAAGAACTTCTGGTTTCGGGCGCCGTAAGCACCGCGTCAGGGTCCGCAAAGCCGGAAATTTTTTTGTCAAAAAGCAATATTCCCTCTTTAAGGCTTTGGACGACAAAGCACGGAAAAAGCGTTCCGAAATCCGCAAAAGCATATGCCGGCTTCACCGTCGGCTTTACCCTGCCGATGCAAAAAGGTCTGCCGAATACAAAGCTTCCGACCGTACTTACCGGAACAGCTCCCTTGGCCGCGGCAAAAGCCGATCGCTCTGTTTTTTCCTGAAGCCGGCAGCCCTCAAGCGCATCGTCTCCGGGCAGGTCGTCCGGCTCTATTCCAACAAGCAGCGCGCTGTTGGCGTTGGCGCCGTCCCTCCGGCTCCTGCTCATACCGTTTACGGCTGTTCCTCCGGCTTCGCTTGACGCGTTTATCACCTCGCCGCCCGGGCACATGCAAAAAGTGTATACTCCTCTGCCGTTTTCAAGATGCGCCGCAAGCTTGTAATCGGCGGGTCCCAGGGCAGGATGCCCCGCAAAGCCGCCGTAAAGCGCCTTATTTATATCATTTTGCAGATGCTCTATCCTCACGCCCATTGAAAAAGACTTTCTGATAAGGGAGGCGCCGCGCTTTTTAAGCATTGAAAAGGTATCACGCGCGGAATGACCCGTGGCTAAAACAAGCCGTCCGCACAGCAGCTCTTCTCCCGATATTACCGCAGACTGAAGCGCACCGTTTTTAATGATAATATCGTCAAGACGCGCCCCAAAGCGCACCTCGCCTCCAGACGAAATTATTTCGCGGCGCATGCTTTTGACTATGCCTGTCAGTATATCGGTGCCTATGTGCGGCTTGGCGTCAGTAAGGATTTCTTTGGGAGCACCGTGCCTTACAAGCTCCTCTAAAACCGCACGGCAGCGGTAATCCTTAATGCCGGTATTGAGCTTGCCGTCCGAAAAGGTGCCGGCGCCGCCCTCGCCGAACTGCACGTTTGACTCGCCGTCCAGCTCACCGCCCGCAAAAAAGCGGGCAACATCGAGGGCTCTGGTATCTGCGTCTCTCCCGCGCTCTATAACCAGAGGACGAAGCCCTGCTCTTGCAAGCGTCAGCGCGGCAAACATACCGGCAGGCCCGAAGCCGGCAATAACGGGCCGGTTTTCCGTATTTTTCCCGCAGCTCCGCCATACATATTCCCGCGGAGAATATATCTGAGCATTTTTAGCTTTTTTTAATACCGAGTTTTCGTTTATATTTAATTCCGCAAGCAGAGAACAGCAAAAATGCACCTCGTTTTTCTTTCTTGCGTCAACCGATTTTCTGTAAAGCCGGGCGGATCTTACCGCGGAGGCTTCAATTTTAAGCGCTCTTGCCGCATACGGTTTTAAATCGGAAAAATCGGCGTCAAGCTTAAGCAGAACATTATTTATTATCAGCATATTCCGATTCCTTTGCTATGGCGGCTGCGGCGCAGAGCGCGCTCGACCACGCCCACTGAAGATTAAAGCCGCCGCAGTCACCGTCAATATCGAGAATCTCGCCTATAGCGTAAAGCCTCCTGTAATCACGGCTCATCATAGTTTCAGGGTCAAACTGAGCGGTATCAAGTCCGCCCGACGTCACCTGCGAATTGATAAATCCCGTGTTTCCCGTGACCTCAAAGCTCATATTTTTAATAAGCGCCGCAAGCTTTTGCGCCGCCTTTCCGTCAAATGCGGAAACAGGCATGTTAAGCTTATAGCCTGCCGACTTTATTATCACCTGACCGAGCCGCTTGTTCATCATTCCGGTGAAAAATTCATCGGCGCCTCTGCCGCTCAGCAGAGAAATACGTCTGCAAAGCTCGGCTGTTAAAGCATCAAGGCTTTTATCACGCATAAGGTCAAGGGATATAACGGGGCTTTGAGCCGCGGCCGCAGCGCCCGAAACCTGAAGCACAGGCGGTCCCGACAGCCCGTAATCGCAGAAAAGCACCTCGCCGTATTCGCGCCGTAGAAGTCTGCCGCCCGATTTAAGGCTCACCTCGGCGCTGACCTTGATACCTTTAAGCTGGCGCACGGTTTCAGGCGGAGTTTTAAGCTGGACAATAGCAGGACGTGTATTTACGGTTTTAAAGCCCGCCTTTTTTAAAAGAGCGAGCATTTGCCCGTCGCTGCCAAGCCTTTCTCCGCCCGAAAGCAATCCCGCGGCGATTATCACATTTTCAGCCAGAAAGCTCATATTTCCCGCGATAATTTTAAAAAGCCCGCGCGAAATCTGAATATTGTCAACCCTTGTATCGGTACAGATTATAACTCCCGCCTCCTCCGCGGCGAAACGGAGGCAGTCCACCACAGAAGCCGCCTGAAAGGAAGCCGGATACGCCTTATCGCCCTCAAAAGCAAAGGGGACGCCTATTTCGGCAAAAAAGCTTTCGGCAGCCTCAAACCCGAAGCGGTCAAGCGCATAGGCGCAGAATTGCGGATCAGAGCCGTGATACCGCCCGATATGTATTTTTTTATTAGTTATATTACAGCGTCCGTTGCCGGTGGCCGCCAGTTTTTTTCCCACGCGCGGAAGCGCCTCAAGCAGTCTCACAGAAAGCGAGGGAGCCCTCCGCTTTACGGCTACTGCCGCGCAGAGCCCCGCCGCGCCGCCGCCTATTATCAAAACGTCGTTTTTCATAATCAGTGCCGCTCGCTCGTTTCAGAATAATTCTCGCAGAAGCGTGCCTGAAACGACGGCGGCTCATCCGCCGCGTAAAGATGCGAAATATCTCCAAAGCCGCAGCAGCGGAAATACGCGGAGCCCCGCTCTCTTTCTTCAGTCACAAGCGTGGTGACCGAAGAAGTAAGCGCCACAAATCCATGCCACAGCGCCACGGGGGAAATATTAAGTATATGCGACAGGATAACGCATTCCACCCCGAAATGACAGAAAAACAGCAGCGTGTCCCTGTTCTCCCTTTCAACGCGGTACATACAGCCGCTGCGCACATACCCATGCCTTTCAAGCAGAGAATCTATTCCGGATGTAACCGCGCGGTATTTTTCTTCAACGTCCCCGGTTTTCATAAGCGGAGTATCAAGCCAGCCGTCCTTATCGAAAAAGCGCGGTTCTTTAGTCCAAAACGCCGGAGTAAGATCCCACGGTATGCGCTTTCCGCCGGTTTCAGGGTCAATAATATGCCCTGAAAATTCCTCAAGCCAGCCGCAGATTTCCGCCTTTCTTCCGAGCGCCGCGAGCGTCGGCTCCGCGGTAGCCCTCGCCCTGCCGAGCGGCGAGCAGTAGATTTTTTTTATATCAAGCTTTATCAGTCGTTTTTTTAACAGCTCCGCCTCTCTTCGTCCCTTTTCCGTAAGGGAGTCAACTGTATAATCAGGATCGCCGTGGCGCACGATTAAAAGCTTCATATCCCGCCTCCGCACATAAAATTACGGTATAATTTTACCATAACGGCGCCTGTATTGCAACCAAAAACAGTTTTTCCGCGGCGGCAGGTTTTAGAGCAGAAATATATTGACTTTTAAGACGGTATATGATATTCTGTTTATAATAAATTTTCCGCCGGGAAAGCGCTTATTTTTACTCCGTCAGGC
>CALWUZ010000029.1 GCA_944384845.1 uncultured Clostridia bacterium
AATATTGGGAAAAGGATATGAAAGCGCAGGACTACGGTTTTCTTCTTACCTCTTCAAGATCGGATGAAAACGCGCAGTTTTTTTACAGACGGTTAGGCTATAAGGACTGCGGAGGTTTTATTATTGACGTTGCGGGATACGAGCAGCCTATGGAGCTGTTTTTTATTAAAGCACTTTAAGCCCGTGATTATATAGCGGATAAAGACGGGAAAATTAACAGATAAATTTTATTTATTATATACAGCAATCCAGCCGCGGGAAATTTTCCCGCGGCTGGATTTAAGCTTTTAAAAGCTTTTATTTAGTCCCGAAAATCCGGTCGCCCGCGTCGCCGAGACCAGGTACTATGTAGCAGTGGTCGTTTAAGCAGTCGTCCAGTCCCGCGCAGTAGACCGGAACGTCCGGATGGGCGGCTGTAAAAGCCTCAATCCCCTCCGGCGCGGCGATTATACACATAAATTTAATGCGCTTGGGATTAAATTCCTTTATTCTTGAAACGGCGTCGATCGCGCTGCCGCCGGTGGCGAGCATCGGGTCAAGCACAAAGACGTCGCGCTCATGGAGATCGGAGGGCAGCTTGCAGTAATAATCTACCGGCTTGTGGGTCTCGGGGTCACGGTACATTCCTATATGACCTACCCTTGCAGCGGGTATCAGGCTCAGGACGCCGTCTACCATTCCGAGTCCCGCGCGGAGAATCGGTACGAACGCCATTTTGCGCCCCGCGAGAACCTTGGTTTTAGCGGTGGCTATGGGCGTTTTGGTTTCTATCTCCTTAAGCGGCAGGTCTCTTGTGGATTCGTACAGCATAAGCATTGCGATTTCACTTATCAGCTCTCTGAACTGCTTTGAACCGGTTCGTTCATCGCGGAGAATTGACAGCTTATGCTGAATCAGCGGATGGTCCATAATAAATACGTTTTCTTTCATTTTTTAAAATCCTTTCTGTGAACGGGTGCGACTCAGCTTCACGCCGTTTGCCCGCTTTTATTTTTTCTGTGATTCTTCGATTTCGGATATCAAATCAATCCGTTTACGGTGCCGTCCGCCTTCAAATTCCGTATCTACAAATATATCGGCAAGCTCCAGCGCCGTTCCGGCACCTATAACCCGTCCGCCGAGACAAAGTATGTTGGCGTTGTTGTGAAGACGCGTATATTTTGCGGAATAATGGTCGCTGCACGCCGCTGCGCGTATTCCGTTTACCTTGTTTGCCGCCATTGACATGCCTATTCCGGTGCCGCATACCAGAATGCCTAAATCATTTTCTCCGGAGGCCACGCTGTTTGCGGTCTTGAGGGCTATTTCCGGATAATCGACCGGACGGTTTTCATAAATTCCGAAATCCGAGACTTCAAAGCCGCGCTCCTCAAGGTGCGCTTTTATCGCGTTTTTTAATTCAAAACCTCCATGGTCACAGCCGACTGCTATTTTCATACTAATCCCCGTTTCTCTTTTTTCTTTTTCAGTTCTCTTTCCGCCTGCGGAAGCCGCAGATATACCGGAAGAAGGTTCTCCGGCGGCAGAGCCTTGCCGTCCGCAAAAGCCTTTTGTGCCGCCAGCCCTACCGAAACGGCATTCTGAAAACGGTTTTTGCTTCCGGATTTTATCACACCCCGCAGCTTTTCCGCAAACGGATAGAAAACCTCTGTTCCGTCGCCTGCTATTATAACATGTTTTTTAAGCTCAGGCGACATTTTTTTTAATTCCTCCGACAATTCACGGCACATAATCGCCCTGTCTTCGCAGATGCGGTTTATATTTCCGTTTTCAATGTTGAAAAGCGCGTTGTATACCTGACCGCACCTTGCGTCCATAACGGCGCATAAAATACAGTCGGTATCCGAATAATTGTACGCCATTGAAAGCAGTGTGGATACGCCTGCGCAGGGAAGAGAGCGGGGCGCCGCAAGTCCTTTAGCGGCGGCTATTCCTATTCTGATTCCGGTAAAGGAGCCGGGTCCGCGGCTTACAGCCAGACCGTCGATGTCTCTGAAGCTTAAAAGCGCCTGAGAAAGTGTGTTTTCAATCATCGGCATAAGCGTCTGTGAATGTGTGAGCTTTACGTTTGCGTAAGATGAGGAGATTATTCTGCCGTCCTCCAGTACCGCAGCGGAGGCGGGTCCTGCGGAGCATTCAATCGCTAATATTTTCATGTTTTTCCTCGCAGTAAATGAGATGTTCTTTTAAGCCTTCGATCTTTATTTCGCGTCTCGTATCGCTGAGCCGAGCGAATGAGACGGTTATTGTGTTCTCAGGCAAAGCGTTTTCGATATTCTCACTCCATTCGGCGGCAACAACGCCGCCTTCCTCAAGATAATCGAAAAAACCTGTGGAATACAGATCCTCCCAGCCCGAGACACGGTACATATCAAAATGGTAAAGCGGAAGTCTTCCGCCGATGTATTCGTTTATAAGCGCGAATGTAGGCGAGGTCACGTCCCCTTTAAAGCCAAGCCCTGCGGCGACGCCTCTTGTAAAGCAGGTTTTTCCCGCTCCAAGACCGCCGCGGTATGCGATTGTCTCGCCGCCCTTAAGCTTTTTTGCCAGGGCAAAGCCCAATTTTTCGGTTTCCTCCGGTGATTCGGTAATGTATGTTTCCATTTTCTTCTCCGGTTTATAGTATGATTTCACCGGTGCAGAAATCTTTTTCGGCGGATTTTATTCTGACGTTAAGTATTTCCCCGGTATGCGGCTTGTCAGCCTTTGCCTTAACGCGGGAATAGTTGGCGGTATAGCCTTCAGCAAAGCCGTCCTGAGAGGTTTCAAAAAGCACCGGCAGGATTCTGCCCTTAAGCTGTTTTAAAAATTCATACTCGCTTTTTTTGGTGACCTCGCTCATAAGTCGGCTGCGTTCCGCCTTTTCCGCGTTTGAAATTTGCCCCGGCAGCGCGGCGGCTATAGTGCCGCCCCTTCTTGAATATGCGAAAATATGAGCCTTGGCAAAGCCGATTTCCTTTACAAAGTCAAGGCTTCGCCCGAATTCCTCTTCGGTTTCGCCGGGGAAGCCGACCATTATATCGGTGGTAACGGCGGCGTCCGTAAACATGCGGCGTATGCGGTCTACAAGCTCCCTGTAAAACGCGGTGCCATAATGCCGGTTCATACGCCTGAGAGTTGCGTCGCAGCCCGACTGGAGCGAGAGATGAAAATGCGGGCAGAACTTTTCGTTCGCCGCAAGTCTTGACAGCATTTCCGCGCTCATATGATCCGGTTCAAGCGAGCCTAAGCGCACGCGCTTTATGCCGTCTGCTGCGGCTGCGGCTTCGACTGCGTCACACAGATTCCCGTTAAGATCCGCGCCGTAGGCGGAGAGATTTATTCCCGCCAGCACTATTTCCGAAAATCCGGCGGCGCCGAGCCTTTCCGACTCTTCTTTTATTGCACCAAGCGGCTTTGAGCGTACAAAGCCGCGCGCTTTCGGAATTATGCAGTAGGTGCAGAAGCGCTCGCAGCCGTCTTCAATCTTCATATAGGCGCGCGTGCGTCCGGCAAATGCGGACAGCGGCGGCGTGCTGAACGGTTCGTTTTTAAGATGAGGTTCAACCGAAAATATCCTTTCGCCGCCCGCAGCGGCTTTTTCGGCGTATTCAACTATTCTTTTAAGCTCGGTGTTCCCGGCGACCACATCGGCTTCGGAAAGCGCGCGCGCCTTTTCCGGAAACGCCTGCGCCATACATCCGGTGAGTATTATTACGGCGTTCGGATTTTCTTTTCTGAAGCGGCGCACCGCCTGGCGCGTTTTGCGATCGCTTTCGGCTGTCACGGTGCAGGAGTTTATGACCGCGGCGTCAAACGGGGCGCCGTCCGGCACGGGAGTATGTCCCGCCGCGGCGAATAACTCCCGAAGCGCCTCGGTTTCGTACTGATTGACCTTGCAGCCAAGGGTATGGAAGGCAATGTTCATATTGTTTCTCCGTAATGATTTTACGCTTTTTATTATATACCCGCGCGCCGCAACTTTCAATCGTAAATTTAAAAAACAGTCTCTCCGCAGGCTGAGAAAAGCTATATTATAATAAGCTCTATCAAAAAAACCGTAACGCAGGAGCAGACTGCCACGCCGAAAAGGCTTACGCCGAAAAAGGCGAGCAGAGACCCCGCGGCAAGCGCCGCAAACCCTGACCATATGCTTCCGGTGGCTTCGATTATTGCGGGAAATGTCATTGCCGAAAGCGTGACGTAGGGAACGTAATACAGAAACGAGCGTAGAGTGACATTTGTTATCTTTTTCCGTATCAGTGTAAG
>CALWUZ010000030.1 GCA_944384845.1 uncultured Clostridia bacterium
GCCGGACGTCGTTAGTCCAAAGGAGGTGATGTCAGACCAATTACTCCTCTTATTGTAGCTTAGGAATGAGAACGAATAAAGCACACCCGGCTGGTGTGCTTTACCCGGCAAATATATTGTAACAAAAGAGGTAGAGAAAATGCCGGAACAATCTTCGGTGCAGTCGGTAGGGCGTGCTTTTAAAATAATTGAACTGCTGTGCGAAAAAGGTGAGCTTGGTATAACCGAGCTGTCATCCCTTTCCGGACTTAATAAGACGACAGTTTTCAGATTTCTTTCCACTCTGAGCGCGCTCGGTTATGTGAGAAAGCGCTCCGCCAGCGAAAAATACGCGCTTACTCTTAAATTTCTGCGGCTATCCGCAGATATGCTTTCAAAAATAGACATAAGGCGGTACGCGCGGACCTTTCTTGAGCAGATACCTAAAATAACAGGGGAGACGGCTCATCTTGTAGAACGCAGCGGAAACGATATAGTCTATATTGACAAATTTGAATCCGCCGCAAACTCGGTCAGGATGGTATCAAGAGTAGGTCTTTCGCTGCCGATGGTCTATACCGCTGTGGGAAAAGCTATTATGGCGCGGCTGTCGGACGGGGAGATCAGGCAAATATGGGATTCGTCCGATGTCGAGGCAAAAACCGAAAGAACCATTACCGATTTCAATCAATTTATGCGTGAAATCGGCGAGGTGAGAAAAAACGGCTACGCCGCCGACCGTGAGGAAAATGAACGGGGCGTATGCTGCGTAGCGGCGGCGGTTCCCGATATTTACGGGGAATACCGCTATGCCTTCAGCGTATCTGCTCCGTCCTCCCGTATGAATGACGAAAACATATCCAAAATAGGCGCCTTAGTAATAGAAACCGGCAGAAAAATCGCCTCTCTTTATGAATAATTATATGCGCGGGTGTAAATATATATAAATATTTAAAGATATATATATATAATTTAATGCTTAATTATAAAAATCACTTTAATTTGGCGTATTTTTCAAAAAAATCCTTTATTTTTCAAATGATAATTGATATAATGATAGGGATACAGACGGTATCAGATGTATGAAAAAAGTCAATAATGGATAATATCCATAAAAAAATTAGGAGGTTGATTCTTAATGAGTCACAAGTACGTTTACCTTTTCAGTGAAGGCAACGCAAATATGCGTGAGCTTCTCGGCGGTAAAGGCGCAAACCTTGCTGAAATGACCGGACTCGGTCTTCCCGTTCCGCAGGGATTTACCATTTCAACCGAGGCCTGCACGCAGTACTATGAGGACGGTCAGAAGATCAATGACGAAATCAAAGCGCAGATAATGGAATATATAAAGAAGATGGAGGAAATCACCGGCAAAAAGTTCGGAGATAAGGAGAATCCGCTTCTGGTTTCGGTCCGTTCGGGCGCGCGCGCATCAATGCCCGGAATGATGGATACTATTCTCAATCTCGGACTTAACGAAGAGGTCGTTGAGGTAATCGCAAAGCGTTCAAATAACCCGCGCTGGGCATGGGACTGCTACAGAAGATTTATCCAGATGTACTCCGACGTTGTTATGGAAGTTGGTAAAAAGTACTTTGAACAGCTCATTGACGCTATGAAGGAAAAGAAGGGCGTCACACAGGATGTTGAGCTTGACGCCGACGATCTTAAGGAATTGGCTTCCCAGTTCAAGGCTGAATACAAGGCAAAAATTGGAAAGGACTTCCCGTCCGATCCGACAGAGCAGTTAATGGGCGCTATCAAAGCTGTTTTCCGCTCGTGGGACAACCCCCGTGCAAACGTTTACCGCCGCGACAATGATATTCCGTATTCATGGGGTACTGCGGTCAACGTTCAGTCCATGGCGTTCGGCAATATGGGCGACGACTGCGGCACAGGTGTTGCTTTCACGCGCGACCCCGCTACCGGCGAAAAGGGTCTCTTCGGTGAGTTCCTGACCAATGCTCAGGGCGAGGATGTTGTGGCGGGAGTCCGCACACCTATGAAGATATCCGAGATGGAGCAGAAGTTCCCTGAGGCTTTCGCTGAGTTCCAGAAGGTTTGCGATATACTTGAAAAGCATTACAGAGATATGC
Source organism: uncultured Clostridia bacterium (assembly GCA_944384845.1). Classification (GTDB taxonomy): domain Bacteria; phylum Bacillota; class Clostridia; order Oscillospirales; family Acutalibacteraceae; genus UBA737. Next base: position 2,076 of record CALWUZ010000030.1, read on the forward strand.
AGGATATGGAGTTTACCGTTGAACACGGCAAGCTTTATATGCTTCAGACCCGCAACGGCAAGAGGACCGCTCAGGCCGCCCTTAAGATTGCCTGCGATTTAGTTGATGAGGGCATGAGAACAGAGGAGGAAGCGGTTCTTATGATAGACCCGCGCAACCTTGACACTCTTCTTCACCCGCAGTTTGATGCCAAGGCGCTTAAGGCTGCGTCGCCGGTGGGCAAGGGTCTCGGTGCTTCGCCCGGAGCCGCCTGCGGCAAGATAGTTTTCACCGCTGATGACGCCGAGGAATGGAAGAACAGAGGCGAAAAGGTGGTTCTTGTCCGCCTGGAAACCTCTCCTGAGGACATCACCGGTATGAAGGCTTCCCAGGGCATACTCACCGTTCGCGGCGGTATGACCTCGCATGCGGCGGTTGTCGCCCGCGGTATGGGCACCTGCTGTGTGTCGGGCTGCTCCGAGATTAAAATGGACGAAGAAAACAAGCAGTTCGAGCTTGCCGGAAAAATCTACCGCGAGGGCGATTATATTTCAATCGACGGCTCTACCGGAAATATCTATGACGGCATAATTCCGACCGTTGACGCTACTATTGCCGGCGAGTTCGGCAGAATTATGGCCTGGACGGATAAGTACAGGGTACTTCAGGTCCGCACCAACGCTGACACGCCCAGGGATGCCAAAAAGGCTTTTGAGCTCGGCGCTGAGGGCATCGGTCTCTGCCGTACCGAGCATATGTTCTTTGAGGCTGACAGAATCGCCGCTTTCCGTGAAATGATCTGTGCTGACACGGTTGAACAGCGCGAGGCCGCTCTTGATAAGATTCTTCCGATTCAGCAGAAGGACTTTGAGGAGCTTTATGAAGCTATGGAGGGCAGACCTGTAACAATCCGTTTCCTTGATCCGCCGCTTCATGAGTTCGTTCCCACCGAGGATGAGGATATTAAGGCGCTTGCAGAAGCTCAGGGCAAGTCCGTTGCGGATATTAAGAATATTATCGCCCCTCTCCATGAGTTTAATCCTATGATGGGTCACCGCGGCTGCCGCTTGGCTGTAACTTATCCCGAAATCGCAAAAATGCAGACCAAGGCTGTAATCCGCGCGGCGCTCAATGTTAAAAAAGCGCATCCTGACTGGGCAATCGTTCCTGAAATAATGATTCCTTTGGTAGGCGACGTTAAAGAGCTGAAATACGTGAAGAAGTTTGTCGTTGAGACTGCTGACGCTGAGATTTCGGCGGCCGGCTCCGATCTCAGATATGAAGTCGGTACAATGATTGAAATTCCGCGCGCCGCTCTGACTGCCGATGAAATTGCCACAGAGGCCGAATTTTTCTGCTTCGGCACCAATGACCTTACCCAGATGACCTACGGCTTTAGCCGTGACGATGCGGGCAAGTTCCTTGACGCTTATTACGACGCTAAAATCTTTGAAAACGATCCGTTTGCGCGTCTCGATCAGAATGGCGTCGGCAAGCTTATGGAAATGTCTGTTAAGCTCGGAAAATCGGTACGCCCCGATATGCATATGGGTATCTGCGGCGAGCACGGCGGCGACCCGACTTCTGTCGAGTTCTGCCATAACATAGGACTTACCTATGTTTCCTGCTCACCCTTCCGCGTTCCGATTGCCCGTCTTGCCGCCGCACAGGCTGCTATTAAACAAAAGTAGGCTATCGTCCCGTTAGAGGAAAACTGAATAGACCTATTATATGTACGGTGAGAATGCTCGTCATTCTCGCCGTATTATTGTATCAGAAAATTGTTCGGCAAAGAAAAGCCCCGCACACAAATTGTGTGTCGGGGCTTTTTGCTGTTAAAGAGCTGATGAACGGTAAAGCAAAATAAAAGGCGCAGCTATTTCTCGTTTAAAAAATCTGCCCATTTTTCCGAGTATTCTGCTGAATGTGCATTCCAATAAAACAGTTTATCGATATACTCCTGTTTTCTGTGTTCTACTGCTTTGACACAATTATTAATTCCCAATCTGTATGTTATCGATGACAGATCATAGATTGGATAGCCAATCACATGACCCGCAGTATGTACTGCCGCACAAGCCTGCCCGATGGCATGGCAGATCGCAATGTCTTCTTTGCAGGTGATTTCCTTTGCGAAGGCATGGCAGTCCAGAATTTTTCGTTGTGCCTGACGCATTTTGATTTTGCCGGATGCCCAGTCTCTCGAAGCTTTCAACGCTTCTTCCGGACGCTTTTCTTCGGGATATTTGTCAGCAAGCTGTGCAATTGACTCAGCCGCTAAGTCCTGACTCCAGAGAATCAGGACTTTGTGTTCCTGCTTCTGAAACAGCAAAATTAAATCCTGCAGATATTACGAGTCTTTTGAAAACAGAAGTTTATTTTTTTTCTTAATCCTTATCTTTAC
>CALWUZ010000031.1 GCA_944384845.1 uncultured Clostridia bacterium
TTTTGGAGGAGACAAGAATGACCAAGCCGAAAAGGAAAAAAAGCGAATATGTTTCGGGAAAGCTTGACATAACCTTTTTATCCTTTGTTCTTATTTTGCTTACAATAGGGCTTGTCATGCTGTTTTCCGCAAGCTATGCGTATTCTTACGAATATTACGGCAACAGCTATAAATTCATCACGCGTCAGGCGCTTTTTGCGGTTATGGGAATAGCAGTCATGCTTGTTATCTCAAAAATCGATTACCACTTCTGGCGTAAATTCGCCTGGATAGCCTACGCGGCGGCAATTATAATGCTTACCGTTCTGCTTATAATGCCTCCTATGGTAGAGGGTATGGACGTAAAGCGCTGGATAGTGATCGGACCTGTAAACTTCCAGCCCTCTGAGATTGCAAAATTTGCGATTATACTTCTTTTTTCCTCGCTGATAGCGGCTAACTACAAGCAGATGAAAAGCTTTAAATTTATTTGCTTTTTGGTAATCCTTTTAGGTCTTACCTGTGCGCTTGTGGTGCTTGAGCCTCACCTTTCGGCGACAGTTCTTATATTTGCGATAGGCATCGTTCTGCTGATTGTGGGCGGAATTCCAAAAATGTATATATTCGGCGGGATAGGCGCGGGGGCGGTGCTCGGTGTGCTTGCCGTCGCAACCGGATTTATAGGCTAGGGCTCAGACCGCATAAAGTACTGGCTTGACGCGTGGGCCGAGCCGACTAATGCCGGCTTTCAGACCATACAGTCGCTTTTGGCGATAGGCTCAGGGGGGATTTTGGGGCGCGGCATAGGTCAGTCGCGTCAGAAATATCTCTGGGTGCCTGAGCCGCATAACGATTTTATTTTTTCCATAGTATGTGAGGAGCTGGGGCTTATAGGAGCTATGATAATAATCCTGCTTTTCTGTCTGCTTGTGTGGCGCGGCTTCACAATCGCTATGCGCGCGCAGGATAAGTTCGGCTCACTTCTGGCAATAGGTCTTACCTTTCAGGTGGGGCTTCAGGCGATGCTCAATATCTGGGTTGTGACCAATACCATTCCCAATACCGGAATAAGCCTTCCGTTTTTCAGCTACGGAGGAACCTCGCTGCTTATACTGCTTGCCGAAATGGGCATAGTCCTGTCTGTTTCGCGCGGGGCAAGCATTGAAAAAACATAGCGCCGAAAGCTTTGTAGGGGGTTGAAAGTCCATGAAAATATTATTTGCCGGCGGCGGAACCGCCGGACACATCAATCCGGCGCTAGCAGTTGCCGGATATATTAAGGAGCGGCATCCCGACGCGGTGATTTCCTATATAGGCACTGCCGATAAGCTTGAGGCAAGGCTGGTGCCAGAAAAGGGCTACGATTTTTATACCATAGACGTTGCCGGCTTTCAGCGCAGAATAACGCTTAAAAATATGGAAAAAAATATTTCCGCAGCGGTTAAAGCTGTTACATCTACGTTTGACGCAAAGAAAATTCTTAAGGAAACTTCTCCGGATATTGTGGTGGGAACGGGCGGATATGTAAGCGGACCGGTGCTGCGCGAGGCACACAAATTAGGCTTCAGGACCGCCATACACGAGCAGAACGCATATCCCGGCGTTACAACGAAAATGCTTGCATCAAAGGCAGACAGGGTTATGCTTGCCATGCCCGAGGCGGAAAAATACCTTAAGCTTAAAAGACCGCCCGATATAACCGGAAATCCGGTAAGAGGCGAACTGCTGGCAATTTCCCGCAGCGAAGCGAGGGCAAAGCTCAGACTTGACGACCGCCCGCTTATACTGTCCTTCGGGGGCTCGCTCGGCGCGCGCCGCATCAACGAGGCGGTGACAGAGCTTATAAAATGGCACAACGGCACAGGAAGGTTTTACCATATTCACGCTACCGGCAGCACCGGATATGACGCAATGATGACTTCTCTTAAAGATGTAAGGCTCTCATCGGAAATTGATGTGCGCGAATATATAAACGATATGGACGTATGCATGGCTGCCGCCGACCTTGTAATCTGCCGCGCAGGAGCCATAACTCTGAGCGAGCTTTGCTGCTGCGGCAAGCCGTCGGTGCTTATTCCGTCGCCGTATGTTGCGGAAAATCATCAGTATCACAACGCGATGACCCTTAAAAGAGCGGGCGCCGCCGAGGTTTTGGAGGAAAAGAATCTTACCGGCAGAAGTCTTACGGATGCCGTCTCCGAAATAATAGAAAACAAACCTCTGCTCGCTGAAATGAGCGTGGCGGCGCTGAAGCTCGCCATACCCGACTCAAATAAAAGAATTTACGATGTTTTGATGCAATTATATACCGGAGCGTGACAATTTCCGCATTTTCGCATAGTATGAACTGTGACAAAAGTTTTACTGTGAGAGGGTGCGGTCAATGTCCGATATTATAATAAACGGCGGCAGACGCCTTTCGGGCGAAATCAGCATTCAGGGGGCGAAAAACAGCGTTCTGCCCGTCCTTGCGGCAACGCTTCTGTGCGGCGGTGAAAGCGTGATACATAACTGCCCCGGGCTTTCTGATGTGGCGACATCGGTTAAAATTCTTAAGCATTTAGGCTGCCGCTGCGAGAAGGAAAACAACACTATTACGGTTGACGCCGGAGAGGTTTCGGGCTGCGATATACCGGATAAGCTTATGCGGGAGATGCGTTCATCGGTTGTGTTTCTGGGCGCCGTTATAGGACGCACGGGAAGAGCGGTGATAAGCAGTCCGGGCGGCTGCGAGCTGGGACCGCGCCCTATAGACCTCCATCTGTCCGCACTTGAGCGGATGGGAGTGACTATCAGGGAAGAGCACGGCTATCTTAACTGCACGGCTGAAAACGGACTTCGCGGCGCTGAAATTCATCTTGGCTTTCCGAGCGTCGGCGCTACCGAGAATATTATACTTGCTGCCGCCACCGCCGAGGGCGATACTGTTATACACAACGCGGCGAAGGAGCCTGAAATAAGCGATCTTGCCGATTTCCTCAACCGCGCGGGCGCGCGGATTTACGGAAGCGGCTCAGATACAATAAACATTTACGGAGTAGAGCATTTAGGAGGAACTGAGCATACCATTATTCCGGACCGTATCGCGGCGGCTACCTATATGGCGTGCGCGGCGGTAACCGGAGGGAGAATTACGCTTGAGAATATGATGCCTTCGCATATGGTTTCCATTTTGTGGAGCTTTAAGGAATGCGGCTGCGGCGTTGTATCCTGCGGCAAAAGCGTTACGGTTACCTCTCCGGAACGGCTTCGCCGTATTCCGACGGTAAGAAGTCTTGTTTATCCGGGCTTTCCCACCGACGCGGGACCTATCGCTGTGGCTATGCTTTCCGTGGCGGACGGCACGTCGGTTTTTGTGGAAAATATTTTTGAAAACCGCTTCAGATATGTTGACGAGCTGAAAAGATTCGGCGCGAAAATAAAAACCGAGGGCAAGACAGCCGTAATAGAGGGGGTAAACCGCCTTTCGGGCGCAGAATGCAAGGCCACCGACCTGCGCGGGGGCGCCGCGCTTGTCATAGCGGCGCTGTGCGCCGAGGGCGAATCGAGAATAGGCGAAATTCATCATATCGAGCGCGGATACGACGATATAGTAAAAACGCTTAAAGGGGTCGGAGCGGATATAAATTACAGCAGGGAATGATATTTTGAAGAGGACACAGGCAAACGACGAATTTTTAAGAAAAAGAGAAGCCCGGCGGCGTAAAATCAGAAGGCGGCGCATAATATCGGGCTTAATATTCTTTCTTGTCGCGCTTATCGCGGTCGGAGCGGTGCTGTCGCTTACCGTTCTTTTTCCGATAGAAACGATAAGCGCGCAGGGAAGCGAGAAATATTCGTCAGAGGAAATAGTAAGCGTCTGCGGAATAAAAAAGGGCGACAATCTGTTTGTCTCATCGGTCTCAGAAGCGCAAATTAAAGAAAAGCTGCCGTATATAGAGAGCATTGAAATTGAGCGCCGGCTGCCGGGTACTGTGGTGCTTAAGGTAAAGGACGCCGCCGAATACGCCTGCTATCTGATTGAGGGAAAATATTACGCTGTCAGCGAATCCGGTCAGGTGCTTAACGTATATGAGCAGAAGCCGCAGGAGCTTTTTGAAATACGCACGGCGGATGTAAAATGCGTTTTGGGAAGGACAGCGGAGTTTTCCGGGGAAAACACAATCGGACTTATAGATGAAATCACGTCGCTTGCGTCCGAGTACAGTCTGTCGCTTGACCGCATCGACCTGACCGATGAGCTTGCCGTTACGGTCAATGTGGAGCAGCGCTTTTCGGTTAATTTCGGGACCTCAAACAACCTTGAGGAAAAATTTGCGCATCTGTCCGGTATGATAAAAAATATCGACGGCGGCAAAACCGGAAAGATAAATTTAAGCATGTGGACAAGCATAAATACCCAGGGAACCTTTACCGAGGGAAGCGTTGAATAGGTTAATTTTACGTATTTTGAGAGCATGAAAAAGGCTTGTTTTTGAAATAAAAAAAAAAATTACAGGAATGTAATAAAAAGTGTTGAAA
>CALWUZ010000032.1 GCA_944384845.1 uncultured Clostridia bacterium
GGCAATCATGCTCATTGCCGCTTCTAAGCTGGCGGCGTTAAGATCGGGCATTTTTGTTTCGGCAATTTTCTGTATCTGCTCTTTGGTGATTTTGGCAACCTTTGTTTTGTTAGGTGTGCCGGAAGCACTTTCAATTCCGCATGCCTTTTTGATAAGAACAGCCGCGGGAGGAGTTTTTGTGACGAAACTGAAAGAACGGTCTGCATATACGGTAATTATAACCGGAATAATAAGACCGGCGTCGTTCTTTGTTCTTTCGTTAAACTCCTTTGTAAACGCCATAATGTTTACACCGTGCTGACCGAGAGCTGGACCTACCGGCGGAGCCGGAGTCGCCTTTCCTGCAGGAATCTGCAGCTTGATGTAGCCTGTAATTTTCTGAGCCATTTATTTGCACCTCCATTATTCGTGGTAACCGCGCCTTTCGGCGCTTGGCGGAACGGCTTTGACCGCTCCTCCCACCGTGGCACTGTCCTGTGCCGGGGTAACCGTCCGCAGGCGGACGTTAATAAGCATTGCTGCATATTAAAAAATTAACTGTCAAGCGAGATTTGGTCAAGCTCAAACTCGACCGGAGTCTCTCTTCCGAACATTGAGAGAACCACGCAGACGCTGTTGCTGGCAGTATCAACCGTTTTGACAACGCCTGTATATCCCTCAAGCGGACCGCTGATAATTTTAACATTATCGCCCGCGTTATAGCCGACTTCAACGCTGTGCTTCTCAACGCCGAGGGCGACTACCTCTTCATCTGTAAGCGGCACCGGCTTGGACGCCGGTCCGACGAATCCGGTGCAGCCGCGTATATTTCTTACCACATACCAGCTGTCGTCGGTAACTATCATTTTTATCAGAACATATCCCGGGAAAATCTTGCGTTCAACATCGCGCTTTTTATCTTCCTTAATCTCGGTGACGGTTTCGGTAGGAATCTTTATGTCCTGTATCAAATCCTGCATGCCGCGGCTTTCAACCATAGTCGCGAGATCGCTTGCCACCTTGTTTTCATATCCTGAATAGGTATGCACTACATACCATTTAGCTTCCTGTGTATCAGCCATGATTTACCTCCGGAGCATTAAGCGCCCAAGATGAGCTCAAGCAGCTTACCGAGACCGAAATCTATAATCCAGATAAGAGCTCCGATTATAAGGCACATAATCAGTACTATCACCGTGTTTTTGGCGACGTCCTTCCAGCCCGGCCATACAATTTTCTTAATTTCGCTCTTATAGTCACGGAAGAAACGTATTATACGCTTTATTATGGTCTGCTTAGCGCCGTTTGACTCCTTTACTTCTATATAATCGTCAATCAGCAGATACGCCACCGCAAAAGCAGTGAAAGCGAATAAGGCTATGGCGGTTATAAGAACGAAAGGGGAATACTCTGCCGAGGTAATGTCCGGCAGAGGACGTCTGTCAACAAACGCGGCGGGAGAGCTTAAAGCAATGACAAGCATGTACACCGCGTCGATGATTCCAACGCCGGGAGCAAAATAGCGGAGCTTTTTCGATTTGAACGAAAAGATGCTCAGCAAAAGGGAAATCGCGGTCAGAATGAAGCAGAAGAGTATGTCGGACGATATTGCCATATTGTATTCTGTTCCGGCTACGGTAATCTTGCTGCCGAAACCGAGCTGCGCGCCGACAAGGTTAACCTCGTTTCCGCCGCTGACTATTGTGGCGAAGCGTGTGAAAAAAAGAACAAGCGAGCCGAGACCGAAGACTATTGCTAATATCTGGCAAATTCTGTTTACAGTTTTCATTCGCCGGTCCTCCTATTTGGTTTCTCTGTGTAGGGTGTGCTTTTTGCAGAACCTACAATACTTGTTCATTTCAAGCCTGTCGGGATCGTTCTTCTTGTTTTTCATTGTGTTGTAATTGCGCTGCTTGCACTCAGTGCAGGCAAGTGTGATTTTAACTCTCATAACGGCACCTCCCGCTTTACGGAAATATTTTTTGCTTTTACCTAAGTCCGCCGGCCGCTGCCGGCACCGTAAAAGTAAACGCCTCCCTCGTTCTGACGCCGCCGCAGCGCGTGCGGGGACTTTTCCGCGCGCGGAAAGCACAATACGGCGTTTGTGCGTCATTAAACCGGTTCCAGTGCAAAAAAAAAGAACCTTTCAGAGGTGATAACATTATATCATATATCACCTCTGAGGTCAAGTGTTTTTTTATCGGGTATTATTTATGGTAGGTGCTTCCCGTATTGATTCTGAAAGCGCGGTATATCTGTTCCAAAAGCATAATTCTGAAGAGCCGGTGCGGAAACGTAAGCGCAGAAAAGGAAATTTTTTTATCCGCTCTTTGTTTTACATCGTCAGAGAGACCGTAGGAGCCGCCGATTATGAAGGTTACGCCCAGTCCTGAATCACTGTTTGATTTAATAAATCCCGCAAAATCCTCGCTGGAAAGACTGCCACCTTCTATACAAAGCGCGGCAATGGTATTTCCCGGAGGAATTTTTTTAAGTATCAGCTTTCCCTCCCGGTCGAGCGCTGCCCTTATTTCCGAAGCGGACGGTTTTTCGGGAAGCCTTGCGGGCTCAAGCTCGATAACCGTCAAATCGCAGAAGGCGCCGAGCCGCTTTATATATTCGCCTGCGGCTTCGCGCAGATATTTTTCCTTAAGCCCGGATACGGCGATAATTGTTATTTTCATCATATCACGGTCACCCCGTTTGATTTCGGTGAGGCTACGCTGAGTAAATAATCCTTTCCGTTCTGCGCCTGAGCGTCAATCATTGCTGCCTCCGCGCAGGAAAAAGCCAGCAGCGGAGTATTGTTGTTTCGGCTCAGATGTCCCAATATAAAGCGCGTTGTGCCGGAGCGCAGGAGGCGGGGAAGCTCCGCCGCGCAGGCGCTGTTTGAAATATGGCCGGTCTTTGACATTATGCGTATTTTAAGCTCGGGCGGATACGGACCGTTTTTGAGCATTTCAGTGTCATGATTTGATTCTATCAGTACCGCATCGCTGCCGTTAAGCGCGTCTATGACCTCTTCGGTAACCACGCCCAAGTCGGTGCAGACGGATATTTTGGTCCTGTCAGGCATTAAAAAGGTATAGCCGCTTGAGCCCTCGCAGTCATGACTTGTGGCAAAACGGGAAACCGCTATTCCGGAAATTTCAAGCGGGCAACCGCTCGAAATAGGTATAGCTCTTGTCCCTGCGGCAAGCCTGTCCGCTGAAGATAGCGCCTCAAGCGTTTTTTCCGATGCGACGACGCAGGCTCCGGTTTTATTGAGCAGAGGCTTTAAGCCCTTTATGTGGTCGAAGTGCTCGTGTGTGATAATAACGGCGGATATATCGTTAATATTTCCGCCTGCCGCATCAAGTGCCGTTATAATCGAGCGCAGTGAGGCGCCCGCGTCCACCAGCAGCGAGCCGGAGGAACCGGCAATATATGTACTGTTTCCTGTTGAACCGCTGAAAAGCGGACAGATTTTTGACATTTAAAGCTGCTCCTTAACAAAAGCAGACCGGGTTTCCGGTCTGCGAGTAATTTTATGCGCGTCTCAGCATTGGTATAGAATCAGTCACTGGAACTCGTCTTATATCCGCGCCGAGAGCCGACAGCTTTTCCACAATATTCTCATATCCGCGGTCAATATGGTCTATTTCCTCAATTTCAGTTGTACCGTTGGCGGCAAGCCCTGCAATTATCATAGCGGCGCCCGCCCTTAAATCAACAGCGCGGACAGGGGCGGAGTTTAAAGATTTAACTCCGGTTATAACTGCCATTTTTCCGTCAACCTGAATGTCTGCCCCCATAAGAGTAAGCTGATCAACATATCTGAAGCGGCTGTCCCACACGCCCTCGGTTATGATGCTGGTGCCGTCGGCAATGCTAAGCACCGTTGCAATCTGCGGCTGCATATCGGTGGGGAAGCCGGGGTGAGGCATGGTTTTGATATTGCATTTTTTCGGTCTTCTGCTCATCTGAACCCGTACCGACTCGTCGTACTCGGTCACCTTTGCTCCGATTTCTATAAGCTTTGCTATAATAGACTCAAGATGCTTCGGAGTGACATTGGTCACAAGTATGTCTCCGCGGGCTGCTGCTGCTGCTGCCATATATGTTCCCGCTTCAATCTGATCGGGAATGATGCTGTAAGAGGTGCCGGAGAGACGCTTTACGCCGCGTATTTTAATTACGCTTGTGCCGGCTCCCATAATATCAGCCCCCATGGAATTCAGGAAGTTGGCAAGATCGACTATATGCGGCTCTCTCGCCGCGTTTTCAATAACCGTAAGTCCGTTTGCCTTTGCTGCGGCAAGCATAATATTTATTGTAGCGCCGACCGAAACAACGTCGAGATAAATTGAACATCCTGAAAGCTGCTGCGCCTTGGCATCTACCATTCCGTTTTCAATGGTCATTTTTGCGCCTAAGGCTTCAAAGCCCTTTATGTGCTGGTCGATCGGGCGAACGCCGAAGTCGCATCCTCCCGGAGGAGCGACCCTGGCTTTTTTCAGCCTTCCGAGCAAAGCCCCCAGAAAATAGCTTGATGCGCGCATTCCTTCCGCCATTTTTTTTGAAACAATGAAAGAGTTTACGTGGCGCGGGTCTATTTCGCAGGTGGATTTGTTAAGTGACTTGATCTGAGCGCCGAGACACTGCATGGTTTTAAGAATGGTCGCGACGTCTGATATATCGGGAAGATTTTCAATAACGCATGGCTCGTCGGAAAGCAAGACCGCCGGAAGAATTGCAACGGCGGCGTTTTTCGCACCGCTTATGCGGACCTTGCCCTTAAGGGCATTACCGCCGTTTATTACGAATTTCTCCAAAAGAGGCACTCCCAGTCAAATTATTATTTATATATAGTGTAACCTTGAATTCAAAATCAATACGTTTAGTATTATAAACATATTTGCTCGTTTTGTCAATTTTTTTCCTTTTTTAAAAAACGACAAAACAGGTCTTATTTCGTTTTTTGACTTTTTTGGTTTCACGTAAAATAATTGAACACGAAAAGACGGCTTTCGCTTGTCGTGTTCAATTATTGAATAAACTCAGTTGATTTTTCCGTACAGAGGAGTGTCGCTGTCACGCTTTGGCTCTCTTGAGGGAGCTTCCGGCGTTTGCTTTGAAACCGGACGGCGCGGACGTGATGAACGCCTTGTGCTGTCTCTTCTCGGAGGTCTCGGGTCAGAGCCTTCAACGGAAATCACAACCCTGCGGGAGCTGCCTTCGCCGAATGAGTTTGAGGTTACGCCCTCTATACCCTGAACGGTGGTGTGAATTATGCGTCTCTCATAGGGATTCATAGGCTCAAGACTGCGGTTTCTGCCGGTTTTAAGCACCTGCGCGGAAACGCGCTTCGCGAGGCTTACAAGCGATTCCTCGCGTTTCTCGCGGTAATTTCCTATATTAAGCGCAACCTTGTAATAGCCTCCGCCGTTGTTTGCTGCAAGACCGGTAAGATACTGAAGCGCGTCAAGAGTTTCGCCGCGGTGACCGATTACGGTGCCGAGTCCTTCTCCGTCAAGCTCAATAAGAGCGGCGTTTTCCTTTTCGGCAACCTTGATTTTAATATCTGAGCAGCCTAAAAATCCGAGAACGGAATTTAAATATGCTATCGCTTTTCCGGCTTTTGTGTCAGCCGGTATTTCAGACGCATCCTTTATTTCGCCGTAGCCCTCGTTTATATCGTATTTTTTGTTCGCCTGCGGTTTTTCTTCAGTGGTATTCTGGTCTTCAGACTTTACGGCGTCGTCTTTTTCAGGCTTTTTCTCGGTCTTTGCTGTCTTTTCACCTGATTTTGCCGTCTTTTCGCTTACTTTTGTCATCTTTTCATTGGTTTTCGTCAGCTTTTCGGCGGCTTTTTTGCGCGGCTTGGGTTTTTCATCGGGTATTTCAACAAATACCCGCACCTCTGCCTTGCGCCCTCCGAAAAGCCCTAAGGTTTTCTTTTTAGGGGTTGCTATTACTTCAAATTGAATTTCTTCATCCTCTGCCGCGTTTAAATCCGCGATCGCTTTTTCTTTTGCCTCGTCTATTGTATCGCCGAAGCCTCTTGCTTCCTTAATCAAGAGAAAACCTCCTGTCACTTTTATTTGCTGATTTGGTCGTTTTCGCCGTCAGGCTCTGACTGATTCAGCTTTTTTAACTGTATTTCTTCAAAATCACATTCCTTATTAAGCTCTTTAAGCCGCTGGCGCGAGAGCATTTTATGAGGTCCGTAGAACTGCTGGACGCCGAGCTGGATAAAGCCGCCGATAAGAGAGGAGCATGTCCAGTAGAATGTAACACCTCCGGGCAGGGTAAAGCCTATTACAAGCGAAATCAGCGGCATGGTGAGCATCATACCCATCATATTCGGCGCGTCCGGATTGATTTTTTTCTGCATTATGAGCGAAAGCGCACTGGAAAGCATCTGCGCTAAAAAGGCTATTACCGGCATAATCCAGATAAGCTGTGCGTCATGGAATATATCAAACGAGAATTTGGGTGATTGGGTAAGGTCGATGCCGAAAAAATTAAAGTTGATGCTGTCAAGATTTCCGGCAATCTCCGGTGAATTTATAGTACCGTTTCTGACCGCTTCGATTATCTGAAGTTCTGTAGCCGAGCCGGAAGAGGAGAGCTGCTTTGCGGCTTCCGAAATAGTTGCTGAGTCAATGTGCATAAGATAGGTAAGCGGCGACATAATCAGCCAGTAAATGCTCATCATAAGGATAAGCCGCAGAATCATGGGCAGGCAGCCGCCCGACATAGAAATGCCTTCCTCCTGATATAGCTTCTGCATAGCCTCGCTGTATTTCTGCTTATCATCGCCGTATCTTTTTTTCAGGTCATCAAGCTTCGGCTTTATCCTCGTTTGCTGTACAGAGGATTTCTGGCTTTTGATGCTCAGCGGTATAAGCGCCAGGTTTGCGATAAGGGTAAAAAAGAAAACCGAAGCGGCGAAATTGCCGCCGAATAGACCGGCTAAGAATTCAAGAACCCAGCCGAGCGGTACGTTGATAATGTTGAATATTGTCTGCATTTATGCACCATCCGTTCATACCGCCGGCGGCGGCAATGGATATTTTTAAATTTAATGACGCGCGCGCTTTTCCGGCACGGGGTCATATCCTCCGCGGCACAGAGGATTACACCGCAGAATCCTCCAGATGCTCAGCGCTGTTCCGACAAAAAAGCCGCGCTTTTGAATCGCCTCTATCGCGTATGCGGAGCAGGTGGGCGTAAAACGGCAGCAGGAAATTTTCCGCGGCGAAATATTTTTTTGATAAAATTTAATCAGCCAAATCAAAATTCTGCTCATTTATTTCTGTATCGTTCCAGATTCCGGCGTCCGTAAAAATTTTTCTCATCGAGGCGGCGGTTTCCGTGCTTTTCGCATTCAGTATACGTGTTCTTGCGACAATCACAAAATCATAGCCCGGCAAAATATGAGGGAGACACTCCCTGAATGCCGCGGTTATAACGCGCTTTGCGCGGTTGCGCTTTACCGCGCCGCCGAGCTTTTTGCCCGCCGTGATTCCGAGGCGGATGTTTTTTTTGCTTTTTACGGCATATATTACGAAATAAGGCGAAACATATACGGCGCCTTTTCTGTATGCGCGGCGGAAGCAGTAATTTTCCTTCAGTTTAACAATACTGTTCATAATCTTAATAAAATGAAAAGCCACTTTAAGTGGCTTTAGCCTGTCAAAAACAAATTATAACGGACCGCGCTTCAAGCGCCTCAGGAGGAGCAGACCCGTTCGGAACAGACGGCCGGAACGCTTGCTTTAAGCGTTCTGCGCGCCGCTGTATCAGTAAGTGAGCTGCTTTCTGCCCTTTGCCCTGCGGCGGGCAAGCACTTTGCGGCCGTTTGCCGTTGCCATTCTCTTCAGAAAGCCATGCTCCTTTTTTCTGTGGAGCTTTTTAGGCTGATATGTCCTTTTCATTTTAAACCCTCCTTATAAAACACGTTGCGGTTATGAGCGCCTTAATATCGGTAAGTGTATTCAAGTCATAACCTATCGATTTTAAATTATAACGCAGATTCTATATCTGTGTCAATAAAAAATTTTAAAAAGGCGAAAATAATGCTTGTAAAGCGTATCTGTATGTAATATAATTATTAAAAATATATATGCGAGGAATTATGATGCTTGACGCCGTTTTTGAAAACCAAACTGAAAAGCCGCTTGACCGCATAGCCGAAGACGGAGGCTATACGGCGATTTTCAGAACCATCTGCTGTATAGGGGACAGCCTTTCCTCCGGAGAGTTCGAGGCAAAAAATGAAAAAGGAGAGCATACATATCACGATATGTACGAATACTCCTGGGGACAGTACATAGCCCGTATGTGCGGCAGCAAGGTCTATAACTTTTCCCGCGGCGGAATGACTGCGGAGTGGTACTGCAGTTCTTTTGCGGATGAAAAAGATTTCTGGAATCCCAAGTATGCCGCGCAGGCTTATATAATCGCCCTCGGCGTAAACGATTTACTCGGGCAGAAAAAGCCGGCGGGCTCGGTCGATGATATTGATTTCAGTGACTGGCGCAAAAATAAAAAAAACTTTGCCGGGTATTATGCTCAGATAATTCAGCGAATGAAGGAAATACAGCCGCGCGCGAAATTTTTTCTTATGACGATGCCGCGCGAGGGAGAAAACGACAAAAACCCGCAGGCGAGGCGGGAGCACAGAAGCCTGCTCTACGAGCTTGCCGGAAAATTTGAGAATACTTATGTGATCGACCTTCTTGAATACGGGCAGGTGTATGATCAAAAGTTCCGTGAAAAGTTTTTTCTGCTCGGGCATATGAATCCGATGGGATATATTTTTACGGCTAAAACGGTGGCGTCGTATATCGACTATATAATACGGCACAATATGGATGACTTTAAAGAGGCCGGTTTTATAGGCACCGACCTGCACGGCTGAAAAGCTAAGCGCGCTGACCGTGTAACTCAGAGACAGACTGACGGATATTGCTTTTTTAAAAAAGCAATATCCGTCAGT
>CALWUZ010000033.1 GCA_944384845.1 uncultured Clostridia bacterium
TATGTCATAGAGACTACGTTTGATACTGAAATATTTCAAAAAGCAGAAGAAGCGGTCGGAAAGATATTTGCTTTATCTGGGAGCGTGCCGGTTGCCGTCGCAGTTACGGATTTAAACGGAGCGTTGAAGGTGCTTTTAGGAAATACAGGTGATACTGATTACGCTAATACGCCGACTTATGCCGGTTCGGCAATAAAACCGCTCAGCGTTTATATGCAGATAATCGAAAGTGGAAAAGCAAACTGGTCGTCAGTTCAGCTTGACACGCCGGTTAAAAAGGTGGTATATAATACCGAGCTTGTCGACTGGCCGCAAAACGCTAGTGGGATATATTCAGGAAAAGAAACGACGGTCGCTGAGGGTATGAAGCTTTCTTTAAATACTGTCGCGGTAAAATGGCTTCAGATGCTGGGAGTAGAAACATCGATGGATTTTGTCGAAGAAAATCTGCCGATTGATTTTTCAAAAGAACGGGAAATTGCTCAAAATTATTCGGATGAGGAAATACTGGCAAATGTTGCTCTCGGGTATCTGCGAGGGGGCGTTACGGTTTCCGAAATGGCAGCATGTTATCAGATATTTGCGGCTGAGGGTATATATACGGGGCTTTATTCAGTGACCGGTATTTATGATCAATCCGGAGATAAGATATATCAGATCAAGCCCGAAAAAAAACGGGTTATATCGACAGAAACTGCTTTTATTATGAATAAGCTTCTGCAAAAAGTTACAGAACCCGGAGGTACTGGTGAGAATGCGGCAGAATGCGGCATAATGGTAGCTGGCAAAACCGGCACTACCACTGGTTCGGATAATTGGTTTGTCGGCGTTTCACCAGAATTTTCCTGCGCCGTATGGCATGGGACCGATCAAAGCAGTCCGTCACTTAAAAATACAGCACCGGAAATTTTTTCTGAGATCATAAAAAATATTACAGTCCGTCCTGAAAAAAGCTTTCCTCTCTGCGAGAATGTAATACAGAAGGCATATTGTGCAGAAACCGGTAAACTTTTGTCGGAAGACTGTAAAAAAATGGAGGTGGGATGGTTTGCGGTAGGAAATATTCCTGAAAAATGTTCCGGGCATTGATTGAAAATTTAAAAAGCGGAGGAGAAAAAATGGGCAGAAAAATTTTAAAAAAAACTCTGGCATCGTTTCTATCTTTACTGCTGATTGTTTCAGCGCTGTGGTGCGGAGTTACCACTATGGCGGCAGGTGAAATTTTCGAATATACCGTTACTAACGGTGAAGCGGAAATTACCGGAATCAATGGTTCAATAGAGGGAAAAGTTACTTTCCCGTCCAATATTGACGGGTATCCGGTCACATCGATCGGAGACTCGGCATTTGAGAACCGTTCAAAAATTACAAGTATAGATATACCCGAAGGCGTTGTTTCCATAGGGACTTTTGCTTTTTACGGGTGTACCGGTATTACAAGTATAAATATACCTGCCAGCCTTGCTAATATCGGTGAGAGTGCATTTTACAATGCGGTCAGCTTGAAAGAGATAAATGTAGCTCCCGAAAATAAGATATTTCACAGCGACGGAAACTCTTTGATTGAAACCGAAAGTAAATCTTTGGTTTTAGGGTGTAAAAACAGTGTAATACCGGACGACGGCAGCGTAACATCAATAGGTCCGCATGCTTTCTCCGGCCGCACGGATCTTGAAAGAATAACCATACCTGACAGCATAACATCCATACAATATTGGGCCTTTGCTTATTGCGGCAGCCTTGTTATAACTATACCGGAAAGTGTCGATAATATACAGTTCGAGGCTTTCTACGGAACGTCGGTAACTATTGCCGGCAAACGCGGCACATATGCGGAGCAATATGCTAAAGATACCGGCGCTTCTTTTATTGATTTAGATCTTCAGGGAATTACCGTTATTCCTACCAAGACTTTGATGGAAAATACAGATGGTTATGATGCCACAGACAATGCTGGCAAAGATTTTTATTATTATAGTATTGATAATACAAATCCTGAATTTATTGTAAGCTATAATGATGGTACGGAAAAAACATATCAGACAAGATGGGAGTTAGAAGAAGATACCGGATTTTATATATCATATACAGACAATCAGTATGATAAGCATTGGGACGTAGGCGTTCATACCGTAACCGCGAATTTTATGGGAGCGACCTGTGATTTTGAGGTAGAAGTTGTCGAGTCGCCCGTGGAAAGCATATCGGTTGTGCCAACTAAGACTCTTATTGAAAATGTAGACGGTTATACAAATATGGATTGGGAAACCAATACCGAATATTTTAATTATTATATCGATAGCTCAAATCCTGTCTATACCGTTAAGTATAATGACGGAAATAAAAAAACATATACCAATCAGTCGGATCTATACAATGATACGGGATATTGGCCTTCTTTCAGCGATAATCAGTATGACGAGCACTGGGGTATAGGCGTTCATACCGTAGCCGTGAATTTTATGGGCGCGACCTGTGATTTTGAGGTAGAGGTTGCCGAGTCGCCTGTGGAAAGCATATCGGTTGTGCCGACTAAGACTCTGATAGAAAATGCGGATGGTTATAATGCTACAGACTACGCCGGTGAGGATTTTTATTGTTATAGTATTGAAAATGCAAACCCGTTATATACCGTCAGATATAAAAACGGAACCGAAAAAACATATACCAATCAGTCGGATCTGTATGATGATACGGGATATTGGCCTTCTTTCAGTGATAATCAGTATGACGAGCACTGGGGCATAGGCGTTCATACCGTAGCCGTGAATTTTATGGGCGCGACCTGTGAATTTCAAGTAGAAGTGGTTGACAATATCGTCAGTTTCAGTATTGATCAAGACTTGGTGCTTTATGAAAATACAGACGGTCAGGAGGTGGATGAAAACGGCTTTCAATGGTTCCGTTATGATTACCGCAATAAATCTGATTTGAAAATAACCGTAAATTATTCAGACGGAAGAGAAGAAACATATACAAACTTTGCCGATTTGGAGCAGGCGACCGGAAGAACGCTTGTGTTTAAGGATGGCCAGAGCGCTGATACCCCGTGGAGTGTGGGAACGCATGTTGTTACGGTCTATCTCGGTTCTGATATGTGCCGGTTAAATGTCAGAGTCGTTGAACAAACGGCATCACGCATAGAGGTCATTTCGATCGCTCCTATCGATAAAAATCTTAACGGCTATTGGGTATATGACGGAGGAGTAAGAAAATTTGCATATAATCAGCGTGTTTTAAGCGCCGTTATCAAAATTTATAAAACAGACAGTTCATATATGATTTTTAATTATGATTACGCTGCAGATAAAGAAATAGAGGGATTATATATCACGCTTGATTCCGCGTACGGCTATGACAGTTTTCTTTTGGATGAAAACGGTTGCGTCACGTTTTCCTATTCCGGAAAAAGTGACACCGCGCCTGTTGTATTCAAAAGGTCCGACGATGATGATTTTGAGTATATATTGCAGGACGGTAAGGCATATATAACGGGTTATACCGGTAACGACAGCATACTTGATATACCGGCTGAAATATACGGCTATCCGGTCGGCGGCGTAGCCGATTTCGGTAAGTATAACTATGTTGTAAAACAAATAAATATTCCTGATGGTGTCAGTCATATTTCAGAAAACTTTTTCAGTTACTTTGCCGCACTTGAAAAGCTTACGCTTGGCGCAGATATTAAGTATGTTGACAATACATGGTTTACACGCTGCGGAGCGCTTGACAGTATTATCGTAAGCGAAAACAATGAAAATTATTGCAGTATTGACGGTATAGTTTATTCAAAGGACGCGACTGTTTTGGTCGCATATCCGCTGGGGCGGGGAGAAACTT
The DNA here is from genome assembly GCA_944384845.1 of uncultured Clostridia bacterium. GTDB lineage: Bacteria > Bacillota > Clostridia > Oscillospirales > Acutalibacteraceae > UBA737. The sequence goes on from CALWUZ010000033.1 coordinate 3,844, forward strand.
ATAATGTTCCGGACAGTGTTAAGAATATCGATGTTATATTAAGCCGCGATTATTATCATATTAACTGCATTTTCTCGGAAAATAATCCGCAGTTTATCACAGAGAACGGCGTGACCTACTCGGCGGATAAAAAAACTATCGTTGCCTGCTCGCCGGATAAGACGGGAGAGTATGATATGCCCGACAGCGTCACTCAGATAAAGAGCAGCGCTTTCAGCGGTTGTACTGAGCTTACGGGTGTCAAATTTTCGGAAAACGTAACCGACATAGCTTACGCCGCATTTGCCGGCTGCGGCTCGCTTACTTATGTGGAGCTCCCGTCATCGCTTAAATCTATTGACGGATTTTCATTTACTGGCTGCGGTTCACTTGCAAAAATAGATATTCCGACCTCACTTTCCTTTGTTGGCGAAGGCGCGTTTGAAGACTGTGAGAGTTTGCAGGGCGTATATATTAAGGATATGGCTGCCTGGTGCGGAATTAAATTTGAGGATTCTGGATTTAGCGCTAACCCGCTCAGCTTGGCAAATAATCTTTATCTTAACGATGTGCTTGTGACCAACCTCGTGATACCGGAGGGCGTCGAATCAATCGGAAATTACGCGTTCATAAACGCTTTGTGCATACAAAGCGTGACCATGCCGCAAAGTTTAACTGCGGTGGGCTCGAATGCGTTTGCATTCTGTGAAAATATTAAAAACGTTTATATTTCCGATTTGAATAAATGGTGTTCTATAGAGTTTGCAAGCAGCGTTTCAAATCCGCTTACTTATGCGGGAAAGCTTTATCTTAACGGCACCCTTATCACAGATCTTGTAATACCGTCCGGAGTTACGTCTGTAGGAGATTACGCTTTTTACGGTGCGGATTGTCTTGAAAGCGCGGTTTTTTCTTACGGCGTTGCTTCCGTAGGAGAATGTGCGTTTGGAAATTGTCAGAACCTTGAAAGCGTAGAAATACCGTCAAACCTGAGTTTATTTGGAAGCCAGGCGTTTTACGGCTGCAATAATCTATCCGGAGTATATATAAGCGATATTGCTGAATGGTGCGAAATCAATTTTGTAGATTATTATTCTAATCCGCTGGCTTTGGCACATAATCTGTATTTAAACAATAAACTTGTGACTGATTTGGTAATTCCGGACGGTGTCACATTGATATCTGGTTACGCTTTTTATGAAGCTGATTGCATTGAAACCGTTCTGATGTCAGAAGATCTAAAGGAAATCGGCAACAGCGCTTTTAAAAACTGCACTTCTCTTGAGGCTTTGCAATTACCGGGTTCGCTTGAAACGATTGGCAACAGCGCTTTTGAAAACTGCACTTCTCTCGGGGCTTTGCAATTACCGGATTCGCTTGAAACGGTTGGCGAAAGCGCTTTTGCCGGAACGAATATTTCCGAATTGAGTGTTAACGATAAGCTGAAACGAATAGAGGATTACAGCTTCAGTGATACGGCGCTGACTTCGCTTGAATTGCCGGATACAGTCACTGAAATCGGCTATGCCGCTTTCTACGGCTGTGAGGATTTGGGCGATATAAGTCTTCCAGATTCACTTGTCCGGGTGGAGCAGCGGTCGTTTACGGCGACGGAATGGTATAATTCCCTTGAGGACGGCCCGGCGTATATAGATTCGGTATTTTATGAATATATTTATAATTATTCTCTACCCGAAACGGTTATAAGTATAAAGGACGGCACAAAGGTAATATCCGACGGAGCGTTTGCGGATATGCGCGATCTTGAGGAAGTGACTCTTCCTGACGGACTAAGAGCTCTGGGTGCGTATTCGTTTATAAGATGCAAGAATTTAAAGACGGTAAACCTGCCTGATTCGCTTGAATATATATACGAGTTTGCCTTTCTTGACTGCCGGTCGCTTGCAAGCGTTTATATTCCTGCATCGGTAAAATTGCTTGACAGAACCGCATTCGCCGGATGTCTCTCACTTGAGGAAATAAACGTCGATCCTGACAATCCTTATTATTCCTCTGTGAACGGCGTCCTTTACAACAAAGACAAAACCGAGCTGCTGTATTGCCCGAGCGGAAAGACAGGTATTTTAAAAATCCCGTCTACGGTTGAAAGGTTCGGTTCTTTTGCCTTTGACGGCACAAAGCTGTCTGAGATAATAATACCGAGCGGTGTTCTGGAAATAGAAAAAGAAAATATTCGAATACGAGGTTTCGATTACGGCAGCAGCGACGAAGTATACGGAGGCTGGGGCAAAGCAAGTGTTATTTGCGAGGAAAAAACAGTTGCTGAAAAGTACGCGAGGGAAAACAATATATCTTATTATTCCGGATCATTTTCCGATGTCAGCGGTGATTTGGATGGCGACGGTATTGTTTCCGCTACCGATCTTGTTCGTTTCAGAAAACTATTATTGATGTCAGACGACAGATATAGCCCCCTGATAACCGATGTAAATAATGACGGTGAAGTTGATTTAAGAGACTTGATAGGACTTAAAAAGTTAATCGCGACCTAAAAAATACTATTTAATAAAGATCAATTTATAGTATAAAATAAATCTTAAAAGGCTCTTTAAACAGGTTTATAAACTTGCTTAGAGAGCCTTTTGCCGTTGTTTTACTGATAATTGATTAGGTGATTAAAAAAAGAACAGTCTTACGAATATATACTTTACTATTCTGATAAAAAATTTTGCCGGTATGTCCGGGGAGAACAGCCGAATTTCTGCTTAAAGATTTTTGAAAAATGATAAATGTCATTATATCCTACCGAAAACGCCGCTGTCGACGGCGATTTATCGTATACTGTCATAAGCTCCGCCGCCTTTTCAAGCCGCAGGTTCATAAGATACCTGCCCGGCGGCGTACCGACCCTTTGCCTGAACAGAGTTGAAAAATAACTGCGGTCGATATTCAACTGTTCGGCAATGCTGTTAACGCTTATTCCGTACATATATTCCGAATTTATACAGTTAAGCGCCTTTTCTATATAGTCGGTATCGCCGGTATCGGCTTCAAGCGTCAGGGATATAAGCTCCCAGATTTTACTGTTCAGAAACTCGCTTTTGCCGTTGCCCATATTTCCGCACCGAAGCATACCGTCAAAAATATTCTTTGCGCCGGGTATTTTTATGACCGGGGAGGAAAAGGCGTCCGGCAGCTTAATATCGGATGTAAAGCCTATCCATATATAATGCCATGGCTTTTTTCCGTCAGCCTCATAATAGGTTTCGAGGTGAGGCGGAATGACAAAAATATCTCCCGCTTTAAGACGGTGTGTTTTTCCGTCGCGCTTAAATATGCCGCTTCCGGATACGATAAAATGCAAGAGCCAGTATTCCCTTACTGCCGGACCGAACGACCAGAGCGGACTGCAGTGCTGATATCCGAACTGAATGGCGTTTATGCCGGAATATTCCTTGTTTATAATTATTTCAGAGTGTTCCGTTTGCTCCGCCTCCGTATATTTTTTAATATACAACATTATAACAAGTTTTACAAACAAAAATCAATCCTTTTATGCGAAAAAATGTGTTACAATGCAAACAAATAAATAAATAATTTAAATGGAGGATTTTAAATGAAAATTACCTTTATGGGAGCGGGAAGCACGGTGTTTGCCCGTAATGTGATAGGCGACTGTATGTGCAGCGAGGTCCTTCGCGACAGTGTGTTTGCGCTCTATGATATTGACGGCAGGCGTCTTGAGGAAAGCCGCACAATACTTGAGAGTATGCGCGCGGCAAAGGGCAGCTACGGCAGAATAGAGTGCTATCTCGGCGCCGAGAACCGAAAGGCGGCGCTTAAGGGCGCGGACTTTGTGGTAAATGCGATACAGGTAGGTCTTTATGACCCCTGCACTATAATCGATTTTGAGGTGCCGAAAAAGTACGGTCTCAGGCAGACCATAGGCGATACTCTCGGCATCGGCGGCATAATGCGCGCTCTCCGCACCATTCCGGTTATGGCTGATTTTGCCACAGATATGGAGGAAGTCTGCCCCGGCGCGCTTTTCCTTAATTACACCAATCCTATGGCGATGCTTTCGGGTTATATGCAGAGGTATACCGGCATAAATACCGTCGGTCTCTGCCACAGCGTTCAGGTATGCTCCGAGAATCTGCTTAAAAGCCTCGGTATGGAGGATAAGCTTGAGGGGCGGAAAGAGCTTATCGCGGGAATAAATCATATGGCATGGCTGCTTGATATCCGCGATAAAAACGGAGCCGATCTTTATCCCGAAATCAAGCGGCGCGCGGCGGAAAAGAACGCGGGGGAAAAGCACGGCGATATGGTAAGGTTTGAATACATAAAAAATTTCGGATACTACTGCACCGAATCAAGCGAGCATAACGCCGAGTATAATATGTTTTATATAAAAAGCAGGTATCCCGAGCTTATCGAGCGCTACAATATACCGCTTGACGAGTATCCACGCCGCTGTGTCGAGCAGATTGAAAAGTGGGAAAAGGAGTATAATGAGCTGCGTGAGACCGGCGTTAAGGAGCATGAGCGTTCAAAAGAGTATGCGTCGCGCATTATGGAGGCTGTTGTGACCGATACTCCTTATCAGATAGGCGGCAACCTGCTTAATAAGGGCAGAATGATTACCAATCTTCCGGAGGAGGCATGCGTTGAGGTGCCCTGCCTTGTAAACGGCCGCGGGATACTTCCGTGCTATGTAGGCGCACTGCCGGTGCAGTGCGCGGCGATGAATATGACAAATATAAACGTTCAGCTTCTTACGATAGAGGCCGCGCGAACTCTTAAGCGAGAGCATATTTATCAGGCGGCGATGCTCGATCCGCATACCGGAAGCGAGCTTGATATAGACACCATAAAGAAAATGGTGGACGATCTTATTGAAGCGCACGGGGATTACCTGCCTGAATATCATTAACCCCGGAAAGCAGCGGACTGTTTCACCGGGCAGTGGTGACGCGCTCCCTTTTCTTTAAAACCGGGGTATACGTCAATTATTAAATAAAAACTGACTTCGCCTGAAAAACGAAGTCAGTTTTTTTCTTTAAATATATTTTTCTGCTGCTGGTAAAATTTGCGCCGCCCGTATTATTTAATTCGGTTCACCGGCAGGCGTTTTCAACTGCTGTTTTTCCGGTATTTAAGGTAATCCTCTAAAATGATAACCGCCGCAACGGCGTCGATCACCTGTTTGCGCTTTTTGCCGCGCGTGTCGGTAATATTAAGCGTGTTATGAGCTGATAGGGTAGTGCAGCGCTCGTCCCAAAGGACGGTTTCTATCCCTCTTTCCTTTTTTATCTCATCTGCAATATCGGCGCATTCCCTCGCGCGTCCGCCGGCGCTGCCGTCCATATTTTTCGGATAACCGACAACGATAAGCTCCGCCGAGCATTCCTGCACTAAGGCAGCTATTTTTTTTACAAGCCGCCCGGGATTATACTCGGTTATTACGGCTTTCGGAAAGGCAAAGCTTTCGCCGATGTCCGAAACGGCTATTCCCGTGCGCGCTTTTCCGAGATCGGCTGACATTATAATCATTGCTTTTCTCCGCCCATAAATGCGGAAAGACGGCTGCGTGCCGGTATAAGCTCCTTCGGGAGATGGGAAACATCATTGTAAAATACAACGCTCGGATTTAAGCTTTCGTCAAATTCTAAAAGCGTGACAGCCGTGTTTTCGCTCCACGGCATAGAGGAAAGACGGGAAATATCACCCTTTAAAATACGGCACAAAAGGCAGCGCGTAACTCCGCCGTGAGTTGTGCAGGCAACTGTTTTTTCCGGATTTTCCGAGGCTATCCTTTTCACAGTATTCCAAATTCGCTCATAAGCGTCGCGCATTTTTTCGCCGTTTTCAGGGGCGAAATCCTCAGGATGGCTATCCCATATTTCGGCAAGTCCCGGAATGGATTCAAAGGTTTCCTTAAACGGCTTTCCCTCAACAATTCCGCCGTCAAGCTCGGCAAGACCTTTTTCGGGTATGGGCTTAAGAGGTCTTCCGCCTATTACCGCCTCGGCGGTTTTTACGGCTCTGATAAGCGGGCTTGTATAAACCCTGTCAAGCGGTATGCCGGCGAAGCGCTTTTTAAGATATTCAAGCTGCTTTTTTCCGGTTTCGCTTATATCGAAATCCGACGAGCCCTGAAAAAGGCGCTTTACATTGCCGATTGCCTCGCAATGCCGCACCATATATATTTTCGTCATCTTAATCACCGGCAACAATTATAGCATAAGACGCCCTGAAAAACAACATTAAAGTTTTATCTCGTTTTTAAGCTCTTCTCCCGCAAAATATGCGCGCAGGTTTTCCATGGTGGTTTTGGCAATGCCGTCAAGCGCCTCGCGCGTCAGAAACGCCTGATGAGAGGTGACTATTACGTTCGGCATAGAAATGATGGTTGAAAGGGTGTCGTCGGGAATGATTTCGTCGGAGTAATCCTCAAAAAACAGAGCCGTTTCCTCCTCGTAAACGTCAAGTCCGGCGGCACCTATCCTGCCTGATTTCAGTCCCGCTATAAGGGCGGCGGTGTCTATAAGCAGTCCGCGCGAGGTGTTTATCACATAAGCTCCGTTTTTCATTTTGGAAATGGTATTTTCATTTATCAGGTGGTGGTTTTCACGCGTAAGAGGACAGTGCAGGGAAATTATATCGCTTGCCTCAAGCAGCTCGTCAAGCGATGTGTATTTGCCGGCAAACTCGTCGCTTTCGTAAGGGTCGAAGCCTATTATATTCATTCCGAAGCCCCTGCATATATCCGCAAAGCAGCGTCCTATTTTTCCGGTTCCTATAATACCGACGGTTTTGCCATTAAGGTCAAAGCCGGTAAGCCCTTCAAGCGAGAAATTATGGTCTCTTGTCCTGATATAAGCGCGGTGAAGCTTGCGGTTAAGGGTAAGAATAAGTCCCATAGCGTGCTCGGCTACGGCATAGGGGGAATAAGCCGGCACCCTTGCCACCTTTATCAGACCTTCAGCCGCTTTGAGGTCAACATTATTATAACCGGCGCAGCGCATTGCTATAATGCCGACCTTGTATTCGGCAAGCTTCTGTATAACCTCTTTGTCAAGCGTGTCGTTTACAAAGGCACAGACTCCGTCGCAGCAGGCGGCTATGCTTACGGTATCGGCGTTTAGCTTGTTCTCGAAAAAGCGTATATTTATTTCATCGTCCGCGAATCGGGAAAAGCTTTCCCTGTCGTATGATTTGGCGTCAAAAAAAGCTACGGTTTTCAGCGCAATCACTCCAATTCACTAAAATTGATATTATTATCCTCCTAAAAAATGTTTATATGCGCACTTGTGAAATTGTTTTTTTTTTAGTATAATAAGCTGTAATATTGCTTTTGCCCGTAAACGCTGCGGGAGCGCGCGGACGGCTTGAGGAGGAAAAAAAGTGAGAAAATTTTTAAACCGGCTTTTTATCGACGGATTGTCGGGTATGGCGTACGGTCTGTTTTCAACGCTGATAATAGGCACGATAATCTGCCAGATAGGAAATCTTGTCGGTTCAAATGTTGTCGGGGATTACCTTAACGCGATAGGCAATGCCGCCAAAACGATAACGGGTGCGGGAATCGGCGTGGGAGTCGCCTGCAAGCTTAAATCCGCTCCGCTTACTACCGTGGCGGCGGCGGTCGCGGGAATGATAGGGGCTTTTCCGAACGTAAGCATTGAGGAGTACACCGTAAGCGCTCCGGGCGAGCCGCTCGGCGCCTTTATCGCTGCGTATGTCGCCGCGGAAATCGGCGCGCTGGTATCCGGAAAGACCAAGGTGGATATAATCGTCACCCCGATATGCTGCATTCTGACAGGAGCCGCGGCGGGTTATTTTGCCGGTCCTTACATATCCGCGGCGATGGGCTGGCTCGGCGGGCTTGTAAACATAAATGTTGAAAACAGCCCTATAATCGGCGGCATAGTGGTGTCGGTGCTTATGGGGATTATCCTTACCCTGCCTATTTCCTCCGCGGCGATAGGGATTTCCATGGGGCTTACCGGTCTTGCGGCGGGCGCGGCGACAATCGGCTGCTGCTGCAATATGGTCGGCTTTGCGGTTATCAGCTACCGTGAAAATAAGGTGGGAGGTCTTATCGCGCAGGGACTTGGCACTTCTATGCTTCAGGTTCCGAATATTATACGGAATCCGCTTATATGGCTTCCGTCGATAATATCAAGCGCGATTTTGGGACCGATATCATCTGCGCTGCTGAAAATGGTCAGCAATCCCGTAGGCTCCGGGATGGGATCAGCGGGGCTTGTAGGTCAGTTTATGTCCTATGACAGCATGACAGCGGCGGGCTTTTCGCCGGCGGTCACCGTAATTGAGATTATAGTAATGCAGTTCATTCTGCCGGCAGCTATAAGCCTTGGAATTTCAGAGGCTATGAGAAAGCTTAAGCTTATAAAGCCGGGCGACCTTAAGCTGGAGTCTGCAAATGCGTAAGAAGGAAAGAGTACAGGAGGCGGTAAGGCGCCTCGAAAAGCTATATCCTGACGCGGTCTGCTCGCTTGAATACAGAGACGCGTTTCAGCTGCTTATCGCCACGCGTCTTTCGGCGCAGTGCACGGATAAAAGGGTGAATATGGTTGCTCCGGCGCTTTTTGCCGAGTTTACGGACGCGGAAAGCATGGGAAACGCCGATATTTCGCGGGTAGAGGAGCTGATAAAGACCTGCGGACTTTATAAGACCAAGGCAAAGGATTTAGTCGGGATAGGCAGAATGATAGCGGAGGAATACGGCGGAAGGGTTCCCGATACGATAGAGGAGCTGACAAGGCTTCCGGGCGTCGGGAGAAAGACCGCCAATCTTGTCTGCGGCGATATTTACGGCAAGCCCGCGGTTGTGACCGACACGCATTTTATAAGGCTTTGCAACAGGATGGGCTTTGTTGATACGACCGACCCACTTAAGGTTGAAAAGGAAATGCGAGCTCTGCTTCCGCCCGATAAGTCAAACGATTTCTGCCACAGAACGGTGCTTTTCGGGCGCGACGTCTGCACGGCGCGCAGGGCGGACTGTGAAGCCTGCGTTTTAAGCGATATTTGCCCGAAGAAGCTTTAAAGGAGGAAAAAATGGCTCAGAAAAGAGTTGCGGCGATACATGATATTTCCTGCTTCGGGAAATGTTCGCTTACCGTGGCGCTGCCGCTGATTTCGGCGGCGGGGATAGAGACCGCTGTAATACCTACTGCGGTTTTATCCACGCATACCGGCGGCTTTACCGGATATATCTTCAGGGATCTGTCGGAGGATATTGTTCCGGTAGCCCGCCATTGGAAAAGCGAAAATATAACGGTTGACGCGGTTTATACCGGCTATCTCTGCTCTAAGCAGCAGATATATCTTGTACTTGAAGCGGCAAGGCTTATAAGCAGAAGGGACACTCTGCTTATAACCGACCCCGTAATGGCGGACAACGGAAAGCTTTACAAGGGCTTTGACCGGGATTTTCCCGATTATATGCTCAAGCTCTGCGCCGCGGCGGATATAATTACCCCGAACATTACCGAGGCGGCGCTGATGCTGGGGGTTAAATACATGGAGCCGCCTTATACCGAGGATTATATAAAGACCCTTTTGGAGGGGCTATATGTCAAAACACACGCGAAGATTGTTCTGACCGGAGTTTGCTTTGACAGCCGAAGAATAGGTGCAGCGGTGTTTGACGGTGAAAATGCGGCTTATGTTTTCTCCGAAAGGCTTGACGCGGTTTACCACGGCACGGGAGACGTTTTCGCAAGCACGCTTATCGCCGCGCTTCTTAATGACCGCAGCCTTAAAGCCGCCGCGCAGATAGCCGCTAACTTTACCTGTGCCTGTATAAGGCGTACTATGGAATATGACGCGGATATGCGCTACGGTGTGAACTTTGAATCGCAGATACCGAATCTGATAAAATATCTGGAGCTTTAAATGAAAGAGGAATTTTTAAGGACCGCCGCGCTGATAGGCGAGGATGGGCTCCTGCGGCTGTCTGAATCAGCCGTTGCCGTGTTCGGAATAGGCGGGGTAGGCTCCTACGCGGCTGAGGCGCTGGCGCGCTCCGGCGTGGGTACGCTGTATCTCTATGATAACGACCGCGTGGCAAAAAGCAACATAAACCGTCAGCTTATCGCTTTAAGCTCAACTCTCGGAAGATATAAGACCGAAGCCGCGGCTGAGCGCTGCCGCGATATAAATCCCGGCTGCAATATAATAGAAAAACGGGAATTTGTAACTCCGGAAAGCGAGATACCGTTTGAGAGCTTTGATTTCATTATCGACGCGGTCGATAACGTTACTGCAAAGCTTTTTCTGGCGGCAGAGGCGGAAAAGAAAGGTATTCCCATAATCAGCGTTATGGGAACAGGCAACAAGCTTGACCCGACAAGGCTTAAAATTTCCGATATTTATGAAACCGAGGTCTGTCCGCTTGCAAGAATTATGCGCCGCGAGCTTAAAAAACGCGGTGTTAAAAGACTTGAGGCGGTTTGGAGCGACGAAATTCCGCTTAAGCCCTGCTGCTGCGGAGAATACCGGGAAACAGGCAGGATACCTCCGGCAAGCATGGCTATGGTGCCGGGTGCCGCCGGGCTTGCCGCGGCTGCCGCCGCGATAAAGAAACTTACTGAAGAAGCTGATTAAAACAGAGGAAAAGGCTTTTACGGCTTTTTCCTTTTTTTATTTATGAAAAAAACGGAATTTATCTTGACAAAACTGGTCTACAGGTGTAGAATATGATTGGTCTACATGATGTCGAATATTTACGGAGGTGTGCGGTATGGGCGAATATCAGATGGGCGTTATTGAAGCCCGCTTTGCTGAAATAATATGGAAAAACGAGCCTGTTTCGTCAGCTGAGCTGGCAAGGCTCGCCGAAACGGCGCTCGGCTGGAAGAAATCAACTGCCTATACGGTGCTTAAAAGACTCTGCGGAAAAGGAATATTCAAAAACGAGAACGGCACGGTAACCTCGCTTATTTCAAAGCAGGATTTTTATTCTCTGCAAAGCGAAAAATTCGTCGAGGAGAATTTCAAGGGCTCGCTTCCCGCGTTTTTGGCGGCGTTTACGGCGCGTAAGGAGCTTACGGCTGAAGAGGTTGAATACCTTAAAAATCTGATAGAAGGCTTTGAGGAGTGGAAATAATGGAAGCGGCGTTTATAAAGGCACTTAATTTGAGCATTTCCGCCGGCTGGCTTGTTTTGGCAGTGATTCTGCTGCGTCTTTTGCTTAAAAAAGCGCCGAAAACCGTCTCGGTAATTTTGTGGGCGCTGGTCGCTTTCCGGCTTGTATGCCCGTTTTCCTTTGAGAGCGTTTTAAGTCTTATACCGAGCGCCGAGACCGTGCCGGAGGAAATTTTATATTCCGATGCTCCTGCCATTCAAAGCGGTATACCGGCGCTTAATTCCGCGGTAAATCCGGTTATTTCGGAAAATCTCGCTCCGGGCGTAGCTGAAAGCGTAAATCCGCTTCAGATAATCACTTTTGCGGCGGCTGCCGTCTGGCTCGCGGGTGCGGCGCTTATGCTTATTTACGCCGCTGTAAGCTGCCTGAAAATAAAGAAAAAAATAAGAGAGGCGGTTCTGCTCAGGGATAATATATGGCTTTGCGACCGTATTTCCACTCCGTTCATATTCGGGCTTGTCCGTCCGCGCATTTATCTGCCGCCTACTGTCCGGAAGGAGGATGCTGAATACGTTACAGCACATGAAAACGCACATCTTCAGCGGCGGGATTATTTGATAAAGCCTTTCGGATTTCTGCTGCTTGCGGTTTACTGGTTCAACCCGCTGATCTGGGCGGCATATATGCTTATGTGCAGGGATATAGAGCTTGCCTGTGATGAAAGGGTAATAAAAAATATGGGGGCGGAAGAGAAAAAAGGGTATTTGTCGGCTCTTGTCAACTGCAGTGCGCCGCGCAGAACCGTTTCCGCCTGTCCGCTTGCTTTCGGTGAAACAGGGGTAAAGGGGAGAATAAAATCAGCGCTTAATTACAAAAAGCCGGCGCTGTGGATTATTCTGCTAGCAGCAGCCGTATGCGCGGTCACGGCAGTCTGCTTTCTTTCGGACCCTCTGAGCGCGGATTTTGACATTGAAGACCGCAGCTGGAATTTTACTATTATACAGAGTCAGGAAAACGGTGAAGTGATTTATTGCTCGGAGAATGAAAAAGAGTTCTATCCCAATGCTGAGGTAATAAGCCTTTCGCTGAGCACCGAGGATGACAAAAGGCTGGCTGTGCTTGCCCTTTCCGGTTCCTCAAGGCGGAAAACGGTTATTGAATACAGCATCAACAGGCGTACAAGGGGCGGAAACATATACGACCTGACCCGTGACGACGGGGCGTCCGGTTATGCGAGTGTGGGAAAGACCGAGTATTACGGCGGCGAATCGGAGTATATCCTTATAATAACAATAGGCGGATACTCAATTTACTTTGATGAGGCGCAAAGAGCTGAGGTAAACGGTATTTCAGCAACATCAGTGGCCGCCGAATGTGAAAATGTGGAATATAAGTTTCTGCACGGAAGCTTAAATAAGGATTTTCCCTATATAACCGTAAGCTGGACCAACAAAACAGACGACGTGCTGTGCTTCGGAGAAGAATTTGTGTTATATAAGGACGGTCAAATCTGTGAGCTGCGGGAAAATACGGGTTGGAGTTTAGTCCTGCATATCGTAGCTTCCGGAGAAAGCGAAGAGGAAAGATACGGACTTTCTGTGTATGATATATCAGGCGAGGGGAAATACCGTCTGGAAAAGGAATTTTATCTTAAAGGCAATCCTGATAAAAAGTATACCGCGTATATAGATTTTACGGTGGAACAGACTTATTCGTTTCTCGGCGCGCGGTATCTGGGAGAAAAAATCGTTTATGATAACGGCTCGTATTCATCAGTTTTGTATACGGACGAAACAATTCCTCAGTTTTTGATTTCCGATGCTGATTTTTCACTGCTGACAAACGATTATCCGGACGGCAGTATATCCTCAGACTTTTACAGGATTGGTGAGCTTAAAAAGCTGACGCTTGAAAAGTCAAACTTTGATGATATTCTGACCGGAGGTATGTGGCGGGACGGATATTCAGCCGAAGACCTCAGAAAAAATAATTTAAACGCTTTTTATGCGTCTGACCAAAGCGGCAGGGCGTATTATCTGCTTGAGCAGCAAAACGGTGAAATATATATTGCGCAGGGCTACACTGACGGCGATACCGTGCGCTGGATATTTAAAATGACCGAAGCACCGTAAGGCTTAAAAATCATATAAAGCATAAAACCGGTGGGAAGTATTAAAGCTTTCCGCCGGTTTTATGCTTTTCCGGATGCTTAGCCGATAATTTGCCGGAAAGCCGGATTCTGCGGGCTGATAAGTCCGCAAGCCTAACGAAGGCAGCGTGAGAAAATTAAGGATTTTAAGCTTTTGCGCCGGTACGGTTTATTCGAATTGTGTCTTCTGTTTTGCAAAAACACAATATATGTAAAAAAATAAAAACGTCTTAAAAATAATGCAGAAAAAATTATGTAAACTTAAAAAAATGTCTTGATTTTTCAAATTAAAGGGCTTATAATACAATCATAGTGGTGTAAAGTGGAGTAAAAAACCATTAAAGTGTATCAAAGTGGAGCAGAAAGGGGTGAAAATCATGCTTTTTGGCGGTTATCAGCATAACATCGATAAAAAAGGCAGGGTTTTCATTCCGGCAAAGCTGCGCGAGGAGCTTGGGACAAGCTTTATGATTTGCCGCGGAATTTACGGCAAGCGCTGCCTCTGCGTGTATTCGGTGGAGGAGTGGGAAAAGCTTGTCGAGAAGATAGGAACTCTTCCGAGCACGAAATCAAGCGCCGTTAAGCGTTTTCTGTACGACGGCGCCTTCAGTATCGACTTTGATTCGCAGGGAAGAATACTTATTCCGCCGGCACTGCGCGAGTACGCTCAGCTTGATGGCGAGGCGCACATTATAGGAATGGATACAAATCTTGAAATCTGGAATACCGAGCTTTGGAACGAGGAAAACGCGAAATACACGCCCGAATCCATCGCCGGAATTATGGAAGAACTTAATTTTTGATGGAATTCATTCACAGACCGGTGCTGCTTGAGGAAGCCGTGGCGGCGCTTGATATAAAGCCTGACGGAATTTATGTTGACGGTACTGCCGGCGGTGCGGGACACTCGTCGGAAATAGCGAAACGGCTTGACAGCGGGCGGCTTATAGCGCTCGACCGCGATCCCGACGCGGTTGAAACCGCAAAAGAAAGGCTTAAGGGATATCCCGCAAGGGTCGTCCTTGCCAATTTCCGCGATATGGACAAGGTCTTAAGCGCGGAGGGAATAGACGGGGCGGACGGAATACTACTTGACCTCGGAGTTTCCTCTTATCAGCTTGACAGCGCCGAACGCGGCTTTTCATACCGGAAGGACGCTCCGCTTGATATGCGTATGAGCAAAAGCGGATTATCCGCCGCGGATATTGTCAATACTTATACCGTAAGTCAGCTT
>CALWUZ010000034.1 GCA_944384845.1 uncultured Clostridia bacterium
TAAAAAGGAGCCTTTTTAGCGCCCATACGGCGAAGTCTTATTTTAACTGCCACGGTAAAACACCTCCATATCAGAATATCTATGTTTAAAAGATACGCTCTTAAAAACCGAAGCCCTTTGGTCCGCCCGGCATGCGCATGCCCCGCATCAGATTGCGCTTGCCGCCCTTTGAGTTCATCTGCCTGAACATTTTTCTCATCTGCTCATACTGGCGGAGAAGCTTGTTCACGTCTTCTACGCTTACGCCCGCGCCCGCGGCGATGCGCCGTCTGCGCGAGGCGTTTATAATGTCGGGCTTTTCCCGCTCCTTCGCGGTCATCGATTTAATGACCGCCTCAACCCGCAGGATCTGGCGCTCGTCTATATCTGCATCGCGAATCTGACGGCTCATACCCGGAATCATTGAAAGCAGGCTTTTTACCGAGCCCATTTTCTTTATCTGCTGGAACTGGGAAAGCAGGTCGTTCATATCAAATTTATTGGCTTCAAGCCGTTTGGCGGTTTCCTCTGCCTTTTTCTGGTCGATTTCGGACTCGACGCGCTCTATCAGCGAAAGCACGTCGCCCATGCCGAGGATTCTTGACGCCATACGGTCGGGATGAAATTCGTCAAGCTCGTCCAGCTTTTCACCTGTGCCGGCAAACATTATGGGCTTTCCGGTAACCGCCCTGACCGAGAGCGCCGCGCCGCCTCTTGTGTCGCCGTCAAGCTTGGTGAGAATAACGCCGTCTATTTCAAGAATATCGTTAAATGCTTTGGCGACGTTGACCGCATCCTGACCGATCATCGAGTCAATGACCAGCAGAATATCGTTTACCTCTACTGCTTTGGTTATGCGCTTGAGCTCTTCCATAAGCTCGGAATCAATGTGCAGTCTTCCGGCGGTGTCCAGAATGACAAAGTCATAGCCGTAATCCCGCGCGTGAGAGACCGCCTTTTTCGCGGTTATCTCCGGCTTTTCGGTGCCGAGCTCGAATACCGGCGTATCCGCCGCCTTGCCCACTACCTTGAGCTGCTCGATTGCCGCGGGGCGGTAAATATCACAGGCGACAAGCAGAGGTCTGTGACCCTGTCCCTTAAGATATTTGGCAAGCTTTGCGGAATGGGTGGTTTTTCCCGAGCCCTGAAGTCCGCACATCATTATGACGGTCGGAATTTTAGCGGAAATTTTAAGGCGCGCCTGCTCGCCGCCCATAAGCGCGGTAAGCTCTTCCCTAACTATCTTTATCACCGTCTGGGCGGCGGTGAGGCTTTCCATAACGTTGGCGCCTATGCATTTTTCGGCGACGCCGGCGGTAAAGTCCTTTGCGACCTTGTAGTTGACGTCCGCCTCAAGCAGAGCCAGACGCACCTCACGCATGGCGGCTTTGACGTCCGCCTCGCTGAGCTTGCCCTTTGAGCGCAGCCGCTTGAATACGCCCGCGAGCTTGTCGGATAAATTTTCAAACGCCGTAATAATCACCCTTTCCGGAAAGCGGTATAAATAAGCCGCCTATAAGTCGTCTATAATTTCAAATATGCGCTTCTCGGCTCCGCGGTCCCCGGCCTTAGCCGCGGCAGAAAGCTTCTTCAGCTTTGAAAACCGTTCGCAGTAGCGGCATTCGGCTTCAAGCAAATTTAGACGCTGCTCGGCGCGTTTAATAATATCCCGCACGCCCTGGCGTGTAATTCCGAAGTTTTCGGCTATTTCCGACAGGGAAAGGTCATCGTTATAATAATATTCGCAGAGCTCCTTCTGCTTGCCGTTCAGAAACGGACCGTAAACGTCGAGCAGCGCGCCGTAGCGCAAATCTTTGGGCATAAGCATACCTCTCTGTAAAGAAAAAAACTTTACAGGCGTGATTATAACATACTCTCACGTTTAAGTCAAGCTTTTTATCCTGTAAACAAAAAATGTATTTTTTAAAAAAATATGGAAATCAAATATAATATGTGCTACAATATACTCAAATAAATCAAGGAGGTAAAAAATATGGATCTTAAAGGCACAAAAACCGAACAAAACCTGCGCGACGCGTTTTCCGGAGAATCCGAGGCGCGCAATAAATACACTTTTTTCGCTTCGGTCGCAAGGAAGGAGGGCTATCAGCAGATAGCCGCTATTTTTGAAGAGACGGCAAGCAACGAAAAAGAGCATGCCAAGCTTTGGTTCAAGGCACTGAATGGAATTTCGGACACGCCGGAGAATCTGCTTAACGCCGCTAACGGCGAAAACTATGAGTGGACGGATATGTACGCCCGTTTCGCCAAGGACGCCGAGGAGGAGGGCTTTACCGCTCTTGCCGAGCAGTTCAGAAAGGTCGGCGAGATAGAAAAATCGCATGAGGAGCGCTTCCGCAAACTGCTTAACAATGTTGAAATGAAGGCGGTATTTGAAAAGAGCGGCGAGGTTATGTGGGAATGCCGCAACTGCGGTCACCTTGTAATCGGTAAAAAAGCGCCCGAGGTATGCCCTGTCTGCGCGCATCCGCAGAGCTTCTTTGAGGTGCGCAAGGAAAATTACTGATTTTCCGATGCTTAAAACAAAAAGGAAAATAATTGCCGTTATCTGCGCGGCGGCTGCCGTTTTTGCGGTCGCCGCCGCGCTTTTTGCTGCGGATTATTACAATCTTCTGCCCCAAAAGGCGTATTCCGCCTCCGATTTCGGTATAGAGACGGTAAAGAGCGGAAGTGATTTCAACAGAAACGGAACCGACGATTATACCGATATAATGCTCGGCGCACGCGCCGACGCGCTTAACC
>CALWUZ010000035.1 GCA_944384845.1 uncultured Clostridia bacterium
ATATCCGAAAACAATGCCTTAGACAATTTTTACACTCCGTTTAGATTTTTTCAATTTCCTTAATCAGCTCGTCAAGCAGGCGCTCCTCCGGTATTTTTCGGATGATTTCGCCGTTTTTAAAAAGCACTCCGCAGCCGTCGCCGCCGGCTATGCCTATATCCGCTTCCCGCGCTTCACCGGGACCGTTTACGGCGCAGCCCATTATAGCTACAGTTATATCCTTGTCGAGTCCGGAAAGTCTTTTTTCCGTCTCGTTTGCAATGCCGATGAGATTTATTTTTGTTCTTCCGCAGGTGGGGCAGGAAATGAATTTTATTCCGCCGCGTCTGAGCCCCAGGGCTTTAAGCAGTTTTTTGCCGGTCTCTACCTCCTTAAGCGGATCGTCGGTAAGGGAGATGCGTATAGTAGCGCCTATTCCGCGCAGCAGCAGTCCGCCTATTCCGGCGGCGGACTTTAAGGCGCCTGTTTCGGCGGTGCCGGCCTCAGTCACTCCCAGATGCAGAGGATAGCGGCATTGTTCCGACGCCAAGACATAAGCTTTGTATGTTGCGGTGACGTCTGAGCTTTTAAGGGAGAGCACTATATCGTCAAAATCGAATTTTTCAAGCAGAGAAATGTGAAAAAGACCGCTTTCGACCATAGCTTCCGGAGTGGGCGAGCCGTATTTCGCCAGTATGCTTTTTTCCACTGAGCCGGAATTTACACCTATGCGTATGGGGATGCCGGTGCTTCTGCAGGCGTCGGCAACCGCTTTTATTTTATCGTCCGAGCCTATGTTACCGGGGTTTATTCGTATTTTGTCGGCACCCGCCGCCACGCTTTCAAGCGCCAGACGGTAGTCAAAGTGAATATCCGCCACAACCGGAACCGAAACGCTTTCCTTTACTGCGGCGAGCGTTTTTACCGCTTCGGTATCCGGTACCGAGATTCTTACAATGTCGCAGCCCGCGGCTTCGAGAGCTCTCGCCTGCGATATGTTCCCTTCAGTATCGTGCGCGGGAACGTTCAGCATAGACTGCACAGTAACGGGCGAGCCGCCGCCTATCGGCACGCCGCCGGCAAATACTTTTTTGGTTTTATCGTTTGTGTACATAATCGTCACCCGGCTATCAATGCCCAGATGTCTTTCGCAGTTATAAGCAGCATAAACCCGATAAGGACTATAAAGCCTATAGCGTGAACCGCCGCCTCGTATTTCTGCGGCACAGGCTTTCTGAAAATCATTTCTATGAGTATGAACAGCAGTCTTCCGCCGTCAAGCGCCGGAATAGGCAGCAGGTTGAAGATTCCTAAATTTATTGATATAAGCGCCATAATCGGCAGAAGATTGGCAAGGCTTGCCTTTGCCGCCGAGCCTATAACTGCGGTTACGCCTACGGGACCCGATACCGCGCTTATGCCGTATTTTCCGCTTATAAGGTCGATAAGCGAACGCCATACGACAGCGCAGTAGGAGGCGGCTGTGGCAAAGGTCTGCTCTATAAAGGAGCCGACCGTTTTTTTGATTCCGTAGACATAAAAGTCAACCTCTAAGTAGCTGATGCCGTCCTCCTCGGCGGAGTTGAAAGTAACGTCATTCAGCTCGACCTTCTCGCCGCCGCGCTTTACGACCATGTCTATTTTTCCGCCTTCCACATTGGTGAAGGCGTAGCTTAAATCGTAAGTGGAGAAAATTTTCCGACCCTCCACCTCGATGATTTTATCGTCCACCATAAGTCCGCTCTGCTCGCTTACGGCGTTTTCCTTAAATTCCGCCACAACGGTTGAGGTGAAGCTTTCCTGAGGAGCCAGAGTTATGGCGACAATAATGAGACCCAGCAGAAGATTGAAAGCGGCACCCATAGCTACTATAATAAATCTGCGCCATGGCTTTTTGTTGCAGAAAGCCTTGGCGTCGCCGCTGTCCTCGTCCTCGCCCTCCATGGCGCAGTATCCGCCCAGGGGGATAAGGTTTACGGAATATTTGGTTTCTTTACCCTGTTTTGAAAAGAGCTTGGGACCGAAACCGACCGCAAATTCGTTTACTCTCACGCCAAGCAGCTTGGCGGCGATGAAGTGACCGAATTCGTGAATTATAATAAGCACTAAAAAAAGCGCTATTGCCACAAGATAAGGCCACACATTGCTCCAAACGTTTAAAAAAGCTGAAATAACAACCACCCGCTTTGTCTTAAATTATAAAACGCTTTCCCTCACCGCGCGCCTTGCCTGACTGTCCGCCAAAAGCACGTCCTCAAGGGTGATTTCCTTTTTATTATGCGCCGACAGCAGAGCTTTTTCCGCAAAATCGGCTATCTGCAAAAATTTGATTCTGCCCTCAAGGAAAAGCCTTACAGCTTCCTCATTCGCGCCGTTTACCGCCGCGGGGGCAAGACCGCCCCGCTTTATCGCCTCAATGCATATAGGAAGGCACCGGAAGGTTTCAGTGTCGGGCTTTTCAAAGGTGAGCGTGCCGATTTCCGTAAGGCTGAGTCTTTCAAAGGCGTTTTCCGCACGGTCGGGATAGGTCAGGGCATACTGTATGGGAAGACGCATATCGGGCGTGCCGAGCTGCGCTATTACCGCCCCGTCGGACAACTCTGCCGCCGAGTGCAGAATGCTCTGCCTGTGGATAAGCACCTCGATATCGTCGGGCGACACGCCGAAAAGTCTTACCGCCTCTATCACTTCAAGTCCCTTGTTCATAAGCGTGGCGGAATCCACTGTGATTTTAGCGCCCATAGACCAGTTCGGGTGGCGCAGGGCTTCCTTTGCGGTCACATTTTCGAGCTCGCTTTTTTTCTTCCCGAAAAACGGTCCGCCCGACGCGGTGAGCAGTATTTTTCTAAGCGAGCCGTCGGGTGCACCTTCAAGCGACTGAAATATCGCCGAATGCTCGCTGTCCACCGGAAGAAGCCGGGTCTTTTTTTCCGAAAGCAGACGGTTTACTATCTCGCCGCCCGCCACTAAGGTTTCCTTATTTGCGAGCGCGACTGTTTTGCCCGCCCGGATTGCGGAAAGCGTCGGCTTAAGGCCCGCTATGCCGACAACGGCGTTCAATACAATATCGCCGCTGTGCTCCGCCGCGGCGCATACGCCTTCCTCGCCCGACAGCACTTTTACATCTGTGTCGCCGAGGCGGAGCTTTAAATCGTCCGCCGCGCTTTTGTCAAAGACCGCGGCGATTTCAGGCTTAAATTTTCTTGCCTGTGCTTCAAGAAGCGAAATATTGCCGCGCGCGGCAAGCGCGGTTATCCTGAAGCCGTTTTTTTCAGCGGCTTCCAGCGCCTGAACGCCTATCGAACCGGTAGAGCCTAATATTATCAAGCTTTTCATCATATTATACCTGCAGAAATGAAAAGATAAAAAAGCGGTGCTATCATAATTATACTGTCAAAACGGTCAAGTATTCCTCCGTGACCGGGAATAAGCTTTCCGTAATCCTTTATTCCCACCGCTCTTTTGACGGAGGATGCGAAAAGATCTCCCACCATGCCGAGTATGCAAAACGCCACGGTAAGTATAAGCGCGGCGGCAAGTCTGTCTTCAAAGGAAAAGGCAAAGGAAAGGGCAAGCGTTACTACGGCGCTTGACGCGATTCCGCCGACGGCTCCCTCAACCGTTTTGTGAGGGCTTATTTCCGGACAGAGCTTGTGCTTTCCCACAGCGCTTCCGACAAAATACGCTCCCATATCGCATATGCTTGAAAAGTTGAGGAGCAGAAGCAGATAATAAATGCCGTTTTTATGATTCAGCACCAGCGCGAGACAACTGAACGCGAATGCGAGCGGTATCGGAAACGCCGTGAGAGCGGCAATCTGAGCCATTCCGAAGAATCTATGCTTAATAAGGGTCATAACCGCTCCGAAAATAAAGTAGGCTATACTGAGCGCGAGCGCCAGCTCAAGCGTGCCCGGCGCGGTCTCTCCGAAAAGAGGCGCGAGAACCTCTGCAGTTGTGCCGTCAAGCGCAAACACCGTCAGAAAAACGTAAATGCAGGCGCCTGCCACAGCGGCGCGGCTGTTTATGCCGGCGGCGTTTTTCAAAAGCTCAAAGGTCGCGGCAGCGGCGAGAAAAGCGGCGGCCGCGGTGATGAAAAGCGGAGTTATCAGCACTCCTGCGGCGATTATTATCGCCGCTATCAGCACTAAAATCACTCCTGATATAATTCTTGTTTTCATTTCGTTACCTCTTGTAGGCGTTTTCATACTCCGCCGAAACGGCGGCTCCGGCGGTTGTAGTCGTCAATCGCCTGTTCTAAATGCCGCGGCTTAAAGTCGGGCCACAAAACGTCCGAAAACCAGTATTCGGCGTACGCCGACTGCCATAAAAGAAAATTCGACAGGCGGTATTCTCCGCTGGGTCTTATTATAAAATCGGGATCGGGCATACCCGCAGTGTAAAGCCGGTGTGCTATCTCGTCTTCGGTAATTTCATCCGGGGAAAGCTCCTCGCCGGCAATCTGCCTTACCGCGCGGACCAGCTCGTCCCTGCCGCCGTAGTTTATCGCGATGTTAAGCTTAAGCCCCGTTGCGTCCGCTGAGCCGTCCTCATCCTTTTTCATAAGCTGCTTTATATCGTCGGCAAGGGGAGCGGGATCGCCTATAAATTTTACGCGTATGTTTTCCTGCTTGAAATTTTCCGCGTCCTTCAAATAATCACGCAGAAGATTCATTATCCCGTCAACTTCTTCCGGCGGCCTTTTCCAGTTTTCGGTGGAAAAGGCGTATACAGTCAAGTACTTAAGTCCGATTTTATTGCAGTATCTAGCTATGGTTTTAAAGGTTTTGGCGCCCGCGGCGTGACCGGCGGAGCGCGGAAGAGAACGCTTTTTTGCCCAGCGGCCGTTTCCGTCCATTATTATTGCGATATGCTCGGGAAGAGTTCTTTCCTTGATTTTTCTGTTCCGGAATAATTTCAAAAAATCCACCTGCTTTAAAAAACGGGCTCACAAAGAGTGTGCCCGCCGCGGCTTTAAGTAACCGCGTATAATCAAATCTCCATTATTTCCTTTTCCTTAAGCGCGGCAAGCTCGTCTATTTCCTTGCAGTATTTATCGGTAAGATTCTGAATCTTCTTTTCACCGTCGGAGACGTCGTCCTCGGTTATGGAATTGGATTTTTTCAGTGCCTTAAGCTTCTCTATGGCGTCGCGGCGGGTGTTGCGGACGGCAACCTTGCTTTCCTCGGCGGTTTTGCGCACATCCTTAACGATTTCTTTGCGGCGCTCCTCGGTAAGCGGCGGAAAAGCCAGCCTTATAACCCTGCCGTCGTTCTGAGGATTTATGCCGATATCGGAGGTCAGTATGGCTTTCTCAATGTCCTTTAGCGTACCCGCGTCCCACGGCTGAATCATCAGTATGCGCGGCTCCGGAAGCGATACCGCCGCCATCTGCTGTATAGGCGTGGGACAGCCGTAGTAATCGACCGTTATTCTGTCAAGAACCGCGGCGTTAGCCCTGCCTGCCCTTATAGATTTGTAATCTCTTTCAAGGACAGAGATGGTCTTGTTCATTTTTTCCTCTGTGTTTTTTAAAAGCTCTTTCATAGGTTTTGCCCCCGTTCTTAATAATATTTTATTTAACTACCGTTCCGATATGCCTGCCGGTTGCAGCGGCAACGATATTGTCCGGTCTGTCAAGATTGAAAACGAGTATCTCTATCGAGTTGTCCATACAAAGCGAGGCGGCGGTACTGTCCATAACATGAAGACCCATCTGCAGAACGTCAAGGTGAGAAAGTGTGTCGAACCTTTTGGCGTTCGGGTTGGTTTTGGGGTCGCTGTCATACACACCGTCAACATTTGTGGCCTTGAAAATAACGTCGGCTCCTATCTCGGCTGCGCGGAGAGCCGCGGCGGTGTCGGTAGAGAAAAACGGATTTCCGGTTCCGCAGCCGAAAATCACAACCCTGCCTTTTTCAAGATGGCGTACGGCGCGGTTTCTTATATACGGTTCGGCTATCTGGCGCATTTCAATGGCTGTCTGCACCCGTGCGGTAACGCCAAGCTGCTCCAGCGCGTCAGCAAGAGCCAGCGCGTTTATCGTTGTGGCGAGCATACCCATGTGGTCAGCGCGCGTACGGTCCATTTTGCCGCTTGAGCGGCCGCGCCAGAAGTTGCCGCCGCCGACTACGACTGCCACCTCTATTCCCATATCTACACATTCCTTAACGCTCGCGCAGACCTCAAGCACCTTGTCAAAATCTATGCCCGAACCCTTTTCTCCCGCGAGCGCCTCGCCGCTGAGCTTCAGCAGTATACGCTTGTAAACAGGCTTCATCTGTTTTCTCCATTCTGCCTAAAGGCGTAAAAAATTTCAAATCTATTTTACAATATAAGGACTGAGAAGTCAATTAGAAATACCCTGTTTTTCTCTAATAAATCAAGTTTAAGACATAGTTTTCAAAAAATTCAAAATACGGTAAAAATCAGGTATTATTATTTCTACGGAAAAATTTTTCGCGGGAGAAAAGGAATGAAAGAAACGGAAGATAAAGAAACGCAGAAGCTGCTCGGGCGCGCTTCTGAGATTTTTGAGCAGACAAAGCCTTTTACCGAGCTTATAATGCGGTACAGATGTGCGATGCTTGAGGTTAAGACAAAGCTTGATGTATTGAATACCCAGCTTTCGCTTGAAAACGACCGAAATCCTTTTGAATCAATAAGCTGCCGCATTAAAAAGGTTCCGAGCATACTTGAAAAGCTCAGCCGCAAGGGGCTTGAGCCGTCTGTTGAAAGCATAGAGAAGAATCTAAACGATGTCGCCGGCATAAGGGTCATCTGCTCGTTTCCCGACGATATTTATGTTTTGGCGGACAGACTCTGTTCGCAGGACGACGTGCGCCTTGTTGAGAGAAAGGATTATATAGAAAATCCGAAGGACAACGGTTACCGCAGCCTGCACCTTATTGTCGAAATACCCATATTTCTTATGGATGAGAAAAAATATATGCGGGTTGAGGTGCAGTTTCGCACTATTGCCATGGACTTCTGGGCGAGCCTTGAGCACAAGCTTAAATATAAAAAGGACCCGGCGGGTGATATAGAGGAAATTTCAAAGCAGCTTAAGGAGTGTGCCGACGAAATAAGCCGCCTTGACTTTAAAATGCAGGAAATTCACCGTAAAATCGAAAGCGGGAAATAAGCCTTGGAGAAGCGGCATAAAAATATAATTGAAAAAGTCCGTTAGGCGTATTATAATATAGGTTGCAAATCAGTATGCCAAAAGGAGAAACGAATTTGTCTTTTCCACTTGAAAATATAAGAAATTTTTGTATCGTGGCGCATATCGACCACGGAAAATCCACCCTTGCCGACCGTCTGCTGGAGCTTACGCAGTCGGTGGACCGGCGGGATATGGAGGAGCAGATATTAGACAGCATGGAGCTTGAGCGTGAGCGCGGCATAACCATAAAGGCGCACGCGGTCACACTTTATTATAAGGCGAAGGACGGAGTGCTGTACGAGCTTAATCTCATAGATACTCCCGGGCATGTCGATTTTAATTACGAGGTTTCAAGGTCTCTTGCCGCCTGCGAGGGAGCGGTGCTGGTGGTGGACGCTTCGCAGGGAATTGAGGCGCAGACCCTTGCGAACACTTATCTGGCGGCTGATCACGGGCTTGAAATACTGCCGGTTATAAATAAGATCGATCTTCCCTCCGCCGATCCTGAGCGTGTGAGGGCGGAAATAGAGGATATTATCGGCATACCGGCGGACGGCGCCCCGCTCATTTCGGCAAAAACAGGGCTTAACACCGAAGAGGTGCTTGAGCGTATAGTTACCGACATTCCCGCCCCTAAGGGAGATTCGTCCGCTCCGCTTAAGGCGCTTGTTTTCGACTCTTATTATGACCCGTACAAGGGCGTTGTGGTATATTTCCGAATAATGAGCGGAAAGCTTAAAGCAGGGGATAAGATACGCATGATGGCGACCGGCGCGGATTTTGATACGGTAGAAATCGGCCGTAAGCGCGCGACCTTTATGGAGCCGTGCGAGGAGCTTGCCGCGGGCGAAGTGGGCTATCTTACCGCTTCGATAAAGTCCGTGAACGAGGCGCGCGTGGGCGATACCGTCACGCTTGCCGAGCACCCGGCGGACGAGCCGCTCGAGGGCTACCGCAGGGTCAATCCCGTTGTTTTCTGCGGTATCTATCCGGCGGACGGTGCGAAATATCCTGACCTGCGGGACGCGCTTGATAAGCTAAGCCTCAACGACGCTTCTCTGCTATTCGAGCCGGAAAGCTCCGGGGCGCTGGGCTTCGGCTTTCGCTGCGGCTTTCTGGGTCTTCTGCATATGGAAATCGTACAGGAGGGGCTTGAAAGGGAATATAATCTCGACCTTGTCACCACTGCTCCGAGCGTGGAATATAAATTTGTGCTGACAAGCGGCGAGACCGTGACGGTGGACAATCCGACAAACTATCCCGACCCCGCCGTAATAGCTGAGGCGCTGGAGCCGGTGTCGGACGTGCATATATACAGTCCGAGCGAATATGTGGGAACCATAATGCAGCTATGTGAGGAACGCCGCGGCGTATATACCGATATGAAGTATATGGGCGACCGTGTGGATATACATTACGTACTGCCGACGGGCGAAATAGTATATGACTTTTTTGACGCGCTTAAATCAAGAACAAAGGGCTACGCGAGTTATGACTATGAGCCGAAGGGCTACGAAAAATCCAAGCTTGTAAAGCTTGATGTGATGCTGGCGGGCGATGTTGTTGACGCGCTTTCATTTATCGTTCACAGCGATAACGCCTACGCGCGCGCCCGGAAAATAGACGAAAGGCTTAAGGAATATATCCCGAGGCAGCTTTTTGAAGTGCCGATACAGGTGGCGGTCTCAGGAAAGATAATAGCCCGCGAGACGGTAAAGGCGCTCAGGAAGGACGTGCTTGCAAAATGCTACGGCGGCGATATAACCCGAAAGAAAAAGCTGCTTGAAAAACAGAAGGAAGGCAAAAAGCGCATGAGAAAGCTCGGCACCGTAGAGGTGCCGCAGGAGGCGTTTATGGCGGTGCTCAAGCTTGACGAATAAAGGGACGGAGAGAAAGATGACTAGGGAACAAAGGCATAAGGCAATAATAAAGCGCAGAATTTTTTTATCCTTCTGCGCGGTTATACTTGCGGCGGTGGCGGCGCTTATCATTTTTGCTGTAAACGCTTTGCTTTCGTCTGCGGATAAGGGCGGAAAAGATAACATATCCTCTGAAACCGGCGGGCAGTCGTCAGCCGACGTCTCTTCAGATGAGCCGTCTGTTCCGAGCTATCCCTCGGTCGGACCCGCGGGGCTTGACGCAAATTACAGCAAGCTTTTTCTTGTCAACGGAGAAAACCCGCTTGCCGAGGATTATGACTATGAGGCAAATCTGATGACAATTCCGAACGAATATCTTAGGTTAATTGTAAAATGAAGTTGGACACATAAAAGAAAAATCCATAGTGATATACCCGCATGATAAAATGTAGTTACCAGACAACATTTATCGAGGGAGGGCAATCACTATGGACTGCCGTCATTATATCACAGATCTACCGGAACGCAAGAGCGGACAACATCTTCAGCGAGAAGAAAGAGGCGCTATTCAAGCCCTGAAGAGGCAAGGACTGTCCAACAGAGCCATTGCCAGAGAGTTGGGTTGTTCTCCTACCACGATCGGGAACGAACTGCGGCGTGGCACACCGCCCCGTAAGTCGAGCAAGGGTCGCACTCCGGGCTACAGTGCCAAGCACGGTGAAGCTGTATACCGTTCCAATCGGTTCCGTTCCCGGAAACCGCACAAACTGCTTTCCTGCGGAGCATTCGTATCCTGGGTTGCTGCTCAGGTCAGAGAGCACAAGTGGTCTCTGGATGCCTGCGCCGGCTACGCAAAACGCCACGGTCTGTTTCCGGATAACGAGATGGTCTGTACCCACACGCTCTATAATGAAGCGTGTGCAGGTAATCTTCCCATTGGGATCATGGAGTTGCCGGAAGCTGTAAAGCGGAAGCACACGCAGTCTGCCAAACCCCGGGGAAACAAGAAAAACTTCGGCAAAAGCATTGATTTGCGGCCTGAAATTGCCTCTCAGCGCACGGAAGAAGGCCATTGGGAAGGCGATACCGTGGTTGGTAAGCGCGCAGGTAAGGACGCTGTTGTGTTTTCCCTTCTGGAAAAGAAGACGGAAAACTACCTGGCTTTCTTGATTCCGGGAAAGACGAGCGAAGCTGTTATGGCTGCCATGCAGATGCTCAAAGAGGAATATGGCGACCGCTTTGCACAGGTATTCAAGACCATTACCGTTGACAATGGAGCTGAGTTCGCAGACTTTGCGCAGTGTGAAAGCTGGGGCACTGAGGTGTTCTTCGCCCATCCCTACACCTCATGGGAACGACCTCAAAATGAACGCCACAACGGATTGCTCCGAGCCTTCGTTCCCAAGGGCACTTCCATGCAGAACTACTCTGCTGAGTATATTCTATCGGCTGCGGATGAGCTGAACGCACGCCCCAGAAAGAAGTTGGGGTACGCAACACCGGAGGAACTGTTTGATTCGTTCCTTGACCGAGTGTATGCGGTGGATAGCAAACCCGCCTGACCCTGTCAAGGCACCGGCTGCGCCTTGCCTACGGCATCCTTGACAGCGACAGCCGTGCTTGCTGTGTGGCAGTCAAGTCCGGCTTACGCCGAACTATTTTTATTCATGCGGGTGTCCAACTTGCACTTGCAATTTGCGAATATATCATTTTATATCTGTTGCAGACAAGATTATAACCTTCAAAAAGCACACCGCCGTCGGCTAAAACTTCTTCTATTTTTACAACAATATCCCTTTGCGGTCTTGCATGTGTCATTACAACCGGCGCATAGATATCCTCCTCCGGCACTATGCTCCACCCGCTCTCATCGTCGGCCAGCCGGTAAATAGCCCCGCTCTTACCGCCGCCGTAATCCTCAAGATGTACAAAACAGTATATATCCTTTTTATGCTGCACCGCAAAGTAATTCCGCGCAGCAGTGTCTTCTTCGGTTGTAATAGACGGCAGCGGATAATTTTTCTCCCCGTTTACCCACGCAAAGGAAATATGCGACCGCTCCGGCTTCCACGGCTCCTCGCTCACGACTTTGGAATAATACGAATCATGCCGCGAAACCATATTGTAAAGCCTTCCGTCAATCATCTTTGTCGCGTTCTCGGCTTTGGAGTTTGTAAAGGTCTGCCCCGCTATGAAGGGCTTAAAGCCGTCATGCGGTATTTTATATACAGACCTGTC
>CALWUZ010000036.1 GCA_944384845.1 uncultured Clostridia bacterium
ATAAAAATGTATTGCCGTTTTATCAGTCTGTGTTAAAGGAGGGCGTGAAAATTGCCGTCTGTTGAGCAGATTTCAATATAGCATAAAATACCTGTATTTTTGCAAATGAGGTTGAAAAATATTTAAGAGGGATTTATCCGGATAAATGAACAGACACCGCCTGCCCTTGCTGGGGCAGACGGTGTGTTTTTATGCCGCTAAAGGCATTTTAATTTGATTTTTTCCGGCTCTGACGGACAGCTCTTCAGACTGCATCTGTAAAAGAGCAAAATCGCGGTCGAGGTGGTCAAGCCGGCGCTTTAAGACCTGTTCGCAGGTTGCCTTTTTAGTTTTAAGCGCCTAAATTTTTTTAATCCGGCGCTCTATTACGGAAGGTGAATCGCAGCCGCTGTCAATCTGAATTTAAAACGGTAATGCGTAAAATTTTTAAATTAATGATACTTTTTTCTTTTTCAGCGAATACTCGGTATTATATATAGCCTGCAAAGCCGCTTTATCCGAGCGGACGACAATGTAAGAATAAATCGCGTCTATAATTGCCAGCTGCGCGTATCTTGAGCTGAGGGCGAGTATGGAATGCTTGGTTTCATCGGCGCTTGTAAAAAGCGGAATATCAGATACTTTTACGATTGGTGAGTCGGCGTGATTGGTAATGCATATTGTTGACGCGCTGCCTATTTTAGACAGCTCCAGGGCCTCTATAATATCCTTTGAGGCGCCCGAGTGCGAAATTCCCATCGCAACACAGCTTCTGTTAAGATGTGAGGCGACAATAGCCTGCATATGGTTGTCCGAACAGGCCTGAGCGTCAAGCCCCAGCCGCATAAACTTATGAGCGGCGTCCAGCGCTATTGAGGCGGAATTTCCGAGTCCGAAAACCGCGATGCGCTCGGCGTTCATTATTTTTTCGGCGGCGGTGTTAAGGCGGCTTTCTTCAAGGACGGTCAGAGTGCTTTGCAGAGCGAAGGATATTTCCGCCGACTGCTTTCGGAAAATTTCAAAGCAGCTGTCGCTTTTAAGTATCTGCCGGTCTAATTTTGAAACCGACTGCATTTCCCGGGCAAGCCCGTATTTCAAGCCCTGATAGCCGCTGAAGCCCAGACGGCGGGCGAAACGAACCACCGTAGCGCTGCCGCAGCGGCATCTTTCCGCCAGCTCGTTTACGGTGAGCTCCGCCAATTCCTGCGAGTTTTCAAGAACATTGTCCGCAATGCGTTTTTCCGCAGGCCCCATATCAAAATAAAGAGTTTTTATTTTATGCAGCGTTGATTCCATTTTGCACCTCAAAATGAAAATATTTTTCATTATTATACTATATTTCCGGAAATAAAACAATAAAAATGAAAAAAGATTTCAATTTGAGTTGAAAAAACGTTTGAAGTCTGATATGCTGAACTAAGAAAAGTATCAGGGGAGTGGTTCAGTGTTTGATTACAGGGTAAAGATCGGTCTTGTTCCGTTAAGGCGCAATACAACAAACCGTCCGGCGGGAACATTTCTGACCTGGGTTTCGGCGGAGGAAAGGGGCCGCCGCTTTGTTGAGTATATAGAGAAAAATTTTTCTGATGAAAAAATCTCGTTTGTTGATACAAAGGGACTTGGATGCAGCGACCTTATTTTTGACGGGGTTTCCTCCGCTCAGGCTGTTGAACGCTTCAAAGCGGAAAATGTTGACGCCGTAATGATAATTAACTGCAATTTCGGCAATGAGGAGGCCGCGGCGGATATTGCCGGAGCTCTTGGCAAGCCGGTGCTTTTGTGGGCTCCGCTTGACGATGAATATTATAAGGACGGTATGCGCCCTACCGACAGTCAGTGCGGTCTTTTCGGCGTTTCAAGACAGCTCCAGCGCTTTCATATACCGTTTTCACACCTGCCGTGCTGCCGCGTTGACTCAGAAGAATTCAGCGCCGGAATCAAATCATTTTTCCGTGTGGCGTGTATGGTTAAAAATTTCAGGGGCATGCGCATAGGACAGGTGGGTGCGAGACCGGCTCCTTTCTTTTCGGTAATCTGGAACGAGGGCGAGCTTATGGAAAAGTTCGGGGTTAAAATTATCCCGATAAATTTCGCTGTAATTGAACAGCGTATGAAGACCGCCGCCGAAGCCTGCAAAGAAGAGATTGCGGAAATCGCCGGCTATATACTTGCGAACTACACAATGGACGATTTGACTCCTCAGTACATAGACCGTATGGCAACTCTTGCGGTTATGTATAAAAATTTATTTGAGGAATTTGATCTTGACGTTATATCCGCGGAATGCTGGACCGCGACGCCGATAATGTTTGACGGTCTCGCGCCCTGCGCGGTATACGGAATACTGAATGATATGGGTTATATAATTTCGTGCGAGAGCGACGTTCACTGTGCGATGACGATGGCGCTGCTTAAATGCGCGGCGCTGGGAGACGGCAGGCCGCTGTTCGGGGAGTTTACGGTGCGGCATCCCGAAAACAGGAACGCCGAGCTGTTATGGCACTGCGGTCCTTTCCCGCTTTCTCAGAAGGCGGAAAGCGGGAAAGACAGCACGGCGCGCCTTGTTAATCAGCGCGAATGGTTCAGGGCAAAGGACGGAACCTATACCGTGGCGCGGATAGATCAGGAAAGCGGGAATTATATGATACTGCCGCTTGTCTGCCGTACTACGGACGGTCCGCAGACCCATGGTACATATATATGGGGTGAATTTGATGATCTGCAGGCGGTGGAGGACAGACTGCTGGACGGTCCGTATATCCATCATTTTGTCGAGATTCTGGGCGATTACCGCAGGGAAATAAAAGAGTTCTGCAAGTATTTCCCGAATCTTAAGGCGGATACGACACTGGAAAAATAAAAAGGAGAAAGAATTATGCAGTATCAGATGAATGAATTTCTTTTCGCGATGATTCTGACCGAGCTTGAGGACGCGGTCGGAAAGGAAAACTGCTCTACAAGATCTATTGACAAGGTGACGCACAGCGTTGATTACTACTGGCTGTCACGTATGTGGGCGGACCGCGGCTGCCGTATGCCGGAGGCGGATTTTGTTGTATGTCCGAAGGACGCCGGGGAAGTTTCAAAGGTAGTGAAAATAGCGAATTACTATAAAATTCCGGTCACGACCTGGGGAGCCGGAGGCGGCACGCAGGGCGGCGCCCTTCCCGTATGCGGCGGCATAGTTCTTGATACAAAGCGTATGAACCGGATATACGAGGTCAACACCGAGGGTATGTACATAGAATGCGGAACCGGCGCTATTTACAAGCATATCGAATGGGCAGCAAACGAGGTCGGAAAGGCAACTATGCACTATCCGTCAAGCCTTACCTGCTCGACTGTAGGGGGCTTTTTGGCTCACAGGGGAATAGGCGTATGCTCTACAAAGTACGGGAAGATCGACGATATGGTGCTTCAAATGGAGGTTGTGCTTCCGAACGGAGATATTATTTACACCTCGCCTGCGCCGAAGCACGCGGCGGGACCCGACCTTAACCAGATATTTATAGGCTCCGAAGGAACGCTCGGCATAATTACAAAGGCGCAGATCAGAATTTTTGACCAGCCCGAGGAGCGCCGTTTCCGCGGCTTTCTGTTTCAGGATATGGAGGGAGCTTTTAAGGCGGCGCGCGAGCTGCTGCAGAAGTTCAAGCCGTCTGTGATGCGGCTTTACGATGAGGCAGAAACCTCCTCGCTCATTAAGAAAATCGTCGGAGTCGAGCGCAGGGGCGCCTTTATGAACGTCGCTTACGAGGGCGACCGCGATATGGTGGAGGTTGAAGAAAAGATACTGCTTAAAACCTTTGCTAAATACGGAGCGGAGGATTTGGGCGACGAATACGGTAAAAAATGGTGGGAGGAAAAAATCACCTTTTTCTATCCCGGCTATATGATGGATATTCCTCAGATGTTCGGTACTATGGATACCATAGCGCCTTACGGTAAAATCGAGGAGATATACTGGGCGATGAAGGAAGCCGTTGAAACTAACTTCCCGCAGGCAAAATTTATAGCGCATTTTTCGCACTGGTATGAATGGGGCGCTATGGTTTATGACCGTTTTATTATTGACGGAAAAGACGTGCCTGAAGACCCGGTGGAGGCGCTGAGGCTTCATCAGGCAGTATGGACCTGCGGAGTACGCACGGCGCTTGCGCACGGCGGCGTTGTAAACGACCATCACGGCGTGGGAATTAAGCTGGGCAGACTTATGAAGGAGCAGTACGGTCCCGCTATGCAGGTA
This sequence comes from uncultured Clostridia bacterium, assembly GCA_944384845.1. Classification (GTDB taxonomy): domain Bacteria; phylum Bacillota; class Clostridia; order Oscillospirales; family Acutalibacteraceae; genus UBA737. The sequence goes on from CALWUZ010000036.1 coordinate 4,226, forward strand.
TTTGAGGGACTTAAAAAGTCTCTTGACCCCAACGGAATTATGAATCCGTTTAAGCTCGGTCTGTAAGGAGGAGAAAGTCATGAATATGTCTGAAAAATCAAAGCAGCACGTCGATTCCTGCCGCTTTTGCTGGATGTGCCATCATATCTGCCCGATAGGCAACGCCACCGGTCATGAGCGCAGCACGGCAAGGGCGAGGGCGCTCGGTATCTCGCTGGTAAACAGGGGAGCGATGCAGCTTGAGGAGATTATGGATAACATATATGAATGTTGTACCTGCGGAGGCTGTGTCAGCGTATGCGTTACCGGCTGGGACCCGGTAATGTTTACTAAGGAAACAAGACTTCAGGCGGCGCTTGAGAACAAGCTGCCGGAATATATAAATACACTTGTGGATAACTGTCTCGAAACCGGTAATGCCTACGGAAAAAAGGAAATTTCAAGGGATTTGCAGAAAATGATTTCCGCCCACTCCGAAAAAACCGATATACTGCTTTTTCTCGGTACCGACGCCCGCTGTATGGTGCCTGAACAGGCGGTAAAAGCGGCTAAGGTGCTTGAAAAGGCAAATGTGAAATTCACTCTGCTTGAAGACGAACCCGAATCGGGCGCGCAGCTTGATTTTCTGATCGGGGCGGCAGACGAAGCCAAACAGCAGATGAACAAAGCCGCAAAGGTTATGAATGAATATAAAACGGTTGTGATTTATGACCCAAACGATGCGAAGATAATAAAGCGTACATATAAGGAATACGGCATTGAAACGGGTGCGCAGACGGTTACCTTTACCGCGTTTGTCGCCGGACTTTTAAGGGACGGCAGGCTAAAGCCCGAAAAGACCGGAAAAACAGTGGTCTTTCAGGATCCTTACCAGCTTTCCCGCGATTTGGAGGAAACAGAGGAGCCGAGGGAAATAATATCTTCGTATGCCGCGCTTCATGAAATGCTTTTAAACCGCAAGGAAACAGTCTGGGCGGGAAATATTTTAATGGCGCAGTATCTGCCGGACGTTATTGCCGAGGTTTCAAAGCGACGTATTTTTAACGCCGAAAGCATAGGCGGGACCGCGATGGTGACGGCGTCGGTGTCCGAGTATGCCGCTTTGAAAAACGCCGCTCAGGACAAGGTGGAAATTCTGTCTCTTGAAGATCTTATATTAGCTTAATCCGGAGGGGTAAAAAATGCTGGTAACCTTGAAAAAAGTAATAGATATGGCGGAAAACGGCAATTTCTGTATACCCGCTTTTAATGTTTATAATATGGAAACCGTTATGGGAGTCGCTGAAGCGGCTGAGGAGCTCAGAGCGCCGGTTATAATGCAGGTATATCCACGGCTTTTCAATGAGGAGGCTGGGTATTATTTAGCGCCTGTGATACTTGCTGCCGCGAAAAAGATGACTGTTCCGGTCTGCTTTCATCTGGATCACGGACCGTCGGAGTATGAGGTTATTAAGGCGCTTCGTTCAGGCGCCTCCGGCATAATGCTCGACGGATCCGAGCATTCGTTTGAGGATAATGTCGCTTTAACAAAGCATATCGCCGATATATGCGGAACTGTCGGAGTTCAGGTGGAGGGGGAGCTCGGTCATATCGGCAGCGTCAACGATGACGCAATGGATGAATTTACAAATCCGGATGATGCTGCCGAGTTTGTAAGACGGACCGGTGTCGCGTGTCTTGCGGTGCTTATAGGCAATGCTCACGGGCATTATAAAAAGCCGCCGAAGCTTGATATTGAAAGAGTAAAAGCGATCAGAAAGGCGACGGGAGGTATTCCGCTTGTGCTGCATGGCGGTTCCGGCATACCGGACGATCAGGTAAAGGCGGCAGTGGCGGCGGGAATACGCAAGATGAATATCGGAACGGACGTCTGCTGCGCCTTTGCTGACGGCGCTAAGGCTGAGCTTGAAAATCCCGGCAGGAGTCTTGCGGTAGATCTGTTTATGAAGCCCTCGATTGAATCGGTCAAAAGACTCGCGGAGGAAAAAATAAGGCTTGTCGGGGCGGACGGAAAGGCGTAAAATTATGAAAGAAATAGTAGGTATCGGCGCCTGCGTTATGGATACGCTTATCACCGTTCCGAATTATCCGGAAGAGGACACAAAGCTCAGCGCAGTATCATTTAAACCGGCGGGCGGCGGACCTGTGGCGACCGGTCTTGTCGCGGCGCAGAGACTGGGCGCCGAAACCGCTTTTATCGGTGTCCTTTCAAATGATTCGGGTGGAAAATTTTTAGCAGAGGATTTTAAGAAATACGGTGTGGACACCTCTCTTGTCCATATAGAAAACGGCTTTCGCTCCTTTACATCGGTGGTAATGCTGAGCGCCGAGAGCAAAAGCCGCACCTGCGTGTTCGACAAGGGAAATCTTCCTGAGCTGACGCTTGACAGCGCTCAGACGGAAGCTTTAAAAGCCGCGGATTTGCTTATGATTGACGGAAATGAGATGAATGCCGCCGCGCAGGCGGTAAAAATTGCCCGTGAAAACGGCACAAAGGTGCTTTACGACGCGGGCGGGCTCTATGAGGGAGTGGAAAGGCTGCTGCCGTACGCGGATATTCTTATTCCGTCGGAAGAATTTGCGCTGGGACATACAGGCTGCGCTGATGCTATGACGGCGGCGGAAAAGCTGTATTCAAAGTACCGTCCGGAAGTTGTTGTAATAACTCAGGGCAAAAAAGGCGGAATAATGCTTGACGCAGGCGGTATGAGGGAATATCCGGCTCTGCCCGCCGACGTGGTCGATTCCAACGGAGCCGGCGACGTTTTTCACGGCGCCTTTGCCGCGGGCGTGATAAAAGGCTATGATTATTATAAATGCTGTTATTTCGCCAGCGCGGTTTCCGCCGTTAAATGCACCGGAATCGGGGCAAGGGAGAGCGTGCCGGATTTTGAAACGGTCAGAAAGTATTTAAAGGAGAACGGTTATGAATTATAAAAAGAAATATACTCCGGCGGCAGGATATACGCCGATTTGCAAAATAGGGGAATGCAGCCTTAAAATGCTGGAGTTCGGGATTATTGAGCTTGATGCCGGAGAAAGCCTTGATTTTTTTACCGGTAATAAGGAAACCGCTTTTATAATGCTTGAGGGGCATTGTGATGTTCTTGTAAACGGCGAAAAATGGGAGAATATAGGAAACCGCAGCAATGTTTTTGAAAACCGCAGAGCGGAGAGCTTTTATATGCCGATTGAACAGAGTCTCACAATAATCGCTGCCGACCATATTAAAATCGCCGTCTGCGCCGCTCCGGTAAGCATAAAAACCGAGCCTCAGCTTTTAAGGGAAGACCATGTTGTATTAAAGCTTCTGGGCAGGCAGCCTTTTCAGCGTGAAACCAGCTTCATTATTGACGAAAATTCAAACGCTAAGGCACTGACGGTGGGCGAGGCATACTGCACCGAGGGCAACTGGGCGGGCTTCCCGCCGCATAAGCATGACGAGGATAATATGCCGGCGGAATGTATAGCGGAGGAAATTTACTATTTCCTGTTTGACCCTGAGCAGGGCTTTGCCGTACAGTGTCTTTACACCGCCGACGGTGATATTGATGAGGCTTACCGCGTCAAAAACGATGAGCTGGTTGAATTTCCGCGGGGCTATCACACAACGGTTTCAACTCCCGGATACAAGACCTATTTTTTATGGCTTATGGCGGGAGAGTATCAGGGCTTTAACCGCAGCAATGACCCGGAGCACGATTGGGTTAAATAACGGATAAAACCGAACAATTCTATTGGCGTCCTGATGCTTTCGGAGAAAATTACGCGTAAGAGAGGCTGTATTTATGAAATATCTGTTGGGAATAGATTTCGGCGGCGGTTCTTCAAAAGCGACGCTTATCGGTACGGACGGAAAAATCAAAGCCGAGAGCACCGCAGAATATCCCACGCTTTACCCAGCGTCAGGCGCCTGCGAACAGTTGCCTGATGACTGGCTTCGGGCGCTGAAGCAAAATGTTGCGGAGCTTTTTGAAAAAAGCTCCGCAAATCCGGCTGATATTCTGTGTCTCGCGGTTGATTCGGCTACGCACACAGCCGTTTTGTGCGATAAGAATTTTAATCCGCTGCGGTCTGCCGTTCATTGGACGGACAGCCGTTCACGCAGGCAGGCGGAATATCTTAATAAGAATTTCGGCGATGTAATCTTTAAAACGGCCTTTCATCTTCCTGATACGATATGGACGCTTCCGCAGCTTTTGTGGATAAAGGAAAACGAACCGGACGTTTTTAAAAATATCAGACATATATTTTTTGAAAAGGACTTTATACGCTACAGGCTTACAGGCGTGTGGTGCACCGATTACATTGAGGCTGAGGGCAGTATGCTTTTCGACTGCAATAAATTGGAATGGTCAGAAGAGCTTTGCGCACTCGCCGGCATTGATGTCTCGGCTTTGCCGCCGGTAGTGTCCCCGTCGGATATTATAGGAGGCGTTACTGTGAAAGCGGCAGAAGAAACCGGTCTTGCCGCCGGAACCCCGGTTGTCTGCGGCACTACCGACACCTGTATGGAGATGTTTGCGAGCGGAGCGGTAAACAGGGGCGACACTACGGTAAAGCTTGCCACGGCAGGGCGGATATGCGTTATAACCGACAGAGCGTATCCGAACCGCCACCTGGTCAATTATTCGCATATAGAAAAGGGGCTGTGGTATCCGGGAACAGCCACCAAGGCAGCGGCATCCTCATACAGGTGGTACAGGGATACATTCGGCGGGAGCTACAAAGAGCTTGATTCTTCCGCCGGCAATATACCGATAGGGTGCGACGGACTTATTTTCCATCCGTATATTAACGGGGAGCTGACGCCCTATGCCGATCCGGCGCTGTGCGGAAGCTTTACCGGAGTTCGTGCGACTCATACCAAGGCGCATTTTACAAGAGCCGTGCTTGAGGGGGTATGCTATTCTCTGCTTGATTCCGAAATCACGCTTGACAGCATAGGTATAGAGCATAAAAAGACCGCCGTTCTTATAGGCGGCGGAGCAAAGGGCGGCATATGGCGGCAGATGACTGCGGATGTGCTGGGGCTTACCCTTAAAACAACCGAATGCAGCGATTCTTCTTTTGGCTCGGCTATGCTTGCCGGAATTGCGGCGGGCGTGTTTTCCGATGTAAAGGAAGCAGTAAAAGTCTGTGTAAAGCCGGATTCTGTTACGGAGCCAAATTCAGAAAATACAGAAAAATATCATAAGGTATTCGAAGAATACAAAAAAATACATGACGCATTAGCGCCGATATACTCCTTGAGGTGATAAAGTGAAAATTACAGTATGCATACGTCAATCGGCGGACGGCGAGATAAATCCGTTCGATGCGTCTGCGTATGAAACGGCACTCAGAATAAAAAACTCCGAAATAACTCTTTTGAGCATGGGACCGGAGCGCACAACGGTTTTTTTAAGCGATCTTACCCGCCTTGGTGCCGTGCGGGCGGTACATCTCTGTGATAAGTCGTTTGCGGGAGCAGATACATTAGCTACGGCGTATACGCTGTCGCTGGCGCTGAAAAAGCTTTCGCCCGATCTTATAATCTGCGGCCGCCAGTCGGTTGACGGTGATACCGGTCAGGTCGGTCCTTCGATTTCGGAAATGCTTTCTCTGCCGCTTGTGACTGGTGTAATGAAGGCCGATATGGCGGAGGAGCTTATTGCTGTAACACGCTCCGGCGTACAAAAAACTGTATATTTGCCGGCACTTATTACGGTGGAAAAAAGCCTTAGGCTGCGGCTGCCAAGTATTCGCTCAAAAAGAATTGAGGCAGAGGTTTGGAACGCACAAGCTTTTGGTGCTGACATCTTACGCTGCGGGCTTGCCGGCTCTCCGACAAGGGTAATAAAAACCTTTGAGAACAGTGAGGATTGGCGCAAATGCCGATTTATTGAGCCTTCCGAGCTTAATAATGTGATAAAAGCCGGACTTGAAAAGAGTATGCGGAAAGCCACACCGGCGATTGTAAGCGAAAAAAAACTTAAAAACGTTTGGTGCGTGGGTAAAGCCGTGGTGAATATGGCTGAAACGGTGGGCGAAAATATTACTGTGCACAAAATAGAAAATCCCGAAATTATGGCGGAAAAAATCCGTGCGGCAGGTCCCGATGCGGTTTTGTGGGGAAGCGATGCTTTAAGCAAGGAAATAGCTCCTCGTGTAGCAGTACAGCTTCAAACAGGACTTTGTGCCGATTGCACCTCCCTTGAGACTGACGGTGAAAAGCTTTATATGTACCGCCCTGCCTGCTCCGGAGATATAATTGCCAAAATTTATTGTATTACTTCACCTGCTATGGCGACGATACGCACTCCCGAGGAAAAAACAGAACGAATAATAATAGGCATTGGCTATGGCGCGCGTGCACATATATCTGAAATCAATAAACTTGTCAAAAAATTCGGCGGCGCAATAGCCGCCACAAGAAAAATAGTGGATAATGATTATTTACCTTATGAAATTCAGGTGGGTCTTACCGGAAAGACTGTAAATCCTGATGTTTATATTGCTCTCGGCATTTCGGGCGCTATGCATCATATTGTGGGAATACGCCGCTCAGGCACGGTGATAGCTGTTAATACCGACAAAAACGCCCCGATATTCAGATTTGCAGATTATGGCGTGATAGGAACTGTTGAAGATTTTTTAAATGAATTTTTACCGGTATAATTAATTTTTTCGGAACCTTCACAGGATTTGTTTTTATATAAATAATATCTTCTTGCAATATTGTATAAAGAACATTAAGCTTATGACTCAGGTAAAGTCTAAAGAAAATATTTTCAAATGCAAGATGGCTGCAGTTTAAAAAATTTAAACTGCAGCCATCTTTTTGTATGAAGAAAATCACAAGTTAAACGAATGGTTCAAAAAGGCTTCGCTGACTGGCGAAAAAGAACTTCTTTGGAAACCGGCCGCCTTTATTACAGTTCGCCGGACGGCTGCAAAGAAAATATCTTTACGGTTTATTCAAGCAGCATTTTACACAGTGCGGCAAGGTCGTGTGCGTTCACGGAATAATCTTCGTTGCAGTCTGCGTTTATTTCCGAAAATTGTCCGTTTGAAATCGTGCCGGAAAAGTATTTTTTTATGCGGATAATATCGCGGATGTCAACCGCTTGGTCAAGATTAACATCACCTTTTTGTTGATTCATATATCCGTAAAAGTCGGTTCGGCTGCAGGACCGGCGCTCCGCGGAAAGTGTTACGGCAAAACTTCCGGAAGTAAGTGAAAAGCATATTTTTACAGGCTGCTCTGTGCGCGGGGCGAACTGCAGCCGCATCCAGCTGCCGCTGTAACCGTTTTTTTCCGCAAGCAATAGAAAATCAATGCGGTTTTCGTGTACGCGTATGCTGTCTGAAGTATTATTTAAGCTTTTAAGCTCATTCGGAAAGTCTTCGCTGATAAAATCCGTAAGCTCGGAATTATACTCTATACTTCCTTCAAGCGCTGAAAAAACGGCGCTTGTTTTAATGTATACGCTGTTTCCGCTGCATACGAGAATAATAGGGCATTCAGCGGCAAAGACGATATTTCCGCACAGCGGTATAAAGATTAACTATTAAAAGTCAACCCCAAAAATGAGTGGATGCGAAAAACCAGATGGCTCAAAAAGGGTATAGCAAAGCAGAGGCCCAAACAGGTCCCGGATAACAAGGCGGAAGAAGTCAGACAGTC